>CAXUHE010000383.1:0-2019 GCA_964250725.1 uncultured Enterovirga sp. | reverse complement strand
ACGACGGCCACCGGCGGCAGGACTGACGTGTCCTGCGCCGCCTTCGAACCGCTCCGCTGGTCGCGCCGGGACACCGACGAGACGATCCGGCAGGCCCAGGAGCACAACGCCGCCTGGGATGCCCTCTGCGGCCATAAGGGAAACGTCCGATGACGCTTGCGGTCGAGACCTGGCCGCTCGGGCGTCTCGTGCCCTATGCCCGGAACGCCCGGACGCACTCGGACGAGCAGGTTGCCCGCATCGCGGCCTCGATCGCCGAGTTCGGGTTCGTGAACCCGGTCCTGGTCGACGAGGCGGGCTCGATCATCGCCGGCCACGGCCGGGTGATGGCCGCGACCTTGCTCGGCCTTGCCGAGGCGCCCGTCATCGTGCTCGCGCACCTGAACGACGCGCAGAAGATTGCCTATCGCATCGCCGACAACCGGCTCGCCCTCGACGCGGGCTGGGACGAGGCACTGCTGGCCCAGGAGTTCGCCTCGCTCCGCGACCTCACGTTCGACCTCGACCTGACCGGCTTCGACGCCGGCGAGATCGAGCGCATGCTGGCAGGCGGCGACGCCGATGATGCCGAAGGCCTGACCGACGAGGACGCGGTCCCGGACCTCGGGGACGAGCCCGTCACGAAGCCCGGTGACCTTTGGGTGCTCGGGCAGCACCGGCTGCTCTGCGGCGACGCGACCGTGCTCGCGGAGGTCGAGCGCTGCCTCGGTGGCGTGCTGGCCGACATGACGTTCGTCGATCCACCCTACAGGGTGGCCTACGAGGGCAAGGGCTCGACGAAGGAGAATCGCAAGCGCATCGCCAACGACGACCTCGGCGCGGCCGAGTTCGAGCGCTTCCTGACCGAGGCGATGACGGGGATCCTCGCCGTCACCAAGGGCGCGGTCTACGTCGCGATGTCCTCGTCCGAGCTGCATACGCTCCGGCGCGCCTTCGAGGCGGCCGGCGGGCACTGGTCGACCTTCATCGTCTGGGCGAAGAACCAGTTCACGCTCGGGCGCTCCGATTACCAGCGCCAGTACGAACCGATCCTCTATGGCTGGCGGAAGGGCGTCGATCGTTTCTGGTGCGGGGCCCGCGACCAGGGCGACGTCTGGTTCGCGAAGAAGCCGCGGGTCAACGACCTTCATCCGACGATGAAGCCCGTCGAGCTCGTCGAGCGCGCGGTCCGCAACTCGACGAAGTCGCGGGACGTCGTGCTCGACACCTTCGGCGGCTCCGGAACGACCCTGATCGCGGCCGAGAAGCTGGGGCGGCAGGCGCGGCTCATGGAGATCGATCCCGGCTTCTGCGACGTCATCGTGAAGCGGTGGCAGGAGTTCACCGGCCTGCAGGCCGTGCTCGAGGCGGACGGTCGGACCTTCGACCAGGTCGCCGGGCGGGTCGAGACAGCGGCGGTCTGAGATGCGAGCCGCCCAGAGCCGCACGATGTCGTTCGTCGAGGCGCTGGCGAACGTTCTGGTCGGCTTCGTCGTCGCCGTCTTGACGCAGCGCGCCGTGTTCCCGTTGTTCGGGATCGAAACTGCGCTCTCGACCGACCTAGCCATCGGCGCCGTGTTCACGGCCGTGTCGATCGTCCGCTCCTATGCAATGCGACGGTTGTTCGAGCGGCTGGCGCGACAATGAGAGAGGCCGCCGGGCGAACCCGGCGGCCTCGTCTTCCGCCTTTCAGCGACGTTACTCGTCGCCGGTGAGCGCGTTCCAGAGGTCCATCAGGAGCCGGACCCGATCGTCGTCCCGGGTCTCCGGGCTCTGGGCTTGGTTGCTGTTCCGGAGCGCCTCGATCAGCGCCTCGCAGGCGTTCGGATCGAGTTCGGTCAGGCGGACCGTCACCGAACCTTTCTCGATCCACTCGGGAGCCTTGATCTCGCCGACGTGCATCGTCGGTCACCCGGCGATGCGGTAGACGGTGCCGCGGCCCTCGACCTTCTCGGCCGCGACCGTCAGGCCCATCTTCCTCTTGAGCGCGCCGGCGACCGCGCCCCGCACCGTGTGGGCCTGCCAGTCGAGCGCCTCGGC
>CAXUHE010000382.1:0-2022 GCA_964250725.1 uncultured Enterovirga sp. | reverse complement strand
CCGGCGCCGCGACCGCTCCGGGCGCCGCGACCGCTCCCGGCGCCGCGACCGCTCCCGGCGCCGCGACCCCGACGGCGGACGACGCGTCCGCGCAGCGCCCTAAACCGGCGCCGTGACGTCCACGCGGGCCGTCGGCGCACCCTCTCGATCCAGCCTTCGCGGGCTCGACGGCCTCACCTTCTTCGTCGCCAACCTCCAGACGGGCTTCGGACCCTTCGTCTCGGTCTACCTCACCTCCGAGAGGTGGACGCAGACCGATATAGGCCTCGTCCTCACGCTCGGCGGCCTCGTCAGCCTGTTCGGGCAGATCCCCGCGGGGTCCGCCGTCGACGCGATCGCGTCGAAACGCCTCGTCGCGGCGATCTCGATCGTGGCGATCGGGTTCAGCGCGGTGGGGCTCGCGCTCGGGTCGCTCTTCCCGGTGATCCTCTTCGCGTGGCTGCTGCATTCGGCCGCGAGCTGCACGCTGACGCCGGCCGTCACCGCGATGAGCCTCGGGCTCGTGGGCCATGCGCGGATCGCCGCGCGGCTCGGCCGCAACGCCAGCTTCGCGTCCGTCGGGAGCGCGGTCGCGGCTGCCGGCATGGGCGCCTGCGGCACCTACATCTCGAACCAGGCCGTCTTCTTCGTGACCGCCGCCCTGATGGTGCCGGCGATCTACGCGCTGACCCTCATCCGCCCGGCGGAGATCGACCCGGTTCTCGCGCGGGGCGGAAGCGAGAGCGAGGCCGGCGGCGAGACCGGCGGGGGGGGCGGCGGGGGGACCGGCGGGGGGGCCGGCGGGCGGACGGGATGGTGGCGGCTGCTGGGCGAGCGGCGGCTCCTCGTCCTGGCGCTCTGTGTCGTGCTGTTCCATCTCGCCAACGCCGCCATGCTCCCGCTCGTGGGAAGCCTTCTCACCCTGCGCTCCAGCGGTTCGGCGGCGCTGCTCATCGCCGCGTGCCTCATCGTGCCGCAGGTCATGGTCGCGACATTGTCGCCATCGGTCGGTCAGTGGGCGCAGAGCTGGGGGCGGCGACCGCTCCTGCTCGCGGGTTTCGCCGCGCTTCCGGTGCGTGGCCTGTGCTTCAGCCTGGTTCACGATCCCATGCTCCTCGTCGCCGCCCAGGTCTTCGACGGCATCTCGGCCGCCGCGCTCGGCGTCGTCGTGCCGCTCGCGATCGCGGATATCGCCCGCCGCTCGGGCCGTTTCGCCCTGGCACAGGGGATCGTCGGCACGGGGCTCGGACTGGGAGGCGCGGTGTCCACGACGGTCGGCGGCTATCTCGCCGATCACTTCGGCAGCGCGACGGCCTTCATGGGTTTGTCAATTCTCGGCTTTATCGCTTTCGTGACGGTCTTCGCGCTGATGCCGGAGACCCGGGAGACACATCGATGATCTGGGCCCGCCAGATGCTTGAATTGCGTGCAAGGCGAGGCGAGAATCCAGCCACGCTCGCGGCGCCCCGCCGCTTGACTCGACGTTTCCCCGCGTCATCCTTGGACTGGGCCGGTTCGTCCGTTCCCGGCAAGCCCGGAGATGTCAGGATGATCGGCAATGGATGACCTCTGCAGATACGCGAGTCGTCCCTGGTCGTTCTTCCTGCGCTATCTCAGGATGCGCCCGGTCTCGCACGGCATCATCCTCACGGCCGTCGTGACCGCCGTCGGGTGCTCGGTCGGCACGCAGTACGGCGTCAAGGCGCTGGTCGACGCGCTCGCGGCCGGGCCGCCGAACCCTGCGGTCTGGACGGCGCTCGCGCTGCTGGCGGGACTGATCGCGGCCGACAACCTGCTCTGGCGGGTCGCGAGCTTCGTCGCGAGCTTCACCTTCGTGGCGGTGACGGGCGACCTCCGGCGCGACCTGTTCCGGCACCTCACCGGCCATGCGCCGGTCTATTTCGCGGATCGCCAGCCGGGCACGCTCGCGAGCCGGGTCACCGCGACCTCGAACGCGTTCTTCACCGTCGCGAACATGTTCGTGTGGACCGTGCTGCCGCCCTGCATGGCGGCTCTCTGCGCGATCCTGCTCATCGGGAGCGT
>CAXUHE010000381.1:0-2090 GCA_964250725.1 uncultured Enterovirga sp. | reverse complement strand
GGCCTGCGTGAACTGCGAGGGCGAGGGCGAGAGCTGCTTCGACCCGGAGAAGAACCCGGCGCTCAAGCGCGAGATCAAGCTCGCGCGTCGCGCCCAGGTGCCGGACAACTACATCCGCCGCGTCGTCCAGATGGCGCGGGGCGGCGCGAAGACCGTCGACTTCCCGGTCTTCGACCTCGACTGGGATAGCGAGGCCTACCTCACGGTCGCGGGCCAGAACTCGAACAACTCCGTCTCGCTGACCGACGACTTCCTGCGCGCGGTCGAACAGGATGCCGACTGGAACCTCGTCGGCCGCACGTCCGGCAAGGTCACGAAGACGCTCAAGGCGCGCGACCTCTGGGACAAGATCGGCACGGCTGCCTGGGCGTCGGCGGATCCCGGCCTGCACTTCAACACCACGATGAACGACTGGCACACCTGCCCGGCGGGCGGGCGGATCCGGGCCTCGAACCCGTGCTCCGAGTACATGTTCCTCGACGACACGGCGTGCAATCTCGCGTCCGCGAACCTGCTCCAGTTCTACGATCGGGCGAGCCGCCGCTTCGACGTCGAGGGCTACGAGCACCTGTGCCGGCTCTGGACGGTCGTGCTCGAGATCTCGGTCACGATGGCGCAGTTCCCCTCGAAGGAGATCGCGGAGCTGTCCTACCAGTACCGCACGCTCGGGCTCGGCTACGCGAATATCGGCGGCCTCCTCATGACGATGGGCCTGTCCTACGACTCGCAGCCCGCCCGCGCGATGTGCGGCGCACTGACCGCGATCATGACGGGCGTCGCCTATGCGACCTCGGCCGAGATGGCGGGCGAGCTCGGGCCCTTCCCGCGCTACGCCGAGAACGCGGATTCGATGCTGCGGGTCATCCGCAACCACCGCCGCGCGGCGCATGGCGAGAGCCTCGGCTACGAGTTCCTCTCCATGAACCCGGTGCCGCTCGACCACGCGTCCTGCCCACAGCCGGACCTGGTTGCGCATGCCGTGTCCGCCTGGGACCGCGCCTTCGTGCTCGGTCGCCAGCACGGCTACCGCAACGCGCAGGCGACCGTGATCGCGCCGACCGGCACGATCGGCCTCGTGATGGATTGCGACACGACCGGGATCGAGCCCGATTTCGCGCTCGTGAAGTTCAAGAAGCTCGCGGGCGGCGGCTACTTCAAGATCATCAACCGCGCGGCCCCGGATGCGTTGCGCGCGCTCGGCTACCGCGAGCACGAGATCGCCGAGATGGAGGCCTACGCGGTTGGCCACGGCTCGATGGCGCAGGCGCCCGCCATCAATCCGGGCTCGCTGCGCGCGAAGGGTTTCACCGACGAGGCGATCGCGGCGGCCGAGGCGGGCATGAAGTCGGCCTTCGACATCAAGTTCGTGTTCAACAAGTGGACCTTCGGGCCGGACTTCCTGGTGAACGTGCTGGGCGTGCCGGCCGAGAAGCTCGACGACCCGTCCTTCGAGCTGCTGCGCTTCCTCGGCTTCTCCCGCGAGGAGATCGAGGCCGCGAACGTCCACGTGGCGGGCGCGATGACTCTCGAGGGCGCGCCCTTCCTGAAAGAGGAGCACTACGCGGTCTTCGACTGCGCCAATGCCTGCGGGCGGCTGGGCAAGCGCTACCTGTCGGTCGACAGCCACATCTGCATGATGGCGGCGGCGCAGCCCTTCATCTCGGGCGCGATCTCCAAGACCATCAACATGGCGAACGACTCGACGATCGAGGATTGCACCCGCGCCTACATGATGTCCTGGCGCCTCGCCTTGAAGGCGAACGCGCTCTACCGGGACGGCTCGAAGCTCTCGCAGCCCCTGAACTCGGCGCTCGTCTCGGACGATGAAGACGAGGTGGAGGACGCGGTCGACGCGCTGCTCCAGCAGCCGAACGCGGCGCGCACGGCCCAGATCGCCGAGCGCATCGTCGAGCGGGTGATCGAGCGGGTGGAGCGGGTGGAAGTCCCCGTGCGGCTCCGCGAAAAAATGCCGGACCGCCGCACCGGCTACATTCAGAAAGCCGTGGTCGGCGGCCACAAGGTCTACATCCACACGGGCGAGTACCGGGACGGGCGCCTCGGCGAGATCTTCATCGACATGCACAAGGAGG
>CAXUHE010000380.1:0-2180 GCA_964250725.1 uncultured Enterovirga sp. | reverse complement strand
CGCGCGGATCGAGGAACGACTTCACGACCGTCATGACGGAGGTGGGCGCGATGGCAGGCCCGGCGTTCAGCGGCGCCGCGACCTGCGCCGAGGAGCCGGTGAAATCCGCGTGCAGGTGGTCGGGCCCGATCGTCAGCTCGACGTGGACGGCCAGCGGATGGGGCGTCGCGGCGTTGCCGTCGAGATAGCCGACATGGCGGAACGTGCCCTGCGGCAGGAGGCGGAGCGCGGCCCGCATCCGGCGCTCGGCCGCGTCCAGGATGTCGTCCGTCGCGGCCTCCACGGTCGCCAGGCCGTACCTGCCCGCGAGATCGCGCAGGCGCCGCTCGGCGACGCGGCAGATGCCGAGCACCGCCTGGAAGTCGGAGGCCGCCTCCTCGGTCGCCCGCACGTTGTCGAAGATGAGGCGCAGCATCTCCGAGCGGCCGCTCTTGTCGAGCTTCAGGTAGTTGAGGCGCAGCCCCTCCTGCAGGATGTCGGTCGCGGCCCCGTTCAGCGAGCCCGGCGTCATCCCGCCGATATCGCCCCAGTGCGACCTCACCACGACGTGGAAGATCGGCCGTCCGGCCTCGTGGACGGGCCAGATCACCGCGACGTCGTTGAGATGCGTGCCGCCCGTATAGGGGTCGTTGTGAAGGAGGATGTCGTCCGGGCCGATCTCACCGTGGATCGCCAGCGCTCCCGCCACCGCGCCCGCGACCGGGATGATGTGGAAGGGGTGGTCCTCGCCGGATTCGGCCACGAGCCGCCCCTGCCCGTCGATCAGCACGCAGGAGAAGTCATACCCCTCGTAGATGATCGACGAGTAGGAGGACTGCACCATGGCGCGGCGCATCTCGCGCACGATCGAGCTCAGCGACTCGCGGATGACCGCGCTCGTCGCGACGTCGGTGCGGCGCGTGGGAGCCTCGTCCGTCACGCCGGCCCCTTGGGTCTGAGCTGCTTCCAGGTCGCGGTCGCGTGGGCCGCGAGTTCACCGTCATGACGCCTCGCCCGCGATTGCAGGAAGGAGGTGCCGCGACCCTGCTTCAGGAAGCTCGCCTCGCATCGCACGATGCCGTCCGCGATCGGCGCGAGGTACTGCACCTTCATCTCGAGCGTCGCGCCCGCGCCGGCCACGCGATGGAGGAGATGCCCCATCGAGATGTCCATGGCGGTCGCGAGGATCCCGCCGTGGAGCGAGCCCTGCGGGTTGAACAGGGCCGGCACCGCGTCGAACGACACCGTGCAGGTGTCCGGCGCGTAGGCGACCGTGAAGCCGAGAAGACGCGACAGGAAGAACGAGCCGAATTCCTGCCTGTCCTCGCCGAGGGCGCGGTCGAGCATGGCGCGGCCGATCGCCTCCATGTCGGTCATGCCCGACGCTCCCGCACGGACGAGGCTCCGCCGAACGCGCCGGCCTGGGCGAGCCCATCGAACTCGCCCTGCCCGAGCCCCAGCCATCCGACGAGCACGTCGCGGGTATGCTCGCCGAGCCGGGGCGGCGGCAGGGCCGCAGGCGCCGGCTCGTCGCCGAAGCGCAGAGCGCTGCCGATGTAGCGGACCGGCCCCGCCGTCGGGTGATCGCAGGACCCGACCTGACCGCGCTCCACGAGCTGCGGCGTCTCGCAGACCTCGCCGACACTCTTGATCTCGCCGCACGGAATGCCGGCGCCCGAGAGGGCGTCGACCCAATGGCGCCGAGGCTCGGCCCCGATCAGCGGGGCGAGCACGGCCTTCAGCGCCGCGCGATTGGCCGCACGCTCGGATGCGCGGCTGAAGCGCGGATCCGTCTCGATGTCGGGTCGGCCGAGCACGCCGCAGAAGAGCGACCAGAACTTGTCGTTGGCGACGCCGATATTCACCCAGCCGTCCTTCGCCTCGAAGGTCTCGTAGGGCGCGATCGTCGGGTGGGCGTTGCCGCGCCGCCGCGGCGTCTCGCCGGACGCGAAATACATTCCGGCGTTGAAGGTCAGGAGCGAGGCCATCGCGTCCAGCATGGAGACGTCGACGCGCCCTCCCCGCCCGGTCCGCTCCCGCTGGGCGAGGGCCGCGAGCACGGCCTGCGCGCCATAGAGGCCGGTCACCAGATCGGCGATCGAGGTGCCGACCTTGGTGGGCGGCCCGTCGGCCTCGCCCGTGATGTCCATGACGCCGCTCTCGCCCTGGACGATCAGGTCGTAGCCGGGGCGGTTCGCCTC
>CAXUHE010000379.1:0-2184 GCA_964250725.1 uncultured Enterovirga sp. | reverse complement strand
GGCTTCTCCTTGGCGGTGTCCGGGATGATGATGCCGCCCTTGGTCTTCTCTTCGCTCTCGATACGGCGAACGACGACGCGGTCGTGCAACGGACGGAAATTCATGCGATACCTCTCGCGATTTCGGATAAGCGGCTGAACCGCCCTGGCCTCCGGCTAGCACTCGTGAACCGAGAGTGCCAGGGCTGGCGTTGAACTAGTGCCAGCCGGGTACGGCGTCAAGAGCCGGATCGATATTCTCGGACCATTTCGTCGCATCCGCTCACGAATGCGGCATCGACGGGCGCAGGATCAGGCCGGCTACGCCATCGGCTGTCGCGATGATGCCGCGTCGCAGGATCGATGTCGCGGATGTTACGCGGAAACGCCCCGATCGTCCATTGCGGACGAGAGCCCTCGGGGCCTATCTCTGACCGTACCGATATCTGACGCGTAGGCCCCCGGGCATCGGGAGGGCCGCGGTCGACTGGAGAGTCACGAGCATGGAGCGCATACAGGTGGCGATCGTGGGCGCGGGCCCGGCCGGGCTGATGCTCTCCCACCTCCTGCACCGGGCGGGCATCTCGTCGCTGATCGTCGAGTCCCGGACCCGCGACGTGATCGAGGCGACGATCCGCGCGGGCGTGCTCGAGCAGAACACGGTCGACCTGATGGTCGAGGCGGGCGTCGGCGACAGGCTCAAGCGCGAGGGCTTCAACCATCACGGGTTCAACTTCCGCTTCGCGGGCGAGACGCGTCGGATCGACCTCTACGGTCTCACCGAGGGCCGCTCCGTCACCGTCTACCCGCAGCACGAGGTGCTGAAGGACCTCATCGCGGCGCGGCTCGCGGACGGGTGCGAGATCGCCTTCAGCGCGACGGACGTCGCGATCGAGGGCGTGACCACGAGCCCGGTCGTGCGCTTCACGACCTCGGACGGGGTCGCGCGCGAGGTCTCGGCCGACTTCGTGGCCGGCTGCGACGGCTTCTACGGGCCGTCGCGCGCCGCGATGCCGGAGGGCGAGCGCACCGACTACCTGCGCGTCTACCCGTTCGGCTGGTTCGGCATCCTGACCGAGGCGCCCCCCTCCTCGGACGAGCTGATCTACGCGCGCCACGACCGCGGCTTCGCGCTGATCTCGACGCGCTCGCCCGGCGTGCAGCGCATGTACTTCCAGTGCGACCCGGCCGAGAAGCCCGAGGACTGGTCCTCCGACCGGATCTGGGAGGAGCTGCAGACCCGCGTCGAGGGCGACGGGTTCGCGCTGATCGAAGGGCCGATCTTCCAGAAGAACGTCGTGCCGATGCGCAGCTACGTGCGCGAGCCGATGCGGCACGGGCGGCTGTTCATCGCGGGCGACTCGGCCCACATCGTGGTGCCGACCGGCGCCAAGGGCCTGAACCTCGCGATGGCGGACGTCTTCGTGCTCGGCCAGGCCTTCGAGCGCTTCTACCATCACGGGACGAGCGAGGGGCTCGACGGCTACTCGGAGAAGGCGCTGAAGCGCATCTGGCGCGCGCAGCACTTCTCGTGGTGGATGACCTCGATGCTGCACCGCTTCGACAACCCGAGCGAGTTCGACCTGCGCCGGCAGATCGCGGAACTCGACCTCGTGACGAGCTCGGAGAACGCGGCGCGCACCATCGCGGAGAACTACGTGGGCCTGCCGCTGCATTGATGGGCAGAGCGCGGTTCACCTCTCCCCGAGGGGGAGAGGTCGAGCAGGCGCGGAACGCGCCGCCCGGGTGAGGGGGAGCGCCCTCTCCGGATAGCTCGTAACCCCTCACCCTGCCCTCTCCCATTGGGAGAGGGATCCCGCGCCTGATCCTGATCGCGTTCAGTAGATCTCGAACAGCCCGGCCGCGCCCATGCCGCCGCCGACGCACATGGTGACGACGCCGTATCTCGCGCCCCGGCGCTTGCCCTCGATGAGGATGTGCCCGGTCATCCTGGCGCCCGACATGCCGTAGGGGTGCCCGATCGAGATCGCGCCGCCGTCGACGTTGAGCTTCTCGTTCGGGATGCCGAGCCGGTCGCGGCAATACAGAACCTGCACCGCGAAGGCCTCGTTCAGCTCCCACAAGTCGATATCGTCGACCGTGAGGCCGTGCTGCTTGAGGAGCTTCGGCACGGCGAAGACCGGCCCGATTCCCATCTCGTCCGGGTCGCAGCCCGCGACCGCCATGCCCCGATAGGCGCCGAGCG
>CAXUHE010000378.1:0-2196 GCA_964250725.1 uncultured Enterovirga sp. | reverse complement strand
GCTCGACGAGGTCGAGCCCGGTGATCGCCTCCGTGACCGGGTGCTCGACCTGGAGGCGCGTGTTCATCTCCATGAAGAAGAAGCGGTCCGGCCTAAGCCCGTCGCGGCCGTCCGCGATGAACTCGACGGTGCCGGCGCCCCGGTAGCCGACCGCCTTCGCGGCCTCGACCGCCGCGCGCCCCATGGCGGCGCGCATCTCGGGCGGCATATCCGGCGCCGGGGCCTCCTCGATCACCTTCTGGTGGCGACGCTGGAGCGAGCAATCCCGCTCAAAGAGCGAGACCGCGTTGCCGTGCGCGTCGGCGAAGACCTGGATCTCGACGTGGCGCGGCTGGAGCACGTACCGCTCGACGAGCACGCGCGGGTCGCCGAAGCTCGCCTGCGCCTCTCGGCTCGCGCCCGCCAGCGCCGCGTGGAACTCGACCGGATCGTCGACGCGACGCATGCCCTTGCCGCCGCCGCCCGCCACCGCCTTGATGAGGACCGGGTAGCCGATCTCCGCCGCCTTCGCCCGCAGGACGTCGGGCTCCTGCCGCTCGCCGTGATAGCCGGGCACGACCGGCACACCGGCGCTCTCCACCAGCGTCTTGGCGGCGTCCTTGAGGCCCATCGCCCGGATGGCGGAGGCCGGCGGGCCGACGAACACGATCCCGGCCGCCTCGCAGGCCTCCGCGAACTCCGCCCGCTCCGACAGGAAGCCGTAGCCCGGATGGATGCACTCGGCGCCGCTCGCCTTCGCGGCCGCCACGATCGCGTCGACACGCAGGTAACTCTCGGCGGCGGGCGCGGGCCCGATCGCGTAGGCCTCGTCCGCCATGTGGACGAACATCGCCTCCCGGTCGGCGTCGGAATGGACCGCGATCGTACGCATCCCCATCCGCTTCGCGGTGCGGAAGACGCGGCACGCGATCTCGCCGCGGTTGGCGACCAGGACGGAGGTGAGCACGACGGCCTCTACGCTGAGCTGGCCTTCAGCATGGCCTGAGCGGTCGGACAGGGCAACACTTGTCCGATATAACGCGTCGCGTTATAAATTGTCATGATCGCGGGATTTCGAAGTCGCGAGACGGAGACGATCTGGTCGGGGCGCCGGAGCAGGCATCTCCCCGGCGACATCCAGGACGGTGCCTTGCGCAAGCTCCGTCTCCTGAACAACGCGCGCACGCTCGAGGACATGCGCGTGCCGCCCGGCAATCGGCTCGAGGCCCTGAAAGGCACGCGCGCAGGCCAGCATTCGATCCGCATCAACGATCAGTGGCGGATCTGCTTCGTATGGAGAAACGGACATGCGTACGATGTCGAGATCGTCGACTACCACTGACCTCCTGGCGAATCCGCATCCGGGAGAGGTCCTCCTTCACGACTTCCTGGAACCCATGCGGCTGTCGCAGACGGGACTGGCTCGCGCGGTCGGCGTGCCGCCGCGCCGCATCAACGAGATCGTCCTCGGCAAACGCGCTGTCACCGCCGATACGGATCTGAGGCTCGCGCGCTATTTCGGGATGTCGGAGGGCTTCTTCATGGGCCTTCAGACGGATTACGAGCTGATGGAACGCCGACGCGCGATCGGCGATGCGCTACATGCGATCCGGCCGCGAGCAGCATAAAACCGCGTGGATTTGCCCTCTCTCCCTCACATCCGGAACAGGCCGAAGCGCGTCTCGCGGATCGGGGCGTTCAGCGTGGCGGAGAGCGCGAGCGCGAGCACGCGTCGGGTCTCCGAGGGCAGGATGATGCCGTCGTCCCACAGCCGCGCGGTCGCGTAGTAGGGCGAGCCCTCCTGCTCGTACTGGGTCCGGATCGGCGCCTTGAACGCCTCCTCCTCGGGCGCCGACCACTCCTCGCCAGCCTTGAGGTTGTCGCGCCGCACGGTCGCGAGCACCGAAGCTGCCTGTTCCGCTCCCATGACGGAGATGCGCGAGTTCGGCCAGGTGAAGAGGAAGCGCGGCGAGTAGGCGCGCCCGCACATGCCGTAATTGCCGGCCCCGTAGGAGCCGCCCACGATCAGCGTGATCTTCGGCACGGCGGCGGTCGCGACCGCGGTGACGAGCTTCGCGCCGTTCTTCGCGATGCCGCCCGCCTCGTAGTCGCGCCCGATCATGAAGCCCGTGATGTTCTGCAGGAAGAGAAGCGGGATGCGGCGCTGGCAGCAGAGCTCGATGAAATGCGCGCCCTTCAGCGCGCTCTCCGAGTAGA
>CAXUHE010000377.1:0-2206 GCA_964250725.1 uncultured Enterovirga sp. | reverse complement strand
GGATCGGGGCGAACGCCACCTTGTCCGAGACCTGGCTCTGCTTCGGGTCGAACAGCAGGCCGGCCGCGACCGTCGCGTCGATCCACATGGCGCATTTGCCGCCCGCGAAGAGCGCCAGGTTCTCGTTGAAGCCGTTCGAGGTCGCGCCGGGCGGGCCGCTCTCCTTGAGGACGTCGTTGTAGTAGGTCACGGCCTTGTGCCAGGCCGGCGTGTCGATCGTGGTCTTCCAGCCCTTGTCGAACCACTGGCCTCCGAACGTGTCGACGAGGCTCGTCACGAAGGCCATGTTCTCGCCCCAGCCGGGCTTGCCGCGCAGGCACATGCCGTAGACGCCGTTCGCCTTGTCGGTCAGCTTGGCGGCGAAGCCCTTGATCTCGTCGTAGGTCGGCTCGGCGGGCATCTTGAGGCCGGCCTTGTCGAACAGATCCTTGCGATAATACGTCATCGCGCTCTCGCCGTAGAAGGGGAGCGCGTAGAGCTTGCCGCCGGAGCTGAGACCCTCGCGGACGGTGCCGAGGATGTCGTCCGCCCCGTAGCCGGCCGGCAGGTTGTCCATCGGCTCGAGCCATCCCTGCTTCGCCCAGATCGGCACCTCGTAATTGCCGATCGTCAGCACGTCGAACTGCCCGGCCTTGGTGGCGATGTCGGTCGTCACGCGCTGGCGCAGCACGTTCTCCTCCAGCACCACCCAGCGCAGCTTGATGTCGGGATGGAGCTTCTCGAACTCGGCCGACAGCTTCTGCATGACGATCATGTCGCCGTTGTTCACGGTCGCGATGGTCAGCGTGGACTCCGCCGCGGCCGATCCGATCCCGGCGATCGCGGCCGCCAATCCGGCGAGTCCGGTCGCGATGCGAGATCTGTTGGTGCGTGCCATCTGCGTCCCCTGCCGCGCCGTGTGTTCGGCGCTGTATCCTGCGACGATTGGTGGAAGCCAACCGGCGGCGTGTCAACCGCTACCTATGCGCTACGTCAGGTGGTCTGCGCCGCCGCGTCCAGCGTCGCCTCAATGCCCGAGCCGTAGAGCAGCCCGAGCCAGCGCCGCACCGGCTCGACGAGCCGTGGGTCGCCGCCGAGCTCGCCGAAGAGCGGGCGGATCGACAGGAGCGGCCCCGGGTCGGCCCTGCCCTCGGCGGCCTTCTCGCGCATGAGGTCGGCCAGCGGGTGCCGCACCTCGATGGCGTGGGCGCGCTCGTCCGTGCCGCGGACCCGGTAGAGCCAGGCCGCGAGCGCCAGCGCGAGCAGGTCCAGCGGCGCGTTCGCCTCGAGGCGGTCCCGGATCGGGTCGAGCAGCACGTTCAACGGCGCATCCGTGTTCACGCGGTCGACCGTGTCCTTGATCGCCGTGTTGCCGAACCGCGCGAGGAGCGTGCGCTTGTAGGCCGCGAGGTCGATGCCGGGCACGGGCGGCAGGGTCGGGCCGGTCTCGCGGTCCATCAGCGCGCTCATCACGCCCGCGATCCGCCGGTCCGCCATCGACGCGTCGATCGTCGCGTAGCCCGCGAGCCGGCCGAGGCCGGAGACCGCGAGGTGGCTCGCGTTGAGGAGGCGCAGCTTCATCACCTCGTAGGGCACGACGTCCTCCACGAACTGCGCCCCGACCCGCTCCCAGGCCGGGCGGCCTTGCGGGAAACGGTCCTCGATCACCCATTGCGTGAAGCGCTCGCACACGACCGGCCAGCGGTCGCGCAAGCCGTAGCGCGCCTCCAGCCACGCGATGTCGGCCGGGATGGTGCGCGGCGTGATGCGGTCGACCATGGTGGAGGGGAACGCGACCTCGGCCTCGATCCAGTCGGCGAGGTGGCCGTCGCGGAGGCGCGCATGCGCCGTGACGGCGGCCTGGAGGACGTGGCCGTTGCCCTGGATGTTGTCGCAGGTGAGCGGCGTGAAGGCGGGCCGGCCCGCCTCCCGCCGACGCCGTAGCCCCTCGACCAGGACGCCGATCGCGCTCCGCGGGCGCGACGGTTCCGCGAGGTCGGCCCGGACCAGCGGATGCCCGGGGTCGAGCGTCTTGGTCGCCGGGTCGAGGCAGTATCCGTTCTCCGTCACCGTCAGGCTGACGATGCGGGTCGCGGGATCGTCGATCGCGTCGAGGAGCGCGGCACTGGTCTCGCCCGCGAAGAGCACGCCCGCGAGCGAGCCGATCACGGTCGCGGTCTCGTCCGCGCCCTCGCGCTCGACCAGCGTGTAGAGCGCGTCCTGGGGG
>CAXUHE010000376.1:0-2261 GCA_964250725.1 uncultured Enterovirga sp. | reverse complement strand
GGTGTAGCGGATGCGCGTCGCCACCATGCCGCCCGCGGGCAGGACGTTGAGGACGACCGCGAAGAGGAGAACCAGGAGCTGGCCGAGCCAGAAGGTCGGCACGGAATAGCCCACGAGCGACATCGCGCTCACCGCGCTGTCGACCGCGGTCCCGTGCCTTGCGCCCGCCCAGACGCCGAGCACGATGCCGAACACCGAGGCCAGCGCCATCGCGGTCCCGGTCAGGATCAGCGTCGCGGGCACCCGCTCGAGGACGACGTCCATGACCGGCCGCCCGAAATAGATCGAGCGGCCGAAATCGAGATGCGCCGCGCGCCAGAGATAGATCCCGAGCTGGTCGAGCAGCGGCCGGTCGAGGTTGTATTCCGCACGGATGCTCGCGAGGAGCTCGGGCGAGGGCGCGTCGCCGGCGAGCAGCGTCGCCGGATCGCCCGGCGCGAGCTGGATCAGCACGAACGTCAGCGCCACGATCGCGACGAGCAGCGGGACCGCGAGCAGCAGCCGGCCGGCGCAGAAGCGCAGGAGGCTACCGGACATGGCGGCGCCGGGCGGACGGCATGGTCCGTTGGTTCCCGCGAGCGCGCGCCATCATGCCTTGACGAGGCGCGCCCTCGTGAAGTTCTCCCCGTGCCCGTAGGAATCCTCGAACAGCCCCGTCACGTAGGACGACCGGAAGGCGTTGGGCGCGTGGTAGGCGAAGATCGGCAGGACCGGCAGGTCGCGCCAGACGATCTCCTGGATCTTCGCGTACGACGCCTTGCGCTTCGAGGGATCGACATGCACGCGCTGCTCGTCGAACAGCCGGTCGACCTCCGGGTTGGAGTAGCCGCTCGCGTTGGTGAAGGGCGCGGGAGGCTTCTGGATGTTGTTCGAGTTGTAGAGCCGCTCGACGCCGATATCGGGGTCGGGCCCCTGGCCGTAGGTCTCGATCAGCATGTCGAATTGCAGCGCGACGTACCCCTTCTGGTTGAGAGCGGCGCGCTCCAGCGGCTGCAGGTTCACCTTGAGGCCGATGTCGGACAGGTTGCGGAAGACGATGTCGGCGGTCTTCGCCACGACGATGTCGTAGCTCGGCCAGAGGAGGTCGAAGGTGAAGCGCGTCCCGTCGGCCTTCTTCGGGAAGCCCGCCGCGTCCAGCATCTCGCCGGCCTTCCTCGGGTCGAAGGCGTAGTCGGCGAGCGTGTCGTCGTAGAGGGCGGAGGCGGGCGGCACCGGCCCGATCATCTTGATCGTGGAGCCGGTCGCGACGTTGTCGCGGATGAAGGCGCGGTCGATCGCGTGCGCGAGGGCGTGGCGCACCCGCACGTCGTCGTAGGGCTTGCGGCGGGTGTTGATGATGCCGAGATAGGCCGCCCCGCGCACGTCGGTCCGCTTCACCGTCACGCCCTTCATCTTCTCCAGGCGCGGCGCCTCCGAGAAGGGCAGCGCGCCCTGGTAGATCATGTCGACGTCGCCGTTCTCGAAGGCCGCCATGCGGGCCGCCGGGTCCGGGATGATGCGCAGGATGATCTCGTCGATCTGGGGCGCGCCGCCGAAGAACTTGGTGTTCTTCGCGTAGCGGATGGACTGGCCGCGCACGTATTCGACGAACCTGTAGGGGCCCGTGCCGACAGGCTTCTGGTTGTAGGGGCTCTTGAGGATGTCCTCCTTCTCCCAGATGTGCTTCGGCAGGATCGCGCTGCACGCCCGGTCCGTCCCGAGCATGAGCGAGGCCTGCGGCTGCTTCAGCCGGAGGATCGCCGTGTGGGGATCGGGCGTCTCGATCCTGTCCAGCGCCCGGTAGGCGCCCCGGCCCCAGGGGTGGAGCTTCGCGTTCGCGTTCTCGATCGAGAACTTCACGTCGGCCGACGTGAACGGGACGTCGTCGTGCCAGAGCACGTCGCGGCGCAGGTGGAACGTGTAGGTGAGCCCGTCCGGCGAAATTTCCCAGCTTTCGGCGAGCTCAGGCTGAATATCGCCGTTCGGACGGATGTTGGTCAGCGCCGAATGAACCATCGTGCCGGCCAGGTAGCTCGAAATCAGCGCGGTGATCGCCGGGTTCATGAACGCGGGATCCTCCTCGATGACGCCGACGAGCGTGGTCGGTTGCGCTTTCTGGGCCCGGAGCGAGCCGGCCCAGAGCACCGACGCTCCCGCGAGCCCGCCCGCCAGGACATGGCGACGCGTCGCGGCCTGATGGGCTCGTCTGGTGGTCATCCCGCTCTCCCGCTCGTCCGCCGCGATCGTGTCACGGCTCGTCCGGGAGCGCACGCACTTTGTAT
>CAXUHE010000375.1:0-2274 GCA_964250725.1 uncultured Enterovirga sp. | reverse complement strand
AGCCCGTGCTTGAAGATCATCACGTGGCCCGGACAGTTCATCGGCTTCAGCGCGAAGACGCGCTTGTCCTCCGCCTCGTCCCCGGCCGACTGCACCTGGAACATGTTCTCCCGGTACCAGCCCCAATGGCCGGAGGTCTCCCAGAGCGACTTGTCGAGCACCTGCGGGGCGTTGACCTCCTGGTACGTCCCGGCGAGCCGGCGGCGCATATAGGCGACGAGGCTCTGGAACATGGTCCAGCCATGCGGGTGCCAGAAGACGACGCCCGGCCCCTCCTCCTGGAAGTGGAACAGGTTCATCTCGCGGCCGAGCCGGCGATGGTCGCGCCGCTCGGCCTCCTCGAGCTGGGTCAGGTAGGCCTTGAGGTCGGCCTCGTTCGCCCAGGCGGTCGCGTAGATCCGCTGGAGCATCGGCCGGCTCGAATCGCCCCGCCAGTACGCGCCCGCGATCTTCATCAGCTTGAAGGCCTGGCCGATCCCGCCGGTCGAGGCGCCGTGAGGCCCCCGGCAGAGGTCGAGCCACTCGCCCTGCCGGTAGATACGGAGTGCCTGGTCGGCCGGGATCATGTCCACCAGCTCGACCTTGTAGGCCTCGCCCTTGTCCCGGAAGTGAGCCTTCGCGCGCTCGCGGTCCCAGGTCTCGCAGGTGATGGGAGCGTTGCGCTGGACGATCTCGCGCATCTTCGCCTCGATGAGCGCCAAGTCCTCGGGCCGGAACGGCTCCTCCCGGGCGAAATCGTAGTAGAACCCGTTCTCGATGACGGGCCCGATCGTCACCTGCGTGCCGGGCCACAGCTCCTGCACCGCCTCCGCCATCACATGCGCGGCGTCGTGGCGGATCAGCTCGAGCGCCTCGGGCGCGTCGCGCGTCAGGATCTCGATCGTCGCGCCGTCCGGCACGGGCGCGGAGAGGTCGCGCACGACGCCGTCCGCCTTCAGCGCCATCGCGCGCTTCTGGAGCGACTTCGAGATCGCGCCCGCGACCTCTCCGCCCGTCGCGCCCTCGGGGAACTCGCGCTCTGCGCCGTCGGGAAATCTCACATGAATCATGGCCGTCGGTCGTTCAGGGATGGATGCACGCTGTCGCGTGTGTCCCTGACCGAAACCGCGGACGTGCACAAGCATGGCCGGACCGGCGGGATCGTCCCCCGGATCACGTCATACGCGGATCACGGGATCACACGCTCGCCTTCCGGCGAGAGCGCCGTCAGGAATCCTCGCCGAACCAGTCCTGGCTCGGTTCGAGGCAGCGATAACCGATGAGGCATCGCGGATCGTCGCGCGTCGGCACGAAGGCGTTCGAAGTGATCTCGGTCGCCTCGCAGTAGCGCCGGTCGCGCACGAACCGATCGTAGGTCATGCCGCCCGTTCCGATGACCGCCGCACCCCGGCTCGCCACGAAGCCGCGCGCCTGCTGGCACGTCATCGCGGTCGAGACCGGCCGCGACTGCGAGACGGCCGCCGTGGTCACCAGCGCGGCCGTAGCGGCTGCCGCGACACGGATCAGGGCTGCCCGCCCCATGTCAGCGAGCCCGCCGCGGCGCACGCGGCGTGATCGAGCCGGTGGCCGACACATCCCGGCCACCGGTCGATCCGAAACCCTGCGACGGCGCGGGATCGCCAGCCCGCGCCGGGCTCGAATACGCCCCTTGCGAGTAGCTCGACATGAACGCGCCTCCCGCGGCCTGGCGGTCGCCGCCGTTCTCGGAGGCGAATGCGGAACCGGTGAGGGCCGCGAGGATCATCGCGGCGGTGAGGGTGACGGAGCGCATCGGAGAGCCTGACGAGATGGGGACGCCGAGCGTCCCCTTGTCCGTCGTCAACGCCAACGCCGCCTCCAGGTTGCGTCGCGTCTCAGTACCCGATGGCGCAGCCGTCCTTGCGCGGGTCCGAGGCGCCGATCAGGGTGCCCTGCTCCCAATCGATCCAGATCGCCTGCGCGCCGCCGATCGGGGTCGGCGTCGCGCCGGTCTTGAAGCCGCGGCGGGCGAGCTCCGCACCGGCGCTCTCGCGAAGTGGGGCCTCGAGGTCGAGGATGCCGCTGTCGTGTCGCGGGAACAGGCGCGGCAGGTCGATCGCGGCTTGCAGGTCCATGCCGAACTCGACCACCTTCGAGACGAGATGCGCGTGGCCCATCGCCTGGTAGTGCCCGCCCATCACGCCGAACGGCATGACGGTCCGGCCGTCCTTCGCGAGCATGCCCGGGATGATCGTGTGAAGCGGGCGCTTGCCCGGCGCGATCGTGTTCGGGTGGTCCGGGTCGATCACGAAGCTC
>CAXUHE010000374.1:0-2277 GCA_964250725.1 uncultured Enterovirga sp. | reverse complement strand
ACCATGTCGCGGTCCTGGGTCGCGGCCCGCACCAGGATGCCGAACCGCGTGCGGTGGAAGAGGAACCAGAGGAGCCCGAGCACGAGCGGCCCCAGCACCAGAAGGAACAGGTCGTAGCTCGGCACCGATTGCCCGAGGATCTCGACCGATCCGCGGAAGCCCGGCGCGCGCCGGCCGACCAGGTCCTCCGGACCCCAGATGATGATCGCCAGATCCTCGATGACGAGCGTCAGGCCGAAGGTCGCGAGGAGCTGGAAGAGCTCGGGCGCGTGATAGATGCGGCGCAGGAGCAGCATCTCCACGACGGCGCCGAGCGCCGCGACGATCAGCGCCGCCGCCACGATGGCGCCCCAGAAGCCGAACGCGCCGGAGAACCGCTCCGTCAGGGTATACGCGAGATAGGCGCCCAGCATGTAGAACGCGCCGTGCGCGAAGTTCACGATCCGCGTCACGCCGAAGATGATCGACAGGCCCGACGCGACGAGGAACAGAGAGGCCGCGCTCGCGAGGCCTGTCAGGAACTGGACGACGAGGAAGCTCAAATGTGTCTCGCAGTCTCGCCGTGAACCCTCTCCCCGTCGGGAAGAAGGCGGGGTGAGGGAGGACGCGCGATCGAGGCCATCTCAGGTGACTCGGGTCAGGCTCGGGGAACCCTCTCCCACGTAGATCGGGCTTGCCCGATCTACGCACTTCCTGATGCAGATCTCGGGCAAGCCCGAGATCCTAGGGGGAGAGGGCAGGGTGAGGGGGTAGCAACCTCTCCGGATAGAGCGCTTCCCCCTCACCCGGTCGGCTGACGCCGACTCGACCTTTCCCCTTGGGGAGAGGTTCTGGCGTCGCGCCCCGTCGGCCTCAGTTCGTCGGCCGCATCTTGGCGACCTCGGCGTCGGACGGCAGGTACTTGGCGCCGTCGCGATAGACGAAATCGACCATCACGCCCTTGCCGTCCTTGACGGCGGTCTTGCCCACATAGGCGCCGATCGTCGACTGGTGATCGATCGCCCGGAGCGTCGCGGTCCCGAACGGGGACGGAAACGAGATGCCTTCGGCGGCCGCGATCAGCTTCGCGGTGTCGGTCGAGTTCGCCTTGGTGAGCACCGCGGCGGCCGACTTGATCAGCGTGTAGCCGACGAGCGAGCCGAGGCGCGGATAGTCGCCGAACCTCGCCTCGTAGGCCTTGTAGAAGGCGTTGTGCTCGTCCGTGTGGATCGCGTACCAGGGATAGCCCGTTACGAGCCAGCCCTCGGGCGTCTCCTCCTTCAGCGGATCGAGATATTCGGGCTCGCCCGTCAGGAAGGACACGACCGAGCGGTCCTTGAACAGGCCGCGCGAGTTGCCCTCGCGCACGAACTTCACGAGGTCCGGACCGAAGGTCACGTTGAGGATGGCTTCGGGCTTCGTGGCGGCGAGCGCCTGCACGATCGGCCCGGCGTCGATCTTGCCCTGGGGCGGCCATTGCTCGCCGACCCACTCGATGTCCGGGCGCTTGGCCGAGAGGATCTGCTTGAACACCGCGACGGCGGACTGGCCGTACTCGTAGTTCGGCGCGACCGTCGCCCATTTCTTCGCGGGGAGCTTGGCGGCCTCCTCGGCCAGCATCGCGGCCTGCATGTAGTTGGAGGGCCGAAGGCGGAAGGTGTTCTTGTTGCCGCCCGACCACACCATGGCGTCCGTCAGGGGCTCGCCCGCGAAGTAGAAGACGTTCTTCTGCTTGGCGAAATCGGCGAGCGCGAGGCCCACGTTCGAGAAGAAGCCGCCCGCCAGCATGGCGACCTCCTCGCGCGAGACGAGCTCGTTCGCGGCGGTCAGCGCGTCGGCCGGCTTGCCGCCGTCATCCTTCGAGATGACGACCAGCTTCTTGCCGTTGATCCCGCCGGCCGCGTTGACCTCCTCGACCGCGAGCTGCCAGCCCTTGCGGTAGGGCTCGGTGAAGGCGGGCAGGCCCGAATAGCTGTTCACCTCGCCGATCTTCACCTCGCCGGTCAGCGCCTTCTGCGCGAAGGCGGCGGGCGCCGCCGCGATCCCGAGCCCCATCGCGAGGGCTCCCAAAACGATTCGTCGTGACATCATCACTCTCCTTCTGGTTGCCGCAACTCACGATCGGGCTGCCCGCGTCAGCGAAGCCCGTCCTCACCCTTGATGTCCGCCACCTCGAGCCCGCCGACGCGGGGCAGGGGGCGGCCGGCGCTCGTCACGGCGACCGCCACCATGATCTCGTCGGCGCGCGGCGCGTCGGCGATGCGGACCTCCATGCCGTCGAAATGGCTGCGCACGAAG
>CAXUHE010000373.1:0-2281 GCA_964250725.1 uncultured Enterovirga sp. | reverse complement strand
AAGGACGCGACCGAGGAATTCGAGACCGTGTGGCGGGACCGCGACAGCTCGCTCGGCGAGATGAAGGGCTTCGTCGAGTTCCACCTGCTGCGCGGTCCCGAGCGCGACGACCACGTGCTCTACTCGTCGCACACGATCTGGTCGTCGAAGGCGGATTTCGACGCCTGGACGACCTCCGAGCAGTTCCGCCGCTCGCATGCCCGCGCGCCCGGCACGAGGCCCATGTATCTCGGGCACCCGCAATTCGAGGGTTTCGAGGTGATCCAGACGACGGCCCGCGCCGCGCAGGCACACGCTGCCGAGTAGTCACAGGGCCTCCAGCGCGAGGGCGCCCGGGACCGTCATCCCGGCGGGCCAGATCCACCAGTCGGCCTCCGCCTCGACGGCCTCCGACAGGAGCGACTGGTAGGCGCCGCGCGGCACCTCGACGGCCCCCAGGCTAGCGAGGTGGTCGGTCACGAACTGCGCGTCGAGCAGGCTGAACCCCGCCGCCCGCAGCCGCGCGCAGAGATGCACGAACGCGACCTTCGAGGCGTCGCGCTCGCGGTGGAACATCGATTCGCCGAAGAACGCCGCGCCGAGCCGTACGCCGTAGAGCCCGCCGACGAGGCGGCCGTCCCGCCACGCCTCGACCGTGTGGCAATGCCCGAGATCGAACAGGTCGCCGTAGAGCCGGCGGATGCGGGCGTTGATCCAGGTCCTGTCCCGGTCCTCGTCCGGGGCCGCGCAGCCCGCGATCACGGCGTCGAAATCGGTGTCGACCCGGATCTCGAACACGTCCTGGCGGATCGTCCTCGCGAGCCTGCGCGACACGTGGACGGCGTCCAGCGGGACGATGCCGCGCGTCTTCGGCTCGACCCAGAACAGGCTCGGATCGTCCGCATCCTCCGCCATCGGGAAGATGCCGGCCGCGTAGGCCTTCAGCAGGATCTCCGGCGTGATCTCGACGCGCTGGATGCCGGCCATCGTCGCCTCAGTTCGGCGCGGGTTCGGCTTCGGCCGAGAGGAAGTGCTCGAGCCAGTGGATGTCGTAGCGCCCGTCGTGGATATCCGCGTTGCGCACGAGGGTGCGGAACAGCGGCAACGTGGTGTCGACCCCGTCCACCACGAACTCGTCGAGCGAGCGGCGCAGCCGCATCAGGCACTCGTTGCGGGTGCGCCCGTGCACGATCAGCTTGCCGACGAGCGAATCGTAGTTCGGCGGGATGCGATAGCCCTGGTAGGCGGCCGAATCGACCCGGACGCCGAGGCCGCCCGGCGGATGGAAATAGCTGATCAGGCCGGGCGACGGCCGGAAGGTCGCCGGGTGCTCGGCGTTGATCCGGCACTCGATCGCGTGGCCGCCGAGCTTCACCTCGTCCTGCGTCACGGAGAGCGAGCCCCCGGCCGCGAGCCGGATCTGCTCGTTCACGATGTCGATGCCCGTGATCATCTCGGTCACGGGGTGCTCGACCTGCACGCGCGTGTTCATCTCGATGAAGTAGAAGCGCCCGTCCTCGTAGAGGAACTCGACGGTGCCGGCCCCGAGATAGTGGAGCTCCTTCATGGCGTTCGCGACCGTCGTGCCTATGGTGTCGCGCTCCGTCTCGTTCAGCGCCGGGGAGGGGCCTTCCTCCCAGACCTTCTGGTGGCGACGCTGGAGCGAGCAGTCGCGCTCGCCGAGATGGATCGCGTCGCCGCGCCCGTCGCCGAGCACCTGGATCTCGATGTGGCGGGGCTTCTCCAGGTACTTCTCCAGATAGACCGCGTCGTCCCCGAAGGCCGCCATGGCCTCCTGCCGGGCGGTCGATAGCGCGTCGGAGAGCGAGGCCTCGTCGCGCGCCACCTTCATGCCGCGCCCGCCGCCGCCCGCCGCCGCCTTGACGAGCACCGGATAGCCGATGGTGGCCGCGACGCGCGCCGCCTCCCCGTCATCCGTGATGCCGCCGTCCGAGCCCGGCACGCACGGGATGCCGAGCCGGCGCGCGGTGCGTTTCGCCTCGATCTTGTCGCCCATGATCCGGATATGCTCGGGCTTCGGGCCGATGAACGTGATGCCGTGGTGGCCCAGCACCTCCGCGAAGCGCGCGTTCTCGGACAGGAACCCGTAGCCCGGATGGACGGCGTCCGCCCCGGTGATCTCGCAGGCGGCGATCAGCGCCGGCACGTTGAGGTAGCTGTCGCGCGCGGCCGGGGGGCCGATGCACACGCTCTCGTCCGCGAGCCGCACGTGCATGGCGTCGGAATCGGCCGTCGAATGCACCGCGACCGTCGCGATGCCCAGCTCCTTCGCGGCGCGCAA
>CAXUHE010000372.1:0-2282 GCA_964250725.1 uncultured Enterovirga sp. | reverse complement strand
CGATTCGAAGCCCGAGGAGCTCGACAACATCGACCGCGAGATCGTGCGGCTCAAGATCGAGGGCGAGGCGCTGAAGCGGGAGACGGATTCCGCCTCGAAGGACCGCCTGGGACGGCTCGAGAAGGAGCTGGCCGACCTCGAGGAGCGCTCCGCCGCCATCACGGCCCGTTGGCGCGCCGAGAAGGACAAGCTCGGCGCCGCGGCCGACCTGAAGAGGCGTCTCGACGAGGCCCGGACCGAGCTCGCTCAGGCGCAGCGCGCCGGCCAGTACCAGCGCGCTGGCGAACTCGCCTATGGGGCTATCCCGGGGCTCGAGAAGGAGTTGGCCGACATCGAGGCGCGCGCCGAGGACGGCGCACGGGGCAACGGCGGCACCGGCATGATGGAGGAGGCCGTGACACCCTCCCACGTGGCCGGCGTCGTGTCGCGCTGGACCGGCATCCCGGTCGACCGCATGCTGGAGGGCGAGCGCGAGAAGCTCCTCGCCATGGAGGACGCGATCGGCCGCCGCGTCGTCGGGCAGCGCGAGGCCGTCGAGGCGGTCTCGACCGCGGTCCGGCGCGCCCGCGCCGGGTTGCAGGATCCGAACCGGCCGATCGGCTCGTTCATGTTCCTGGGACCGACCGGCGTCGGCAAGACGGAGCTCACCAAGGCGCTGGCCGCCTTCCTGTTCGACGACGAGGCGGCGCTCGTGCGCCTCGACATGTCGGAGTACATGGAGAAGCACTCGGTCGCCCGGCTCATCGGGGCGCCTCCGGGCTATGTCGGCTACGAGGAGGGCGGGGCGCTGACGGAGGCGGTGCGCCGCCGGCCCTACCAGGTCGTGCTATTCGACGAGATCGAGAAGGCGCATCCGGACGTGTTCAACGTCCTGTTGCAGGTGCTGGACGACGGACGCCTGACGGACGGGCAGGGGCGCACGGTCGATTTCCGCAACGTCCTCATCGTGATGACGTCGAATCTCGGCTCCGAATATCTGGTGAACCAGCCGGAGGGGCAGGACACGGATGTCGTGCGCGACGACGTGATGACGATCGTGCGCCACCACTTCCGGCCGGAATTCCTGAACCGGGTCGACGAGATCATCCTGTTCCACCGCCTCCAACGCTCCGAGATGGGCGCGATCGTCGATATCCAGATGCGGCGGCTGGCGAAGCTGCTCGACGAGCGCAAGATCACGGTCTCGCTCGACCCGACGGCGCGGGGCTGGCTCGCCGAGAAGGGCTACGACCCGGCCTACGGGGCGCGGCCTCTGAAGCGCGTCATCCAGAAGAACGTGCAGGACCCGCTGGCCGAGATGATCCTCGCGGGCGAGGTGCATGACGGCGACATGCTGCCCGTCCGGCTCGGGGCCGGCGGGCTGATGATCGGCGACGTGACCGTGACACGCGAGAAACGGCCGTCCGGTGCGACGCTGAACTGAGTACCTTCAGGGGACGTCGCCCGACGGGCGGCGTCCCGCTCAGAAATCGATGACGGCGTTGTCGACGACCTCCTTCATGACGAAGAAGGTGCGCGTCTGGCGCACGCCGGGAAGCGCGATGAGCTTCTCGCCGTGCAGGCGGTTGAAATCCGCCATGTCCCGGACCCGGATCTTGAGGAAGTAGTCGAAATCGCCCGCCACGAGGTGGCAGTCGAGCACGGACTTCAGCTTGACGATGGCGGTCTCGAATGCCGCGAAGCTCTCCGGCGTCGAGCGGTCGAGCACGACGCCGACCATGACCAGCGCGCCGCGATCGACCTTGTGCGGCGCGACCATCGCCCGGACCTGCGCGATGAAACCCTCGCGGAAGAGCCGCTGCGTGCGCCGGTGGCAGGTCGCGGGACTGGTGTTCACGCGCTCGGCCAGTTCCGCATTCGTGAGGCGACCATCCTCCTGCAAGAGGCGCATGACCTTCAGGTCGGTCCGGTCCAGAGGAGGCGTCATGGAAGGATCATCCGCTCCAGCATCAAATGGTGGAAGCTACTCTCGTTCCAGAGAGTAGCATGATCTTCCCGGCCGTCATCTCACATCAGTTCGGGAGCACCTTCCAGGGCGTCGGTGGTAGCGTCTCACTCGGGATCCTACCCCACCAGATCCTACCCCACCGGAGACCGAGCGATGCTGGACAAGTTCGAGCGCTATCCCCTGACATTCGGGCCGACCGCCATCGAGAGGCTGGCACGTCTGACCGCGCATCTCGGCGGCGAGGTGGAGCTCTACGCCAAGCGCGAGGACTGCAATTCGGGGCTCGCCTACGGGGGCAACAAGCTGCGCAAGCTCGAATACATCATCCCCGACG
>CAXUHE010000371.1:0-2293 GCA_964250725.1 uncultured Enterovirga sp. | reverse complement strand
GGGAGGGCGCCATCGTGGCGCTGATGGACATCAATGGCGAGGCGGTCCACCGCGCTGCCGAAGCGTTGGGCCCGGCCGCCATCCCGTTCCGCTGCAACGTCGCGGACGGAGCCGAGGTCGCGGGGGTAGGCCACGAGGCCGTGACCGCGCTCGGCGGCCTCGACATCCTGGTCAACAATGCCGGCACGACGCACCGCAACCAGCCCATGCTGGATGTGGGCGAGGCCGAGTTCGACCGCGTCTTCGCGGTGAACGTGAAGTCGATCTACCTCCTCGCGAAGGTCGTCGTGCCCCATTTCCGCGAGCGCGGGCACGGTGTCATCCTGAATATCGGCTCGACGGCGGGAATCCGCCCGCGGCCGGGGCTCGCCTGGTACAACGCCTCCAAGGGAGCGGTGAACCTCCTGTCGAAGTCGATGGCGGTCGAACTCGCGCCGGATCATATCCGCGTCAACGCGATCGCGCCGGTGGCGGGCGAGACGCCGCTCCTCGCCTCCTTCATGGGTGAGGACACGCCGGAGAAGCGCGCGGCCTTCCGGGCCTCCATCCCACTGGGGAGGCTTTCGACCCCGAAGGACATCGCGGATGCGGCCCTGTTCCTGTGCTCGGACGAGGCCGATCTGGTGACCGGGTCGGTCCTCGAGGTCGATGGCGGGCGATGCGTATGACCGGCCGGACACCGAGCCTGGAAGCGGACCTGCGATGAGCCAGCTCTTCTCCCCCATCACTCTCGCGGGCCAGACCTTCGCGAACCGCATCGTCGTGGCGCCGATGTGCCAGTACAGCGCCATGCACGGCGACGCTGGCGACTGGCACCTCGCGCATCTCGGCCATCTCGCGATGTCGGGCGCGGCGCTCGTTGTCGTCGAGGCGACCGCGGTCGAGGATGTCGGCCGGATCACGCACGGCGATCTCGGTCTCTACAACGACGAGAACGAGGCCGCGCTCCATCGCGTCATCGGCTTCTGCCGACGGCACGGTTCGGCGAAGCTCGGCATCCAGCTGGCCCATGCGGGCCGCAAGGCCTCCTCGCAGGTGCCCTGGGCGGGCGGACGGGCGCTGGGCCCGGACCAAGATCCCTGGGCGACGATCTCGGCCTCCGCCGTCCCGTTCGCGGAGGGCTGGCATGTCCCGGCCGAGGCCGGCGATGCGGATCTCGAGCGTATCGTGATGGCGTTCCGCCGTGCCGCCGAGCGCTCCGTCCGCCTCGGCTTCGAGCTGATCGAGCTGCACGCCGCTCACGGCTACCTGCTGCACCAGTTCCTGTCGCCGATCTCCAATCGGAGAACCGACCGATACGGCGGATCTCTCGAGAACAGGATGCGGTTTGCCTTGGAGGTCGCGCGGGCCGTGCGGGAGGTATGCCCGGCCGAGATCGTGCTCGGCGCACGGATCACGGGATCCGACTGGATCGAGGGCGGGATCGACGTCGCGGAAGCCGCGACCCTCGCGTCCGAGCTGAAGGCCCGCGGCTGCGACTACGTCGACGTCACCTCGGGCGGCATCGCGATGAACGCCAAGATCGAGATCGGGCCCGGCTACCAGGTGCCCTTCGCGGATGAGATCCGCCGTCGCACCGGGATCCCGGTCTGGAGCGTCGGGCTGATCGTCACGCCCGAGCAGGCGGAAGAGATCGTGGCGTCCGGCCGCGCCGACATGGTGGCGCTGGCCCGAACCATCATGGACGAGCCGCATTGGCCCTGGGAGGCCGCGCGACGCCTCGGCGCCGACGTCGAGCGTCCGCCGCAATACGCGCGGGCCGCCCCGAAGCACTGGCCGGGCGCCTCCTACAAGGACGGGGGACAGGCCGCCCGCCTGGCGGCCGAGTAAGGAGCAACGACGATGAACGACGTCTTCCTCTGTGACGCGGTGCGGACCCCGATCGGGCGCTTCGGCGGGGCCTTGGCGTCCGTGCGCGCGGACGACCTCGCGGCCGCGCCGATCCGCGACTTGCTGCGCCGCCATCCGGGGATCGCGGGCGCGGTCGACGAGGTCGTGTTCGGCTGCGCCAACCAGGCGGGCGAGGACAACCGCAACGTCGCCCGCATGGCCTCCCTCCTCGCCGGGCTGCCGGAGAGCGTGCCGGCGCAGACCGTGAACCGACTCTGCGCCTCCGGCATGGACGCGATCGGGGCGGCGGCGCGCGCCATCAAGGCGGGCGAGGCGGACCTCTGCATCGCGGGCGGCGTCGAATCGATGACGCGCGCGCCCTTCGTGCTGGGCAAGGCCGAGGGTGCCTTCCAGCGCTCGGCCGACATCCACGACACGACGATCGGGTGGCGCTTCATCAACC
>CAXUHE010000370.1:0-2334 GCA_964250725.1 uncultured Enterovirga sp. | reverse complement strand
CATGGCGGACGAGTCGGCGCTCGACCGCGACGAGGACGAGAACGACGAAGAAGGCGAGCCCTCCCAGGAGGACGAGGGAAGCGACGGCGAGTCGGACGAGACGCGCGAGGGCGAGCGGGCCGATATCGACCTTCAGGACGACGCCGCGAACGACCTCGAAGAGAGCGCGAGCGAGAGCCAGGACGCGCCCTCCGACGAGATGCCGGAGGAATCGGACGACGCGGATTCCGAGGAAGCCTCCGAATCCTCGCGTCCCCCACCCGCGCGCGGGAGCGAGGCGCGCGGCCCCGACTACAAGGCTTTCAGCTCCAGGTTCGACGAGATGATCGAAGCCGACGAGCTCTGCGACGCGGAAGAGTTGACGCGGCTGCGTGCCTACCTCGACAAGCAGCTCTCCCACCTCCAGGGCGTCGTCGGACGCTTGGCGAACCGTCTCCAGCGCCGCCTGATGGCGCAGCAGAACCGGTCATGGGAGTTCGATCTCGAAGAGGGTGTGCTGGATCCCGCGCGCCTCGTGCGCGTCGTCATCGACCCGCAGCAGCCGCTCTCCTTCAAGCACGAGAAGGACACGCAGTTTCGCGACACCATCGTGACGCTGCTGCTGGACAATTCGGGCTCGATGCGGGGCCGGCCCATCACGGTCGCGGCGACCTGTGCCGACATCCTGGCGCGCACGCTGGAGCGGTGCAGCGTGAAGGTCGAGATCCTCGGCTTCACGACCCGAGCCTGGAAGGGCGGCCAGTCACGCGAATCCTGGCTGCAATCCGGCAAGCCCGCGAATCCCGGTCGGCTGAACGACCTGCGCCACATCGTGTACAAGTCGGCGGATGCCCCGTGGCGGCGGGCGCGCAAGAATCTCGGCCTCATGATGCGCGAGGGCCTGCTGAAGGAGAACATCGACGGCGAAGCCCTCGACTGGGCGCACAAGCGGCTTCTCGGTCGCTATGAGCAGCGCCGCATCCTGATGGTGATCTCGGACGGCGCGCCGGTCGACGACTCGACCCTGTCGGTCAATCCGGGCAACTACCTGGAGCGCCACCTGCGCTACATCATCGACGAGATCGAGACGCGCTCGCCGGTCGAACTCATCGCGATCGGGATCGGGCACGACGTGACGCGTTACTATCGCCGCGCGGTCACGATCGTGGATGCCGAGGAGCTCGGCGGGGTGATGACCGAGAAGCTGGCGGAGCTCTTCGAGGAGACGACCTCCGCGCCCGCGCCGAAGCGGTCCGGCCAGTCGGGCCGGCGTCGCGCCGCCTGATTTCTGGCGGGCGGGATCAACCGCCGAAGCGGAACAGGCGCTCGTGCCGCCACGGGCCGCCGAGATAACGCCAGAGGTTCAGGCCTTCGCCGCATACCGTGAAGGGCGCGAAGCCGGCCTGAAGCTCGGCGAGGAGAGCCCGCGCATCTTGCGGCGCGACCTTGTTCTGCACCGTGACGTGCGGCGCGATCTTGGCCGAATCCTGCGGCGTCAGCCAGTCGCGCCACTCGCGGGCGAGCGCCTGCCGGAGCGCGACGAGTTCCGGCGAGGCGAACCCGATCGCGACGCCGCGACCGAGCGAGCGCGGTCCCGTCGCCGTCAGGTCGAAGGCCTTCTGCTTCTGGCACACCACGGCGAGTTCGCGGGAGATCAGCCCGGCCTGGTCGCCCGGCAGCGCGTGAAACAGCGTGAGGTGAGCCGGAACGACGTTGCGCTCGGGCGGGAAATGCCTCTGACGCAACCCGTCGAGATATGCGAAGCTCGCGCCATCGAGCGCGAGCGTCAGGATGAGGGGACGGTCCTGATCGCTCAGAACTTGAGCGTCTCCTTCGCCTCTTCCAGATGCGCGATTCGGCGATCCACGGTCTGGCGCGCGACGGCATCCTCGAGCCCGTCGCGCAGCGTCTGCGCCTCGAGTATCTCCTGATCGAGCGAGTCCGGCGTCAGCTCCTCGAGCGGCGTCGCCCGCTCGGCCAGCACCGTGACGCCCTCCGCGCCGATCTCCGCGAAGCCGCCGCGCACCAGCACGCGGGAGCCCTCGTTCTTGTGGCTCGTCACGACGACGAAGCCGGTCTTCAGCGTCGTCATGAGCGGGACGTGTCCCGGCAAGACGGTCATCTCGCCCTCGGTCGCGGGCAACAGAACCGCCTCGACCTCGCCGGAGAACAGGACCCGCTCGGGCGCGACGAGTTCGAAATGCAGTGTGGCCATGCTCCTGATCCTAGACGCGACGGCGATCGGCCACGAAGCCGACGAGAAGTCCGATCACCGCGCCTGCGGCCGCGAACGTCCCGATATGCTGCCATTGCCCGGTCGTGATCGATCCGCCGGAGCGCGGCGAGGCAGCCTGG
>CAXUHE010000369.1:0-2374 GCA_964250725.1 uncultured Enterovirga sp. | reverse complement strand
TCGAATGTCTGCGCGGCGAGGGCTGTCACGAGGTGCAGGGCTTCCTGTTCGGCAGGCCCAAGCCGGCGAGCGAGATCCAGGCCATGCTGGCCGGACGCGATGGCCTCCAGGGGTTCGTCCGGGCGGCTTGAGCGTGTGTCTCACGGCAGCATCTGCAGGTCGCCGTCGATGGAGATCGCCTGGCCGGAGATCGTGCGGCCACGCGGTGAGGCGAGCATGAGGATCTGGTCGGCGAGCTGCCTCGCCGTGACGTAATCCTTGATCGAGACGTTCGCGAAGGCGCCCCGCTCGGCGTCGTCGAACGACATGCCGAGCTGCTGCGCCCTCGCCTGGAGAACGCGGACCTGGCGCTCGCCCGCCACGATCCCGGGCAGGATGGCGTTCACCCGGATCCCGAACTCGCCGAGTTCGCGCGACAGCGACTTCGTGAACCCGATCACGCCCCATTTCGCGGCCGCGTAGGGCGAGCGCATCGTGAAGCCCAGCCGTCCGGCCACGGAGGAGAGGTTCACGATGGAGCCGTTCCGGCTCTCCTTCAGGTGCGGCACGGCGAGGCGGATGCAGTTGAACTGCCCGGTGAGGCAGATGTTCAGGCACCGGTCCCACTCGTCCGGGTGGACGTCCTCGACGCGGCTCGTCGGGCCCGCGACACCCGCGTTGTTCACCAGGACATCGAGCCCGCCCAGCGACTTCAGGGCGTCGTCGAACAGCCTTGCGACCGCCGCCCGGTCCGACACGTCGGCGATCGATCGGGAGAGCGAGGGATCGGTCCGGGCGAGGCCGTCCAGCGCCGCCTCGTCGACGTCGCAGACGTGAACGCGCGCGCCTTCCCCGAGGAAGGCCCGCGCCACTTCGAGCCCGATGCCGGCGGCGCCTGCCGTGACGAGCACCTTGAGGCCGGCGATATCCATGTCCATGATCTGACTCCTCGATCCCTAAGGCAGGCGGCCCGTGGCCGCGATGAAGGCGGCGGCGTTCTCGATATCCGTCGCGAGCGCCGCGCGCGCCGCGACGCCGTCCCGCGCGGCCAGCGCTCGCAAGAGCTTCGCGTGCCGCGCCTCCGCGTCGCCGCCGGCCAATCGCCCGTCGGCCCGCTTCATGTCGAGGTTCAGGACCGGTCCGATCTTGAGCCAGAGGCCCTCGATGATCGCGACGAGCGAGGGGAGGCGCGAGGCCCGGTAGGCGCTGAAATGGAAGTCCTTGTTCGCCCGCACGGCCGCGCCCGCGTCCGGCGGGACCTTGCGGGCCTCGCGCCGGAACGCGTCGTCATGGCCCGCGAGAGCCGCAAGGTCGGATTCGTCCCGCCCGCGCGCGGCTTCCTCGACCGCGAAACCCTCGACGACGAGCCGGATGCGGGTCAGCTCTCGGAACTTCGCGGCCGTCATGAGCGGGACCGCGACGGCCCGGTTGGGCTGGACTTCGAGCGCCTCGTCCGCGACGAGCCGCGACACCGCCTCGCGGACGGGCATGATGGAGACGCCGAGCGCCTCCGCTACCCCCCTCAGAGACAGCTTCTCGCCGGGCGCGAGCTCGCCGCCGATCAGGAGTTCGCGCAGCTCGGCATAGACGCGGTCGCCGAGCGTGGCGCGATCCAGCGGCGATGCATGTGAGAGGGCGGCGATCAAGGCTCCTCCGGGACTCGACAGCGGAGACGATTTCACACAAGCTAACCGTGATCACAGATCACGGCAACGCAAGCCGGGCAGGTGAAGGGAGGGGTCGATGACGAGATCACTGGGGTCGAGCCGCCGGACGGTTCTGGCGGGCGCCGTGGGTTCGCTGGCGACGGTCGCGATGCCCGCCATCGTGAAGGGTCAGGCGGACGCGATCCGGATCGGGCACCTGACGCCGCGTACCGGCTTCCTCGGGCCGCTCGGCGAGTACGCCGTGATGGCGGTGCAGCTCGCGGCGGACGAGATCAACGCGGCCGGCGGTGTCCTGGGGCGCAAGATCGAGCTGACGATCGAGGACTCGATCAACCCTCAGACGGCCTCCGCCAAGGCCGAACGCTACGTCGAGCGCGACAAGGTCGTGGCGATCGTGGGCGAGATCTCGTCCGCCTCGGCGCTCGGGATCGGGCAGGTCGCCCAGCGCGCGAAGGTGCCGTTCCTCAACACGGGCGCGAACTCGGACGCGCTGCGGGGCGCCGATTGCAAGCGGTTCATGTTCCATATCGAGGGCGCGAACTCGATGTACGTGAAGTCCGTCGGACGCTCCTTCCTGGCGGATGGTCTGGTGCGGGGCAGGAGGTGGTACTCGCTGACGGCGGACTACGCCTTCGGCCACGACCTCCTGAAGGTCTCCAAGCGGTTCATGGAGGGGAATGGCGGGCAGTTCGCCGCGGACGAGCTCGTGCCGACCGACGCGACGGACT
>CAXUHE010000368.1:0-2390 GCA_964250725.1 uncultured Enterovirga sp. | reverse complement strand
GTGGCACTCGTCGCCGTCGCCGAAATAGGGCGCGGTCTCCTCCGGCCACTGGTTCGCTTCGGCGAGCAGCATGCGGTCCGGGTAGCGGGCGTCGAGCGCGGCGCGGATCTTCTTGATGACGACGTGCGTCTCGGGGAGGTTCTCGCAATTCGTGCCGTCTCGCTCGACGAGGTAGGGGATCGCGTCGAGCCGCAGCCCGTCGACCCCCATGTCGAGCCAGTAATACATCGTGTCGATGACGGCTTCGAGCACCGCCGGATTGTCGAAGTTGAGATCGGGCTGGTGCGAGTAGAAGCGGTGCCAGAAATACTGCTTGGCGACCGGGTCCCAGGTCCAGTTCGAGGTTTCCGTGTCGAGGAAGATGATGCGGGTGCCGGCGTATTTGTCGTCCGTGTCCGACCAGACGTAGAAGTCGCGCTCGGGCGAGCCCGCGGGCGCGTTGCGGGCCGCCTGGAACCAGGGATGCTGGTCGGAGGTGTGGTTGATCACGAGCTCGGTCACCACGCGGATGCCGCGCTCGTGCGCCGCCTCCACGAAGGCGCGGAAGTCCGCCATCGTGCCGTAGGACGGATTGATGTCGCGGTAATCCTGGATGTCGTAGCCGTCGTCGCGCAACGGCGAAGGGTAGAACGGCATCAGCCAGATCGCCGTCACCCCCAGGTCGCGGATATAGTCGAGCTTCTGCGTCACGCCCGCGAAGTCGCCGACCCCGTCGTTGTTCGAATCGAAGAACGACTTGACGTGCACCTGGTAGATCAGGGCGTCGCGGTACCATTGTATATCGGAGCGGTCGATCATCTTCGGCTCAAAGCGGAGGAACGGGCGCGGCAGGCTCCCTCTCCCGGACGGGAGAGGGATGGGGTGAGGACTGCCCTAACCGGATGGAGCATGGCGGTCGACCTGCGCGAAGGGCGAAGCTCGGTCCTGCGTACGGCCTGCCCTCACCCCGACCCTCTCCCGATCGGGAGAGGGAGCGCGTCGAGACCCTCATAGGCTGGCAATACTCTTCGGCAGCGACAGCCGCCAGATCAACGCGGGGCGCGTCGCGGGATCGAGCGCGATGCGATGAGTCTTGCCGTTCAGCGTGAAGGTATGCCCGCCGAGCAGGTCCTCGACGCCGATGACGCCGTGGTCGGGCAGTCCGAACTCCCAGAGCGGCACCTCGTAGGTGCATTCCTGCCGGCTATGCGGGTCGAGATTGACCATGATCAGGAGCGCGTTGTCCTTCTCGGGCGTCATGCGCAGGTACGAGATGATGGTGTCGTTCCAGGCGTTGAGGAACGTGACGTTGCGGAAATCCCATAAGGCCGGGTTCTCGCGCCGGATCCGGTTCAGCGCCGTGATGTGCTCGCGGATGTGGCCCGGCCGGTCGTAGTCCCAGGCGCGGATCTGGTACTTCTCGGAATCGAGGTACTCTTCCTTGCGATAAAGGGCTGCCTCGGCGAGCTCGAACCCGCAATAGATGCCGTAGACCGACGAGAGCGTGGCGGCGAGGGTCGCGCGGATCATGAAGCCCGGCGGGCCGCTCGTCTGGAGGTAGACCGGGTTGATGTCGGGCGTGTTCGCGAAGAAGTTCGGCCGGTAGTACTCGCCCATCTCGCTCGTCGCGAGCTCGGTCATGTAGGCGGTGAGCTCGGCCTTCGTGTCGCGCCAGGTGAAGTAGGTGTAGCTCTGCTGGAAGCCGACCTTGGCGAGCTTGCGCATCATCTTCGGCCTGGTGAAGGCCTCCGCCAGGAAGATCGCGTCCGGATGTCGCGCGTTCACCTCCGCGATCAGCCAGCGCCAGAACGGCAGCGGCTTCGTGTGCGGGTTGTCGACGCGGAAGATGCGCACGCCCTCACGGGCCCAGAACAGGACGGCGTCGCGCAGCGCGTACCAGAGCGAGGGCTTCGAGCCGCCGTAGAAGGTAACGTTGTAGATGTCCTCGTACTTCTTCGGCGGGTTCTCGGCGTATTTCATCGTCCCGTCCGGACGATACTCGAACCATTCGGGATGGCTCTTGATCCACGGGTGATCTGGCGAGCATTGCACCGCGAAATCGAGCGCGATCTCCAGCCCGTGGTCGTGCGCCGCCGCCACCATCCGGCGGAACGCCTCGAGCCCCCCGAGGTCGGGATGGACGGCGTCGTGGCCGCCGGTCTCGTCGCCGATCGCGTAGACCGACCCGACATCGCCCGGCCCGGCCGTCAGCGCGTTGTTCTTTCCCTTGCGGTTGCGCAGGCCGATCGGGTGGATCGGCGGGAAGTATAGGACGTCGAACCCCATGTCGCGCACGTAGGGCAGGTGCGCGACGACGTCGTCGAAGGTCCCGTGCCGGTCCTCGTCGTGGCTCATGGAGCGCGGGAAGAGCTCGTACCAGGCCGAGAACCGCGCCGCGAGCCGGTCGGCGA
>CAXUHE010000367.1:0-2394 GCA_964250725.1 uncultured Enterovirga sp. | reverse complement strand
GGCCGGCTGATCGACCCGGCCGAGGTGGCGGACGCGGTGTTGTGGCTCTGCGGGGAGGGCGCGCGCTCCGTCACGGGCCAGGCGATCGCGGTCGCGGGCGGAGAGGTCTGATGCTCGCCCTCGACGCCGAGACGAAGGCCGCGGAGGGTCCCGAGCACCACCGCGACGAGCTGCGGCTGTGGCTGCGGCTCCTCACCTGCACCACCATGATCGAGGGCGAGGTGCGCCGGCGGCTGCGCGAGCGCTTCGACGTGACGCTGCCGCGCTTCGACCTGATGGCGCAGCTCGACCGCGCGCCACAGGGCCTGACGCTGTCGAACATCTCGAAGCGCATGATGGTGTCGAACGGCAACGTGACCGGCCTCGTGGACCGCCTCGTGGAGACGGGACACCTGGAGCGCCGCGCCGCGCCGCGCGACGGGCGCGCCCGGATGATCAGCCTGACGCCTCTCGGCCGGGCCGAGTTCCGCGCCATGGCGGCCGAGCACGAGACGTGGATCGCGGGCATGTTCTCGGGGCTGATGCCGGGCGACGTCGCGGACCTTCTTCGGCTCCTCGCCAAGACGAAACGGTCCGCCGCGGCGGCGAACTGACGGACGAGCGATGACCGAGTCGAGACCTTTCACGAGCGTGACTCTGCCGCTCGCGACCTACCGGCCGTCGCACGTGCTGATGTCGGTCGATGGCCCGGTGCTGACGATCACGCTGAACCGGCCGGAGCGGAAGAACCCGCTCACCTTCGAGAGCTACCGCGAGCTCGCGGACGTCTTCCACGCCTGCTCGCGCGACGAGGCCGTGAAGGCCGTCGTGGTGACGGGGGCCGGCGGCAATTTCTCGTCCGGCGGCGACGTGTTCGAGATCATCGGGCCGCTGGTCGCGATGAACACGCGCGACCTCCTTGCCTTCACGAAGATGACGGGCGAGCTCGTGCGTGCGATGCGCGCCTGTCCGCAGCCGGTGATCGCCGCGGTGGACGGGATCTGCGCGGGTGCCGGCGCGATCGTCGCGATGGCGTCGGACCTTCGCCTCGCGACGCCCCGCGCCAAGGTCGGGTTCCTGTTCAACCGCGTGGGCCTCGCCGGCTGCGACATGGGAGCCTGCGCGATCCTGCCCCGCATCATCGGCCAGGGCCGCGCCTCCGAGCTGCTCTACACGGGCCGCTTCATGACCGCGCCCGAGGGCGAGGCCTGGGGCTTCTTCTCGCGCCTCGTCGCCCCGGAGGCGCTGGCCGCCGAGGCGGCCTCGCTCGCCGGCACGATCGCGTCCGGGCCGACCTTCGCCAACGCGATGACGAAGCGCATGCTCGCGCAGGAATGGGCGATGTCGGTCGAGGAGGCGATCGAGGCCGAGGCGGTCGCCCAGGCGCTCTGCATGACGACCGAGGATTTCGCCCGCGCCTACCGGGCCTTCGCGGCGCGCGAGACGCCCGTGTTCGAGGGGAACTAGGAATGATCCGCCTCCGCTCATCCCGGCGAAAGCCGGGATCCAGGCCACCGCGGGACGGGATCCCGGCTTTCGCCGGGATGAGCGGCGGCGTGCGCTGCGGTGCCTCGCATGCCTGACTCGACCTTCCTCGACTGGCCGTTTTTCGAGCCGCACCACGCCCGCTTCACGCACGCGCTCCGCGACTGGGCGGGCGCGTCCATCGCGCCGCTCGTCGACCACGGCGAGGTCGACGCCTCATGCCGCCGGCTGGTCGCGGCCCTTGGCGAGGGCGGGTGGCTGCGGGCCGCCGTGCCGGAGGCCTATGGCGGGCTCTTCCCGAGTTTCGACGTGCGCACGCTGTGCCTCGCGCGCGAGACGCTCGCCTACCATGACGGGCTCGCGGATTTCGCCTTCGCGATGCAGGGGCTCGGCACGGGACCGATCACGCTGTTCGGCGACGAGGCGCTGAAGTCACACTACCTGCCGGCCGTCGCGGAGGGCACCCGCATCGCGGCCTTCGCGCTCTCCGAGCCGGAGGCCGGGTCCGATGTCGCCGCCATGGCCACGACCGCGACCCCGGACGGGAACGCGCATGTCCGGCTCGACGGCGTGAAGACCTGGATCTCGAACGGCGGCATCGCGGACCATTACGTCGTCTTCGCCCGCACCGGCGAGGCGCCGGGCGCGCGCGGGCTCTCGGCCTTCGTGGTCGATGCCGAGACACCGGGGCTCTCGATCGAGGAGCGGATCGAGGTCATCGCCCCGCATCCGCTCGCGACCCTGCGGTTCGAGGGCTGCCGCGTGCCGGTCGGGAACCGGGTCGGCGGTCCGGGCGAGGGCTTCAAGGTCGCGATGGCGACGCTCGACGTGTTCCGCTCGACCGTCGGGGCGGCGGCGCTCGGGTTGGCGCGCCGCGCGCTCGACGAGGCGCTCGGCCGCGCCGCGACGCGGCAGATGTTCGGCGCGCCG
>CAXUHE010000366.1:0-2397 GCA_964250725.1 uncultured Enterovirga sp. | reverse complement strand
CGCCGGTCGGCGACAGGATCGCCGTGTTGATGCCGATCACCTCGCCGTCCATGTTAAACAGCGGGCCGCCCGAATTGCCCTTGTTGATGGCCGCATCGGTCTGCAGGTAGTTGTCGTAGGGACCGGACTCAATGTTGCGGCCGCGCGCCGAGACGATGCCGGCCGACACCGAGCCGCCGAGGCCGAACGGGTTGCCGATCGCGATGACCCAGTCGCCGGGGCGCATCTTCTCGGAATTACCCCACTTCACGAACTTGAGCGGCTTGTCGGACTTCACCTTGAGGACCGCGAGATCGACCTTGGCGTCCTTGCCGACGATCTCCGCCTTGAGCCGCGTGCCGTCGCTGAAGATGACCTGGATCTCGTTCGCGTCCCCGATCACGTGGTTGTTCGTGACCACGATGCCGGATTCGTCGATGACGAAACCGGAGCCGAGCGAACTCGATCGGCGCTGACGGGGACCGGCATTGTCGTCGCCGCCGCCCCGGTTGCCCTCGCGGGGACCACCGTCCCGGTTGCCGTTCCCTTGGCCGCGCCGGTTGAAGAAGTCCTCGAAGAGATCCTCGAAGGGCGTGCCGTTCGGCACCTGCGGCAATGTTCGCGACCGCGTGTCGACCGTGGTCGAGGCCGAGATGTTCACGACGGCGCCCGTCACCTGCTCGGCGAGGTCGGCCAGCGTCTCGGGGCCCCGCGCGAAGGCGGGTCGCGCCATGAAGGCAGGTTGGACCACCGTCACCGCGGCCGCCAGCAGGGTCGCCCCGACCGCCCTCGTCCATCCGGATCGTCTCGTTCGCGAAAGCTGCATCGTCGACCTCGTTCGGCGTTGGTCCGCGATGCGGATCGCACCTGGACGTGTCTTGTGGGCGAATGGGGCGCCATGGTGGCGCGATCTCAGACGAAACGCTTGACCGCCCACACGATCGCGACACCCGCGACCGCGGACGCGATGCCGACGATCCGCATACGGTCGCGCGGCGATCCGGCGGCCTCCATCATGGCGCGTTTCATCCCGTCCGGGAAGGACGCACACAGGATGCCTTCGATCGCGAGGGCGAGACCCAGGGCTGCCACGAGGTCCCGCATCCCGCGTCAGGGACGCGTGGGTGCGGAGCTTTGCGCGGCCTGGCCGGCGCCTGTCCCGCCTCCCGCGTTCCCCCGACCCATCGGATCGTTGAAATAGCGGAAGAAGTCGGAATCGGGCGAGAGGACCAGCCGGGTGTCGCCCTGTTTCATGCTGGCCTCGTAGGCCTGCATGGACCGGTAGAACGAGAAGAAGGACGTGTCGCGCCCGTATGCTTCCGCCAGCACGCGGTTGCGCTCGGCATCGCCCTGTCCTCGCAGCTCCTCCGACCGCTTCGTCGCCTCCGCGACGATCACGGTCACGTCCCGGTCGGCCTTGGCCCGGATGCCGAGCGACAACTGCGTGCCCTGCGCGCGAATATCGGCCGCCTCGCGCTGCCGCTCCGTCTGCATGCGCTGGAACACCGCCTGGCTGTTCTGGTCGGGCAGGTCGACCCGACGCAGCCGCACGTCCACGATCTCGACGCCGAGCCCGCGCGACGCGGTGTTCACCTCGGCCGAGATCCGCTTCATGAGCTGGTCGCGGTCGGTCCGGACGACCGAGCTGAAGCTCGCCTCGCCGAGCACGCTGCGGACCGTCGAGCTGATGATCGACCCGAGCCGGTTGTTCGCGCCCGAGATCGAGTTCACCGACTGGTAGAAGCGCAGCGGATCGGTGATCCGATAGCGTGCGTAGGCGTCGACTACGAGCCGCTTCTGGTCGGACGCGATCACCTCCTGGGCGGGCAGGTCGAGGTCCAGGATGCGGCGGTCGAAATAGACCACGTTGTCGATCAGCGGCACCTTGAAGTGCAGTCCGGGCGCGATGCCGGACTGGCCGCCGCCCGAACTCGCCTGCTGGACGGCCCCGAAGCGGAGGACGAGCGCGCTCTGCGTCTGCTGCACGACGAACACGGATGCCAGGATGACGACGACCAGGATCGCCGCCAGGGCGATCAGCGCTGTGCGCAAGGTGGCGCTCATCGGACGGCTCCGGCCGTGCCGGCATTGGCCGGACGCCGCCCGAGCTCGTTCAGCGGCAGGTAGGGCACGACGCCCTGCCCACCCTTCTGGTCGAGGATGATCTTGTCGGAGCCGCCGAGCACCCGCTCCATCGTCTCGAGGAAGATGCGTTCGCGGATGACGTCGGGCGCCTTCTTGTACTCGTCGTAGACCTGCGTGAAGCGGGAGGCCTGACCGGCCGCCTCGGCGATCGAGCGCTCGCGATAGGCCTCGGAGCCCTGGATGATCTTCGTCGCCTCGCCCCGCGATTCCGGCACGATGCGGCTCGCGTAGGTCTCGGCCTCGTTGCGCACGCGGTCCTGGTCCTGGCGCGCC
>CAXUHE010000365.1:0-2420 GCA_964250725.1 uncultured Enterovirga sp. | reverse complement strand
CCTCGCGCAGCGGGATGCCGAGCTTCTCGTAGGTCTTCAGGATCTCGGGATCGATGTCGTCGAGCGACATCGGGCCGGCATTCGCCTTAGGGGCCGCGTAGTAGTAGATCTCGTCGTACTTGATCCCCGGGTAGTCGACGCGCGACCAATCCGGCTCGCGCATGGTGAGCCAGCGCTTGTACGCGTCGAGCCGCCAGTCGAGCAGCCAGGCGGGCTCGTTCTTGCGGGCCGAGATGTAGCGCACCGTGTCCTCGGAGAGCCCGATCGCGGGTTTCTCCATCTCGATCTCGGTCTCGAACCCGTACTTGTACTGATCGACATCGATCAGCTTCACGCGATCGATCGTATCCTGCACTGCAGGCATTGGACTCTCCCGTACGGGACGGCCGGACGCCGCCCCCAAAACCGTCAAACGTCAGGCCGCTCGCGCTCTCAGACGTTCATATAAGCGCTGCACAAGATTTTCGAGGCCTCGTGCGAAGCGGATCACGTCTTCGTCGCAGGAGGACCACCCGAAACTGATCCGGATCGCGCCCGACGCGAGGTCGGACGGCACGCCCATCGCGGCGAGCACGTGCGAGCGGCCGACCTTGCCCGACTGGCAGGCCGAGCCCGAGGAGACCGCGACCCCGTCGAGATCGAGCGCCGCGAGCGCCGTCTCGGCCGGCAGTCCCGGTATCGCGAAGGAAAGCGTGTTGGGCAACCGCGGGGCCGTCTCGCCGAAGATCACGGCATCGGGCGCGACGCGCCGGATCTCGACCTCAGCCCGGTCGCGCAGGGCGCGCAACCGGGTAGCATCGACCGCGAGTCCCTTGCCCGCCATCTCGGCCGCGAGCCCGAAGCCCACGATCCCCGCAACGTTCTCGGTTCCAGCGCGCCGGCGGGCCTCCTGCGCGCCCCCGCGGATCATCGCGATCTCGGGTCCGATGCGGGCCGGCGCCAGCACGAGCGCGCCGACCCCGCAGGGACCGCCGAGCTTATGGGCCGAGAGCGTCAGCGCATCGCAGCCGAGCGTGTCCAAGGCGAGCGGCAATCGTCCCGCGGCCTGAACGGCGTCGACGTGGAGGAGCCCACCGTGGGCGTGAACGAGACGCCCGATGTCGGGAATCGGCTGCACCACACCGGTCTCGTTATTGGCGATACCGATAGACACGAGCGTCGTGGACGCGGACGCAGCCAGCACTCGGTCGAGCGCCACCAAGTCGACGAGGCCGTCCGGTCCGACAGTCGCGAGGGGCACGCCGGGGCCGAAACCATGTCCGGACAGCACGGAGGCATGCTCGGTCGCGCCGCATATCAGCGCCGCCGCGGGCTCGCCCGTCCGGGAGGCGAGCGCCGCCGGGCGAAGCGCCGTCGCGTTGGCCTCGCTGCCGCCGCTCGTGAAGATCACGTCCTCGCCGCGCCCGCCGACGAGCGCCGCCACCTGCCCGCGCGCCCGCTCCACGAGGGACCGCGCTGCACGTCCCTCGGCATGCACCGAGGACGGGTTGGCAGGGCGCGCCATCGCTTCGACGACCAGGCGCAACACCTCCGGCCGGATCGGCGCGGTCGCGTTGTGGTCGAGATAAGCGCGCTCAGGGGTCATCGACGCAAAAAGCACCTTCCATCGGGCCGGCCACGAAAACCTTGCAATCGGTCCGGCCCCAAGTGATATCGAACATCCGCAGCGGACGAGGTGGCGACAGACCGCTCCCGATTTCCGTTTAGAACCATTCTAAGTCCCTGTGTGACGTCCATGGCTCCCTGAGTCAAGCGATCCCGAGAGGGGCGACCGGCTCGACGGGACTGCCCGTGTCGCGACCGGAGGGCATGCGGGACGGACAACAAAGGTGCGTAGACGATGCCAGAGGTGATCTTTACCGGCCCGGCGGGCCGGATCGAGGGGCGCTACCAGCCCGCGAAGCAGAAGGGTGCGCCGATCGGGATCGTGCTTCATCCGCACCCTCAGTTCGGCGGGACGATGAACAACCAGATCGTCTATAACCTGTTCTACGGGTTCGTGCAGCGTGGTTTCTCGGCGCTGCGGTTCAATTTCCGGGGGGTCGGCCGCAGCCAGGGCAATTTCGATCACGGCACGGGCGAGTTGTCGGACGCGGCCGCCGCGCTCGACTGGGCGCAGGCCGTGAACCCCGAGGCCCGCACCTGCTGGATCGCGGGCGTCTCCTTCGGGGCCTGGATCGGCATGCAACTCCTGATGCGGCGGCCCGAGATCGAGGGCTTCATCTCGATCGCCGCCCCGGCGAACCGGTTCGACTTCACCTTCCTCGCGCCCTGCCCGTCCTCGGGGCTCTTCGTGCACGGCACGGAGGACCGCGTCGCACCCTTCAAGGAGGTGATGGCGGTGATCGAGAAGGTGAAGACGCAGAAGGGCATCCAGCTCGAACATCAGCTCGTGGGTGGAGCCAACAACTTCTTCGACG
>CAXUHE010000364.1:0-2432 GCA_964250725.1 uncultured Enterovirga sp. | reverse complement strand
CGATCGAGGCGTCAGGCGTCTCGATCAAGGCTTCGTCGTATTCGGCTCCGCGGTCGGCGTCGGCTGCTTCGCGGCACCGGGCTGGCCCTGCGTCTCGCCGGTCGTGGGCTGTGCCTGGAGGGGCGCAGGGCCGGGCTCGACGCGCTGGCCGGGCATCGCGGGCGATGTCTGCTGCTGCGACTGCGAGGGCCCGGGCGCGGCGGCGGGTTGCGTGGCGGCGGCGGGTTCCGCCTTCGGCAGCGGGACCGGGTTGTCCGCGAGCGTGTCGAGATAGCGGATGATGTCGGCGCGCTCCTTCGGGCTCGCCACGCCCGCGAAGGCCATGATCGTGCCCTTCACGTAGCCTTTCGGGCTGGTCAGAAAGTGGTTGATGTCGTCGAAGGTCCAGCTGCCGCCCTGACCCTTCATGGCCGAGGAATACGCGAAGCCTTCGTGCGAGCCCTTGGCGCGCTCGATCACGCCCCAGAGATTCGGGCCGATCTTGTTCGGGCCGCCCTTGTCGAAGTTGTGGCAGGCCTGGCACTTCTTGGCCGCTCCCATGCCCTTGGTGGCGTCCGCGGAGGCGAGCAGCACCGGCAGCGGCTCGGCCTGCGCCTGCTGGTCGGACCCGCCCGCCGCCGCCGCGGTGGGCTCGGGCGCGGGCAGGTCGTAGCCCGGCACGCTCGGCTTGTTCGGCGCGTAGATCATGCCGGAGAACACGTTGAGCCCCATGACGAACAGCAGCGTCCCGAGCACCGCACCTGCGAGCTTGTTGCTGAGAAGCGGATCGCCGGAGCCCTGATTGCCGCCGTTCGCCGTAGCCATGCCTAGGTCCTGTCCGGTGCCGTCCGCCGCGTCGCCCATCGGCACGCCGGTCGCTGCTTACCCACAACGCGCCGGATTGCCAACGGTTTGCGGGTGCGACCGCGGGACCGCGTCGTCGCAGGTTCGGGCTCAACGCGGCGGGGCGCAGGTTCGAATGACAAGCTCGGCCGCCGCTGGTACAGCGCCGCCTTGCTCCATCGGTCTCACCCGTGTCCGACCCCCTCGTCCTCATCCCGGCGCGCCTCGCGGCGACCCGCCTGCCCGGCAAGCCGCTCGCACTGATCGGGGGTGAGCCGATGATCGTGCATGTCTGGCGACGCGCGACCGAGGCCGGGATCGGGCCCGTCGCGGTCGCGGCCGACGCCCCCGAGATCGTGGCGGCCGTCGAGAAAGCGGGCGGACGCGCGGTGCTCACCCGCGCCGACCACGCGTCCGGCTCGGACCGCATCCACGAGGCCGCCGAGGCGCTGGACCCGGAGGGCCGCCACGACGTGGTCGTCAACGTGCAGGGCGACCTGCCGACGATCGACCCGCGGGCGATCGCGGCCTCGATCCTGCCGCTCGCCGACCCCGCGGTCGAGATCGCGACGCTCGCCGCCGTGATCCGCCGCGACGAAGAGCGGACCGCGCCCTCCGTCGTCAAGGTCGTCGGCGTCGAGATCGCGCCGCATCGGCTGCGCGCGCTCTACTTCACGCGCGCGACCGCGCCCTGGGGCGAGGGGGATCTGCTGCACCATATCGGGCTCTACGCCTATCGCCGCCGCGCCCTCGCGCGGTTCGTGGCGCTGCCGCCCTCCCGGCTGGAGCTGCGCGAGAAGCTCGAACAACTGCGCGCCATCGAGGCCGGCCTACGCATCGACGTCACGGTCGTGGACGACGTGCCGCTCGGCGTCGACACGGCCGACGACCTCGCGCGGGCGCGCGCCATCATCGAGGGACCCAGCGAATCATGACGCGCCGCATCTCGTTCCAGGGCGAGCCGGGGGCCTTCTCCCACACATCCTGTTCGCAGGCCCATCCGGACCTCGAACCTCTGCCCTGCCCGACCTTCGAGGACGCCTTCGCGGCCGTGACCGAAGGCGGGGCCGAGCTCGCGATGATCCCGATCGAGAACTCGACCGCCGGGCGGGTGGCGGATATCCACCGCCTCCTGCCGACCTCCGGCCTCCACATCGTCGGCGAGCACTTCCTGCCCGTGCATTTCCAGCTTCTGGCGCTCCCCGGAACGCCGATCGAGGCGCTCCGAACCGTCCACAGCCACGTCCATGCGCTCGGCCAGTGCCGGAAGATCATCCGCAGACTCGGGCTGACGGCCGAGGTCGCGGCCGATACTGCCGGATCTGCGCGCGAGGTCGCGCGAGATCGCGACCGATCTCGCGCGTCCCTCGCGCCCCGGCTCGCGGCCGAGCTCTACGGCCTGGAGATCCTGGCGGAGGACGTGGAGGACGAGGCGCACAACACGACGCGCTTCATCGTGCTCTCCCGCGAGCCCCATGCGCCGCCCCGGGGCGGCGACCCGACCGTCACGAGCTTCGTGTTCCGGGTCCGAAACCTGCCGGCCGCGCTCTACAAGGGGCTCGGCCGCTTCGCGACGAACGGCGTCAACATGACGAAGCTCGAATCCTACA
>CAXUHE010000363.1:0-2448 GCA_964250725.1 uncultured Enterovirga sp. | reverse complement strand
GAGTTGTTCGGCAGGCGCGTCTGCCAGTCGGCCGGGATCTTGCCCGTCGCCTTCGTGATGGCGTCGATGTCGGAGGCGAGCGCCAGCGTCACGACATCCGCATCGAGCCCGTCGATGACGGTGCGGGCCTGCGCGCCCGAACCGCCATGCGAGGCGCGCACCGTGACGCTCTCGCCGGTCTTCGCCTGCCAGTCCTGCGCGAAGGCCGCATCGATGTCGCGGTACAGCTCGCGCGTCGGGTCGTGGACACGTTGAGGATGACCGTCTGGGCGAGGGCGCCTTGCGGGACCGCCGCCAGGGCGAGCGCCATCGCGACGACGACGCGGCGGGTGAGACGAGGGCGAGCCATGATCGTCCTTTCGGGTCCAGCGTCCGACCATGCGATATGGGAGCGCGGCCGGCGGCCCCGCAATGGTGGCCCCCTGACGGTGTGAGCGTAGGAGGACGACGTGACCCTGTTCGATCTGAGCGGCCGCACGGCGCTGATCACCGGCTCCAGCAAGGGAATCGGGTTCGGGCTCGCGCGCGGCCTCGCGGCGGCGGGCGCGCGGGTCGTGCTGAACGGGCGCGACGCGATGCGGCTGGAGGATGCCGCCACTGTACTTCGGTCGGAGGGCGCGGCGATCGAGCTCGCGGCGTTCGACGCCGCCGACCCGGCGGCGGTCGCGGACGGGGTCGCGCGGGTCGAGGCTGAGGTCGGGGCGATCGACATCCTGGTCAACAATGCCGGCATGCAGCACCGCGCGCCGCTCGACGAGTTCCCGATCGAGAAGTGGGACGAGATCCTGCGCACGAATATCGGCACGGCCTTCTATGTCGGGCAGTCGGTCGCGCGCCGCATGATCCCGCGCGGGCGCGGGAAGATCATCAACATCGCGTCGGTCCAGAGCGAGCTCGCCCGGCCCGGCATCGCGCCCTACGCGGCCACGAAAGGCGCGATCCGGCAGCTGACGCGGGGCATGTGCACCGACTGGGCGAGGCACGGGCTGCAGATCAACGCCATCGCGCCCGGCTATTTCAAGACGGAGCTGAACCAGGCGCTTGTCGACAACCCCACCTTCTCGGGCTGGCTCGAGACCCGCACCCCGGCCGGGCGTTGGGGCGACGTGGAGGAACTCGTCGGCGCGGCCGTGTTCCTCGCCTCCGACGCCTCCTCCTTCGTGAACGGGCACACGCTCTACGTGGACGGCGGCATCACGGCCTGCCTGTAAGGCTCACGCGAAGGCGAGGTGGACCTGCATGGCCGGTTCCGGTCTGCTCTCCACGCGTTATAGTGGCTGCGTCGTGCGTGCACGACCAAGATCTGGACGACCAGGATCGGAACGGCGCATGACGATGCCGAGATCCAGGAGGGAGCGCCGAGATGCCGGATCGGCCCAGGAGGAGCACGACGTCATGACGGGACGGGGAACGCGCGAATACCTCGCGGGCGCCATCATGACGGCCGCGGGGCTCGCGGTCGTGTACGAGGCCCGGACCTTCGGGATCGGCACCACCGCGCGGGTCGGGCCCGGGCTTTACCCGCTCGTGCTCGGGGTAGCGCTCTCGGTGATCGGCGTGCTGATCGCGCTGGCGCCCCGGACGGCGGACGCTTCGCCCGCAGCGGACTCGCACGACGCGGCCGAGTTCGGCCGGCCGGACTGGCGGGGCTGGTCGTGCATCATCCTCGGTATCGTGCTGTTCATCGGGGTCGGCGAGCATGCGGGCCTCGGCCCCGCGACCTTCGCGTGCGTGTTCGTGTCGGCGCTGGGCGACCGGCGCGCGACGTTCCTGTCCTCGCTGGTGCTCGGGGCCGGGGCGACCGTGATGGCGGCGGTCGTGTTCTCCTGGCTGCTCAAGTTCCAGCTCCCCTTCTGGCGGTGGGACTAGCGACGGTATGACCCGATGAGCGAGACCCTCGCGAACCTCGCGCACGGCTTCTCCGTCGCGCTCCAGCCGCACAACTTCCTGTTCAGCCTGCTCGGCGTGCTGATCGGCAACGTCATCGGGGTGCTGCCCGGCATGGGCATCATGGCGACGATCTCGATCCTCCTGCCGCTCACCTTCGGGATCCCGCCGGTCGCCTCGATCCTGATGCTCGCGGGCATCTATTACGGCGCGCAATATGGCGGTGCGATCTGCTCCATCCTGCTGAACCTGCCCTGCCATCCCTCGCACGCGGTCACCTGCCTCGACGGCTACCCGATGACCCAGCAGGGGCGCGGCGGCGTGGCGCTCGGCATCACGATGATGGGGGCCTTCTTCGGGGCGGCCTTCGGCATCGTGCAGATGATCTTCTTCGCGCCGTTCCTGGTCGAGATCGCGTTCAAGTTCGGGCCGGCGGAGATCTGCACGCTGATGCTGCTCGGCCTGCTCGCGGGCGCGACGCTCGCGCGCGGATCGGCGCTGAAGGGCATCGCGATGACGCTCGTCGGCCTGCTGCTCGGCAGCGTCGGGGCGGACCTCGAC
>CAXUHE010000362.1:0-2476 GCA_964250725.1 uncultured Enterovirga sp. | reverse complement strand
ATCGCCGAATCGGCGCCGGTGGGCGGCTTCGACGCCAAGTACGTGGGCGCGAGCGACTACGCGGCGATCGCCGGGGCCGACGTGATCATCGTGACGGCCGGCGTGCCGCGCAAGCCCGGCATGAGCCGCGACGACCTCTTGGGCATCAATCTCAAGGTGATGGAGGCGGTCGGTTCCGGCATCAGGCAATATGCGCCGGACGCCTTCGTGATCTGCATCACGAACCCGCTCGACGCGATGGTGTGGGCACTCCAGAAATTCTCCGGCCTCTCGCCGAAGAAGATCGTCGGCATGGCGGGCGTGCTCGATTCGTCGCGCTTCCGTCACTTTCTGGCGGAAGCCATGAACGTGTCTGTCAAGGACGTGACCGCCTTCGTGCTCGGCGGCCACGGCGACGACATGGTGCCGCTCACCCGCTACTCGACGGTCGGCGGCATCCCGCTGCCCGACCTCGTCAAGATGGGCTGGATGGATCAGGCGAAGCTCGACCAGATGGTCGACCGGACGCGCAAGGGCGGCGGCGAGATCGTGGCGCTGCTCAAGACCGGCTCCGCCTTCTACGCGCCCGCCGCCTCCGCGATCGCGATGGCGGAGAGCTACCTCAAGGACAAGAAGCGCGTCCTTCCGGCCGCCGCCCAACTCACAGGCCAGTATGGCGTCGACGGCATGTTCATCGGCGTTCCGGTCGTGATCGGGGAGGGCGGCGTCGAGCGCATCGTCGAGGTCGAGCTGAACGCGGACGAACAGGCCATGTTCGAGAAGTCGATCTCCTCCGTGCAGGGGCTGGTCGACGCCTGCAAGACCATCAATCCGACGCTGGCCTGAAGCCGGCCTTGTCGTGGCCGGCCTCGTGCCGGCCATCCACGCAACACACGTCCCCGGGGACGTGGATGGCCGGGCCGATCCCGGCCATGACGCCGCAGGATTCGAACGCATGAACATCCACGAATATCAGGGGAAGGCGGTTCTCAAGGAGTTCGGTCTGCCGGTCTCGAACGGTCGCGCGATCTTCTCGGCCGACGAGGCCGAAGCCGCCGCGAAGGAACTCGGCGGGCCGCTCTGGGTCGTGAAGAGCCAGATCCACGCGGGCGGACGCGGCAAAGGCAAGTTCAAGGAGCCGGCGGCGGGCGAGAAGGGCGGGGTGCGGCTCGCGAAGTCGGTCGCTGAGGTGAAGCAGTTCGCGACCGAGATGCTCGGCAACACGCTGGTCACGATCCAGACCGGGCCGGCCGGCAAGCAGGTGAACCGCCTCTATATCGAGGACGGGTCGGACATCGAATCGGAGTTCTACCTCTCGGCGCTGGTCGATCGCTCCACGGGCCGGGTCGCCTTCGTGGTCTCGACCGAGGGCGGCATGGATATCGAGGCGGTCGCGCACGACACGCCGGAGAAGATCGTGACCTTCGCGGTCGATCCTGCGACGGGCGTCATGCCCCATCACGGGCGGGCGGTCGCCGAGGCTCTGAACCTCAAGGGCGAGCTCGCCAAGGAGGCCTCCGACGTCATCACCAAGCTCTATGCGGCCTTCATCGCCAAGGACATGGAGATGATGGAGATCAACCCGCTCATCGTCACCACGGACGGGCACCTCAAGTGCCTCGACGCGAAGATCTCCTTCGATTCGAACTCGCTCTACCGTCACAAGGATGTGGTCGCGCTGCGCGACCTGACCGAGGAGGATCAGAAGGAGATCGACGCCTCGAAATACGACCTCGCCTATATCGCGCTCGACGGCACGATCGGCTGCATGGTCAACGGGGCGGGCCTCGCGATGGCGACGCTCGACATCATCAAGCTCTACGGCGAGGAGCCGGCGAACTTCCTCGATGTCGGCGGCGGCGCGAACGAGGAGAAGGTGACGGCCGCCTTCAAGATCATCACCGCCGACCCGCAGGTGAAGGGCATCCTGGTCAACATCTTCGGCGGCATCATGAAGTGCGACGTGATCGCGAACGGCGTGATCGCGGCCGTGAAGGCCGTCGGTCTGCAGGTGCCCCTCGTCGTGCGGCTCGAGGGCACGAATGTCGAGCAGGGCAAGCAGATCATCCGGGATTCGGGGCTCAACGTGATCCCGGCGGACGACCTCGACGACGCGGCGCAGAAGATCGTCGCCGCCGTGAAGCACGCGGCCTGAAGGCGAGACCCATGTCCATCCTCATCGACAAGACCACGCGCGTCCTCTGCCAAGGCTTCACCGGCAAGAACGGCACCTTCCACTCCGAACAGGCTCTCGCCTACGGGACCAAGATGGTCGGCGGGACGTCTCCGGGGAAGGGCGGCTCGACGCACCTGAACCTGCCCGTCTTCGACACGGTGCGTGAGGCGCGCGAGAAGACCGGGGCCGACGCTTCGGTGGTCTACGTACCGCCGCCGGGCGCGGCCGACGCGATCTGCGAGGCGATCGACGCCGAGATCCCGCTCATCGTCTGCATCACCGAGGGCATCCCGGTGCTCGACATGGTCAAGGTCAAGCGCG
>CAXUHE010000361.1:0-2479 GCA_964250725.1 uncultured Enterovirga sp. | reverse complement strand
GAACCGGTTCACCTTCGGGGCCATGTCGCTCTACAACGGCATCGACCTCGTGGCGGTGGCGCTCGGCTTCTTCGGCATCGCGGAGTTCCTGAAGAGCATCAACAACATCAACGTGGGCGACGTCTCCGGCATGAAGGTGCGGATGCGCGACCTGTGGCCGGCACGGGCGGACTTGAAGGAGGCGGCGTTCCCGATCCTGCGCGGCACGGTCATCGGCAGCCTCTGCTCGCTCATCCCCGGCACGGGGCCGACCATCGCATCCTTCGTGTCCTACGCGGCCGAGAAGCGGATCAGCCGCCATCCCGAACGCTTCGGTCGCGGGGCGCTGGCGGGCGTCGCGTCCCCGGAGGCCTCGACGCATTCCTCCGTGCAGGGCGACTTCATCCCCACCATGAGTCTCGGCATTCCGGGCGACGCCGTGATGGCGCTGATCCTCGGTGCGCTCATCATCCAGGGGATCACGCCCGGACCGAGGCTCATGAACGAGCACCCGGACATCTTCTGGGGTCTCATCGCGTCGTTCTGGATCGGCAACATCCTGCTCGTCATCCTGAACGTCCCGATGATCGGGATCTGGGTGAAGCTCTTGGCGATCCCGTTCCGGTTTCTCTATCCCTGCGCGCTGTTCTTCATCTGCGTCGGGGTCTACTCGACGAACAACGAGATGTTCGGCGTCGTCCAGACGCTCGTGATCGGTGTCGTGGGCTACGGCCTCCTGCGCCTCGGCTTCCATCCCGCGCCCGTGCTGCTCGGTTTCGTGCTCGGCCCGAGGCTCGAGGAGAACTTCCGCCGCGCGCTGATCCTGTCGCGCGGCGATCTCACGACCTTCGTCGGGAGCCCGATCAGCGCGAGTTTCGTTGCGGTGGCGGTCGTGCTCGTGGTCGCGCAGGTCTACCTCGCGTGGCGCGGCGGACGAGCCTCGCCGCGCGTGGCGGCCGAGGAGCTGGCCGAGAGCGGGCCGGGCGCGCGGGCCGTCCCGGCCGGGACGGCTGTCCTGGTCGAGGAGCCCTGAGACGAGCCGCGATTCGGCGTCCGTCAGGACGCGAGCGCGAGGTGGCGGATGCGGCGGCCGGGCGAGATGGCCTGCGCGGCCGCCACGATCGCCTGCGTGTCGATCCCGGCATAGCGGTACAGGTCCGCGATCGTGCCGGTCTGGCCGAAGCGGGTGACACCGAGCGAGCGCGTCCTGTGCCCCACGACGGAGCCGAGCCAGCCCAAGGTCGCCGGGTGCCCGTCGATGGCGCTGACGAGCCCGCAATGCGGAGGCAGTCCGGCGAGGAGCCGCTCGACATGGGAGGCGGCGGCGCTCTCGCCCGCCTCGCGGGCCGCCTGCGCGGCGTTCCACCCGGCATAGAGCCGGTCCGCCGAGGTGATGGCGAGGAGCCCGACGTCGCGCCGGTCCTCCGCCATCAGGCCGACCGCCGCGATGGCCTCGGGCGCGACCGCGCCCTGGTAGGCGACCACGATCTCGGCATTCGGCCCCGGCCGGCGCAGCCAGTAGCCGCCCGCGATCATGTCGGCCTCGAGCTCCGCGCCGATCTCGCGGCGGGGCTGCTCCAGCGTGCGCGTCGAGAGGCGGAAATAGGAGGAGCCGCCGGCCGCGTCCGGCAGCCAGGTCGTCGGGTCGGGCTCGTGCCCGCCCGAGAGCTGCAGGTGCGCGAAGGCGAAGCGCATGAGGATCGCGAGTTCGTCCACGAAGGCCGGCTCGAAGGACGCGAGCCCGTCCTGGGCCATCCCGATCAGCGGCGTCGCGATCGACTGGTGCGCGCCGCCCTCGGGCGCCAGCGTCACGCCGGACGGCGTCGCCACCACGATGAAGCGCGCATCCTGGTAGCAGGCGTAGTTCAGCTGATCGAGCCCGCGCTCGATGAAGGGGTCGTAGAGCGTGCCGACCGGCAGCAGCCGCTCGCCGAAGAGCGAGTGCGAGAGTCCGAGCGCGGAGAGCATGATGAAGAGGTTCGATTCCGCGATGCCGAGCTCCAGGTGCTGGCCCGTCGGCGAGAAGCTCCAGTTGAAGGTCGACGGGATGCGCTCCTTCTTGAAGGTGTCCACCATCTCGTCGCGCGCGAAGAGCCCGCGCCGGTTCACCCAGGCGCCGAGATTGGTCGAGACCGTGACGTCGGGCGACGTCGTGACGACACGGCGGCCGAACTCGCCTTCGCCCTTGGCGATGTCGTGCATGAGGAGGCCGAATCCGGCCTGCGTCGAGAGCGAGGCGCCGGCCGGCACGGGCAGGCGCTCCGGCACCGGGATCGCCGGGGCTTCGTAGCGCCGCCGCCCGGCCTGCACGAACGGGACGGCGGCCAGGAAGTCGCGGAACTCCGGCTCGGGCAGGCCGATCCCCTCGAAGGGCTCCCACTCGTGGCCCTCGCGCACGTTCATGGCGCGGCGCAGCGTCTCGACCTGGGTCGGCGTCATCAGGCCGGCATGGTTGTCCTTGTGGCCGGCGAGCGGCAGGCCGTGCCCCTTGATCGTGTAG
>CAXUHE010000360.1:0-2501 GCA_964250725.1 uncultured Enterovirga sp. | reverse complement strand
TGGTTCGCCGGCGAGGCGAATTCACACGCGCTCTGGGGCACCGCGGGCGGCGCCTGGGAGGAAGGCGAGCGCGCGGCCCTGGAGGCCGTGGCGCGGCTCGCCTCCGTCGTGGCGCCTTATCGAAAGCGCGTTCCCTCGCCGGTCTAAACGCCGTATCCGCAAGGCGGGACATCAACGGAGGCGCAGCATGTCGGGCGGTCATGGCGAACACGGCTTGGAGGGCTCCAACAAGGGGGTCGCGCTCCTGATCTCCATCCTGGCGTTGTTCCTCGCCTTCGGGGAGACGCTGGCGAAGAGCTCGCAGACGAACGCCCTCAGCGACAATGTCGAGGCCTCGAACCTCTGGGCCTTCTTCCAGGCGAAGACGATCCGCATGACGGTCGTGCGCACGGCCGGCGAGGCGGCCGAGCTCGGGCGCGTCGCGGTGCCGGACACGGTCCCGCCCGACGCCTACCGCAAGCGCCTCGACGACTGGACGAAGACGGCGGCGCGCTGGGACAGCGAGCCCGAGACCGGCGAGGGACGCAAGGAACTGGCGGCCCGGGCCAAGGCCGCCGAGGCGCGCCGCGACACGTCGCTCGCGCGCTACCACCATTACGAGCTGGGTTCTGCGGCCTTCCAGATCGGCATCGTGCTCGCCTCCGCGATGGTCATCACCGGGATCGCGGCGCTGGCCTATGCGGGCGCGGCGCTCGGCATCGGCGGCGTCGTGATGCTGGCGATCGGGCTGTTCGCGCCGCACGCCGTCCACATCATGTGATGCACCGATGTTGACCTACGCGGTCGGGGATGTCCATGGACGCGCCGACCTGCTCGACACGCTCCTGGCGAAGATCGACGCGCACGCGGCCCAGCGCCCGCGCCGGCTCGTGTTCCTGGGCGATTACGTCGACCGTGGGCCGGCGAGTTCCTCCGTGCTCCATCGCGTGAGGATGCTCCAGCGGCGCGAGACGCTGCACGTCGTGTGCCTCAAAGGCAATCACGAGGACATGATGCTGCGCGCCGCTGGCGGGAGCGAGGAGCTGGATGCGCTCTGGCGGCGCAACGGCGGCGACGCGACGTTGCGCTCCTTCGGGGTGCGCCGGATCGCGGAGGTACCGGCGGACATGCTGGATTGGCTCGCCGCACGCATGACGACCTTCGAGGATCACCGGCGTTGCTACGTCCATGCGGGGCTGGACCCCGCCCGCGGCCGGCTCGACCAGAGCGATCAGGACCGGCTCTGGATCCGCGACGCGTTCCTCGTGCGAGACCACGATTTTGGGAAGCTCGTCGTCCACGGCCACACGCCGACACGCGACGGCCGTCCCGACATCCGCGCGCACCGGGTCAATGTCGACACCGGGGCGGTCTATGGCGGCCCGCTGACGGCCGCGATCTTCGACGATGCTGGCGACGCAGCCGTCGGATTCCTCCAAGCAGGGCCCTGAGCGGCACGCCCGTGCTCAGGCGGCTTTCGCCCAGGCGAACGGGTTGAAGGTCGGCCGGCGCCGGCGGCGCTGCTCGGCCTGCTCCTCCGCCAGGACCGCGATCATGCGCGGGTTGAGGATCGAGCCGCTCTCCGTGATGATCCAGGCCGCCTCGCCCTCGCCCTCGCGGGCCGCCCGGACCGCGTCACCCAACGTGTCGTAGATCGCCTCCTCCTCGGAGCCGTTCTCCGCCGGCCAGAAGAAGAGTTTCGCGGGCGCCGTCCAGTCGAGGTTTCGAACCATGTCATCACTCCGCACGCATCGCATGAAGTGATTACAGACGAGCAGGGTTGACGGGAGGCTAACGCGAAGCCGGAATCCCGCGATCGACGATGCCGCACCTCGTTCTCGCGGCAGCTCATTACCTCCACGATCGTGCGACGCGCATCTACGATCGTTCGAGTTGCGGGAAAGCGCGCCAGGCGAGCGGCCGTTCGCAATCATCGCGGGTCAGGCTGGACTCGCGGCGCGCCAGCGGCGCCGACACGTAGTTCGACGCGAAGCCGAAGGCCTGCCGTTCCGCTCCGGTCGCGGGTGTGGTGGCCTCTATGCAAACGAGCCAGACGAGGCGGCCGGTCGAATCGCGCGCGAGCACAGGGTCGCTGATCCGCGCGGCCCGGACCGAGCGCGGGACAGGGTAGTAGGACTTGGCCCAGGCGAGGACCGACTGCCGGTATTCCTTCGTGATGGGCGGCAGGTCGCCCGCCACCACGGCGCGCTGGTCGAGCTCGCTCATGCAGGCTGAAAGACCGAGCGGCCCGAGCAAGGTGACGAGGAGGATGGACCGGCGCACGATCGGCTCCGCTGCGAGAACGTGATCAGCCTCTATCAGGGCGGGCCCCAGCTGTCGCGCCGCTTGCTATATAAGCGTACCGAGCGAAGCTGATCGGAGAGGATACCCATGTTCATCGCGATGAACCGCTTCCAAGTCATCAAGGATGCGACCGACGAGTTCGAGACCGTGTGGAGGGATCGCGACAGCTCGCTCGGCGAGATGAAGGGGTTCGTCGAGTTCCACCTGCTGCGCGGCCC
>CAXUHE010000359.1:0-2512 GCA_964250725.1 uncultured Enterovirga sp. | reverse complement strand
CCTTGAACACCTGGACGGCGCGCGCCATGCCGCCGACCTCGTCGCCGCGATCCTGCCCCTCGACCTCGACATCGAGACGGCCCTCCGCCAAGTCGCGCATCCGGCCCTGCAACCGGCCGAGCGGTCCCGTGATCCCGCGCGAGGACACCAGCAGCGCCATCAGCAGGCCCAGGATGCCCACCACGATCGCACCGATGAGCACGACCAGCGATGTCCGGTGGACCTCGTCCGTCATCGCGGCGGACGCCCGACCGTTCTCCTGGAACTGCGCGTCGATGAACTCGCTCATGACCTTCGAGACCTGCGAGATCATCGGGTCGACGGTGATCATGACCTTCTGGGCTGCCTGATCCTCGTTCCGTAGGCCGAGCACGATCGCTCCCGCCGCCAGCTTGTCGATCTCGGCGATACGTCTCTCGATGTCGTCCATGACGCTGGCATTCGCGGTCAACAGGCGTCTGGCGTTGGCCATATTCTGGCCGAGCGTCTCCAACGCGTTCTTGTAGCTCTCGCTCGCCTCCTTGGCCTCGACGCTCGCCCCGTCATAGGCGATCGTCCGATAGGACTCGTATCCGAGCTGCGTGATACGCCGGTTGGCTCTCGAGACCCAGATGAGGCCTTGCGCCCTCCTGTCCAGGAGATCGACGTATCGTTCATCGATGCTCGTCATCGTCTGCGAGAGATAGACGACGTAACCGACCGCCAGCAACGAGAGCATGACGACGATGCTCACGATCTTCGTCGAGATCTTCGTTCGTGCGAGGATGTTCATGTACATCGACCGGGCGGCACGGGAGGATGGTTCCCGCTGGGATTCCGAAGGCTGCTCGGTTGACGTAAAATTAGCGTTAAACGCGCCGTGATTTCACGCGAAAGACGGGGTCAGCCGAATGGTCTCCGGCACCGGGGACGATTTCGCCTCGGCGGCGATCAGCCGGCCGGCACGCCCGTCGTGAGCGCGAGCGCGTGGAGCACGCCGCCCATACGGCCCTGGAGCGCCGCGTAGACCATCTGGTGCTGCTGCACGCGGCTCCGGCCTCGGAACGCCTCGGCCGTGACGGTCGCCGCGTAGTGGTCGCCGTCGCCCGCGAGGTCCTTGATCTCCACGATGGCGCCCGGCAGCGCCTCCTTGATCATGCGCTCGATCTCGTGTGCATCCATCGCCATGACCAAGCTCCTTCAGGCCGCGTCGGCCAGGGTTTCGTGCGTCCGTCCCGACATGTAGTCCGGCAGCCAGCTCTCGTGCGCGTGACGCAGGGTCTCGATCGCGACCGGCGCCTCGCCCGGCAGGATGAGGTCAGCCCCGCCGATCGAGCCCAGATACCAAGTCGGGACCCCGGCCTCCAAGGCGTCCCGGCGGATCGCCTGCATGGCGTCCGTCGCGCAGGTGAGGACATAGCGCGCGCCGTCCTCGCCGAACAGGAAGGCGTGCAGCGCCAGGCCCGCCGGCACGTCGCGCTCGCGCAGCTCGAGCCCGAGCCCGCCCGCGAGCGCCATCTCGGCCAGCGCCACCGCGAGCCCGCCATCGGAGAGGTCGTGGACGGTATCGAGGCGCCCCGCCCGCACGAGGCCGCGCACGAAATCGCCGTTGCGGCGCTCGGCCGCGAGGTCGACGGGGGGCGGCGCGCCCTCCTCCCGCCCGCAGACGTCGCGCAGGTAGAGCGACTGGCCGAGCCAGCCGCGGGTCTCGCCGACGAGCAGCACCGCTTCGCCGGCGCGCTTGAACGCGATCGAGGCGCGCACCGCGACGTCCTCCACGAGGCCGACGCCCCCGATGGTGGGCGTCGGCAGGATGCCCCGCCCGTTCGTCTCGTTGTAGAGCGACACGTTGCCGGACACGACCGGGAAATCGAGCGCCAGGCAGGCCTCCCCGATGCCCCGGATGCAGCCGACGAGCTGCCCCATCGCGTCCGGGCGCTCGGGATTGCCGAAGTTCAGGTTGTCCGTCAGCGCGAGCGGCAGCGCGCCGACCGCGCAGAGGTTGCGCCACGCCTCCGCGACCGCCTGGCGCCCGCCCTCGACCGGGTCCGCCTCGCAATAGCGCGGCGTCACGTCCGTCGTCATGGCGAGCCCCTTGGGGCCGTCCTCGATCCGCACGATGGCGGCGTCGCCGCCCGGCCCGCCGACCGTGTTGCCGCCGATCAGGCTGTCGTACTGCTCCCACACCCAGCGCTTGGAGCAGAGGTCGGGCGAGCCGAGCAGCCTCAACAGCGCCTCCGCGTGCCCGACCGGCGGCTCGACGCCGTCGGCCGCGATCTCGGGCTGGGCGGCGTTCGCGGCGTGCGGCCGGTCGTAGAGCGGGGCCTCGTCGCCGAGCTCCCTGATGGGCAGGTCCGCGACCGTCTCCCCGCCGTGCTTCACCACGAAGCGCAGCGTGTCGGTCGTCACCCCGATCACCGCGAAATCGAGCTGCCACTTGGCGAAGATCGCCTCCGCGTCGGCCTCCATGCCGGGGCGGAGCACCATGAGCATGCGCTCCTGGCTCTCCGACAGCATCATCTCGTAGGCGCTC
>CAXUHE010000358.1:2286-2513 GCA_964250725.1 uncultured Enterovirga sp. | reverse complement strand
TGAAGTCGCCTCGCCGGCGAACCAGATCCGCCCGTCGATGCCGGCCGAGATCGTCTCGCGATCCGCGACGCGACCCGGCGCGACCACGACCCAGGAACAGAGCGACCAGGGGTCGGAGAGCCAGTCCGTGACCGCGAGGACCCGCGCACGCCGGGCCGAATGGCCGAACGCCTCGCGCAACGTCGCGCGCGCGAGGGCGGCCAGGGCCGGGGCGCGGCGTCGATGGC
>CAXUHE010000358.1:0-2276 GCA_964250725.1 uncultured Enterovirga sp. | reverse complement strand
TTCGAGGTAGTGGAACGGCGCGTCGTCCATCCGCGTCATCATGCCGAGCCCGTGGCGTCCGCCGACGAGCTTCGTCAGGCGGTCCGCGCCGCGGAACGGGGCGTCCGGCCAGTTCAGGACGACGTGCTCGTAGGCGCCGGGCAGGAAGGCCGCGATCGCGTCCGCGACGGCGTGCGGCAGAGCAGGCGCGAACCGCACCCGCCCCGCCGCCACGACGGGGAGCGGCACCGTCACGACGACCGCCCGCGCCCTGACGTCGCCTGCGGCCGTGCGCAGCACGACCTCGCGCCCGGACCAGTCGATCGTCTCGACCGGGCGGCGGAGCGCGATCGGCAGGCCCGTCGCGAGCCGCGCCAGGAACGCCCCATAACCGCCGCGCACGAAATAGTTGTCGCCGAACTCGTCGCTCGGGAAGTCCTGAAGGCTGACCTCGGGGAGCGGCCGCCCGCTGATCAGCGCGAGCGTGTCGTCGATCGGTTTGCCCCACCGGCCGAGCGACGACCGCACGGCGGCGATCGATCCGTCCTCGGGCCGGCGCGCCGCGACCGCGATGGCGGTGTCGGCGCGCTCGAACGCGGCCGAGTAGGTGCGGCGCTCGGGCAGCGGCGCGAAGCGGCCGCGCACCACGAGATGGGACTGGCCGGGCGCCCGGCGCAGCGGCTCGCCCCGCGCCTGACCGATCCGTACGAGCGGGTTCAGCGCGCCCGCATGCATCCAGTGCGCGCCGAGATCGACCGGGTGGCCCGCGAAGGACGCGGTGACGGCGCGCCCGCCGACGCGGTCGCGCGCCTCCAGCACCGCGACCCGCAAACCCGCCGCGATGCAGGTCCGCGCCGCCGCGATCCCGGCCGCGCCCGCGCCCACGATCGCCACATCCACATCGCCTTGAGGCATGGCAAGGGGTGGGCGCGAGATGGGGACGATCACGGTCTGGCTCGCATGGTGGCGGGCTGACATGCGGCCGCGCGCGGGCGCGATCAAGCCCGCGCGTCATCGCGGAGGCGCACGAGGTTGGACCTCGCCCTCGCGGTCGAGCCGTCCTACATCGAGTGCGTCACTGGGCGACCGTTTGGAATGTCACGTTTTTTCTTGAACCTTCGTCATCCTGAGGAGCCCGCGCGCCGGCAAAGCCGGGGAGCGGGCATCGCGAAGGACGCACAACGGCTCTGCGTGCTTCGAGACGCGGCCTACGGCCGCTCCTCAGCATGACGAAGGTGTAGTTTGCGATTTCCCAACACTCTCGCAGCGAGGCTCCATGCTGATCAGCGCCGTCTTTGCGGCCGCCCGCGACGTCCTGTGCAGGCCGCTGCGCCGCATCCTGTTCCGGTCGATCGGCCTGACGATCCTCATGCTGCTCGCGGTCTGGGGCATCCTCACGAGCCTTCTCGGGCGGCTGATCGCCGCCTACCCGGTCGGGGCCGAGCACCCGATGCTCGGGGCGGTCGTGGTGTTCCTCGCGGGCGCAGGCCTGCTCGTCGGTTTCGCGTATGTGCTGCCGGCCGTCTCGGCGCTGGTCGCGAGCTTCTTCCTCGACGATGTCGCGGAGATCGTGGAGCGGCGCGCCTATCCGGGCGATTCGCCGGGCCGGGCGCTCTCGCTCGGGCGCTCGCTCGTCACGGGTTTGCGGTTCTCCGGCCTGTCGCTCGCCGTCAACCTCCTGGCGCTCACCCTCGTCCTGGTACCGGGCGTCAACATCGTGGCGTTCTTCGCGGCCAACACCTACCTGATCGGCCGGGAGTATTTCGAGCTCGCGGCCGCCCGCTTCTCCGATCCTGAGACGGCCGCGCGTCTCCGGCGAGAGCATAACGGCACGGTCATGATGGGTGGGGCGGTCGCGGCCGGGCTCCTCCTCGTGCCGCTCCTCAACCTCATGACCCCGATCTTCGGCGTCGCCCTCATGGTTCATCTCCATAAGCGCATCGCCGCCAGCCGCCCGCTCCTCGAACGCGGCGTGATCTAAGGTGCTCCCTGGCGGCGACGCGAGCGCCGCACCAGCATGTTCAGCGCCTCCACCAGGACCGAGAACGCCATCGCAGCGTAGATGTAGCCTTTCGGTACGTGGAAGCCGAAGCCGTCCGCGATGAGCACCATGCCGATCATCAGGAGGAACGAGAGCGCCAGCATCACGATGGTCGGGTTCGCCTTGATGAAGTCCGCGAGCGGCCCGGCGGCGATCACCATCACCGTGATGGCGAACAGGACCGACACGACCATGATGGGAAGGTGCTCGGTCATGCCGACCGCCGTGATGATGGAATCGAGCGAGAAGACGAGGT
>CAXUHE010000357.1:0-2521 GCA_964250725.1 uncultured Enterovirga sp. | reverse complement strand
TACGTGCCCGAGGACGAGGTGCGGCTGAACCTCTACGCGCGCATCGCCCGAGGGTCGGAGCGCGAGGAGACGCTCATCGACGAACTCGAGGACCGGTTCGGACCGGTGCCGGAGCCGGTGACTGCCCTGATGGCGCTCGCGCGGCTGCGGCGCCACTGCCGGGCAGCCGGGATCGCCCGGATCGACGCGGGCCCGCAGGCGATCGCGCTCACCTTCAAGGACCGCCGCGAGAGCGATCCGGCGCTGGCGGCCGCCGTGGCGGACCGGTCGCGTGATCTGTCCTGGCGCAAGAACCGCCTCGTCCTCGACCGCGCCATTGCGGATGACGGCACGCGTCTCGAAGCCATCGAGGAGTTGATCGTCTCGCTCGCTCGCGAGCCGGAGAGCCGGCGGCATCGACACGAAAAGGTTGCGGACAAGGAAGCCGCTATCGCCTAGGGCCGTTTGGGACTCGGAGAGCAATGTCTTTGCGTTAGCTATCGCATTTGCGACTTGACCTTAGCGCGGGAACCCTCTCTTCGGGGCAGGGCTATCGCATATGGACCTAGAGCGCGGTTGCCCCATTTTTCATCGCCCTGAAACCAGTGTCGTGACAGCTTCGGTTAGGAGTTCTAAGTCCCGATCCCCGGCGAGGTGCCGGGACCGGACCTGCCATGACATGACGACAAGCCCTCGTCGGATCGCTCCCCTTCTCCTCTTCGCAGTGCTCGGCGGCTGCTCGTTCGACGCCTTCACCTACACGGTCGACCGGTACGGCACCGTGAAGGAGCGCCTGGTGCGTCTGGGCTGCAACGACGCCTACGAGGTCTTCGACCGCCCCGATGCGGGCGCGCTGCTCGTCGTGACGAACGGCGCGAACGAGACGCTGTCGGGTCTGTGCGGCGGCTTGGCCGAACTGCCGAAGCCGGAGCGGATGCGCCGGGTGGCGCGGGTCTTCCTCGACGAGACGACGGACAGGCCGGCCTGTCTGATCACGCGTGAGAGCGAGGTCACGTCGCTCCACACCGAGTTCAACTATCGTTGCCCGCCGCCGAAGCCGTCGCGGACAGCGAAGCGGTAGCACGGCCCTCGGCTGGCGGCGCGGGTCCCTCGGAGGGCCCGAGCTTGAAGAAGACGTGCGTCACGATCGGCTGGACGTCCTGGATGCGCCGCCGGAGTTCCGCGCCCATCGTCTCGATCGCCGCGGCGTCGAGGTCCGGCCGCACGTCGATCGCGAGCGCGAGGAGCACGTCCGAGGGTCCGAGCTGGATGCTCTGGAGCCCGTGCGTGTGGAGGATCCGGTCCTCGGACACGAGGACCGCCCGGACCGCGTCGAGCACCCGCCGGGACGCGCTCTCGCCGGTCAGCAGGCTGCGCGTCTCACGCGCCAACACGACCGCGGCGCCGATCAGCAGGAGCCCGATCGCGATCGACGCCACGCCGTCGCCCTTCGGCATGCCCAAGTAGGCGGACGCCGCGACGCCGAGCGCCGCGAAGGCGAGCCCCAGGAGCGCGGCCGCATCCTCCAGGATCACCGAGAAGCCCGTTGGGTCCTTGCTGCGGTGGATCGCCTCCCAGACCGGGATGTCGCCCCGCCTCCGGCTGAATTCCCGCCACGCGACCGCGAAGGACGTGCCCTCGAACACCACCGACGCGCCGAGCACGACGAAGTTGATCCAGGCCTGGCGGATCGGCTCAGGATGCGACAGCTTCTGGACGCCCTCGTAGATCGAGTAGCCGCCGCCCGCGAGGAAGATCATGAGAGCGACGACGAAGGACCAGAAGTAGAGCTCCATCCCGTGCCCGAAGGGATGGTTGTCGTCCGGCGGCCGTGCCGACCGGCTCATCCCGTAGAGCAGCAGCGACTGGTTGCCGGTATCGACCAGCGAGTGCACGGCCTCGGTCAGCATGGCGTGGCTGCCGGTCCACCACGCGGCCGCGAACTTCACGACCGCGATCGCGAGATTGCCCGCGAGCGCCGCGTAGACGACGAATTTGGAGCCGCCCTCCGCCATCGATCAGACCGAACCGGGATGATCGACGCGCCCGGCCCGAGGGGCGTGAGCTGTCAGGACGTGATCAGCAGCGGTCGCACATGCTGTTCGTGGCGCGGCGCATCCGGTCGCTCCAGCGCTTCTCGCGGGCGATCTCGTCGAGGCGCGCCTTGTTGTTCTCGCCGCCCGCCTTGGCGCTCACGTCCGTCCGACCGGCGGGCGATCCCGACTTGACCGGAGGCGCGGCGAGCGCCGAACCTATCGTGAGGGCCGCGATGAGCCCGCCCAACATGACTTGACGCATGATGCTCCTCGATGCGGGCTCGCGTGCCCGACGACCCGGCGTCTAGCACAAACGGCTGCGGTTGACCTTGCCAATCTCATCGGTCAAGCGAGGCATTTGGTCCGATAGCCCGACGATGCATCCCGATTTCCGTCTCCGTCTCGACCGCACGGCGCAAGCCACGGAAGACCTGCTCGATCGCCTTCTCTCGCCCGAGCCCCTGCCCGGCGAGATCGCCAGGCCGCCGCGCCTCCTCGACGCGATG
>CAXUHE010000356.1:226-2526 GCA_964250725.1 uncultured Enterovirga sp. | reverse complement strand
GGATGTGCGGCGTTCACCTCCTGCATGCCGAGGAGAACGCCATGGCTTATGCCGATCCGAACACCATGGGCGCTCTGATCGTCGAGGACAGGGACAGCGTCGTCGACCTCGGCGCGATGTTGCGGAGCGAGCTCGACCTGCACGTCGATCAGGTCTCGAGCGCGGAAGCGGCGCTGGAGCATCTGCGTGAGCGGGGTGGCGCGACGGCGCTCATGGTGGCCGACATCGACCTGCCCGGTCCGATGGACGGGCTCGCTCTGGCCCGCAGCGTGTCCGTGCTCTGGCCATCGATCAGTGTCATCGTCACGTCGGGTATCCCTCGCGACCTGTTACCGTCGCTTCCGGAGCGCGCCGTCTACGTCGCCAAGCCCTGGCGCGCGCTCGACATCGTGTCGGCGGCGGAGCGCGCCGCGCGCGCCGACCACAGCGTGCACGCCGTCAGGTTCTGAGCGCTCGCGCAAAGATCCTCGCCCGGTCGCGACAAGGGTCGCGCCAGCGTTCATTTCGAACCGACGGACGTCGCGGCAACGGTTTGCTCCCGACATTTACCGCTCGTTAGAACTTCGGTGTTCGTATCAAGCCCTTGTTAACCAGGAATGCTGATTGCGGCCGCTGCCCGTCCCGGGTCCACGCGTCCGGCATGGCGCGTTCACGTTCGGCCAGGGGGCAAGTCGTGAGCAGGCAACTGAGCGTTCTTCTTCTCGCAAGTGACGGATTGACCCGGCAGATCACCGCGAACGGCCTCGCGATGTACGGGTACGAGGCCCTTTTGGCCCGGGACGGTGCCGAGGCCATGAGGATCCTGGAGGCCGAACGTCGGGTCGACGTGCTCGTGACCGACGCGGATCTCGGCGGCGAGGTCGGCGGACTCGCGGTCGCGAAGGCGGCGCGCCTCCTGCATCCCCGCATCGACGTCATCTATACGGGCCGCGCGCCTCACCGCATTCCCGAGCCCGCGAAGGTGAAGGGGGCGCCCTGCATCCGCACGCCCTACCAGCCCCAGCAGATCGTCGGGATGATCTCGGAGCTCCGCCAGCGCGTCCCGTCCGAGGAGCGGCGCGTCGCCTGACCTCCACGGGAGAAGCTGACGCGTCGGGATCGATCACGATTCCCGGCGCGGCGCTTGCCAAAGAGCCCACGACGCGCGCACGATATGGCACGGGTTGGGTTGATCGGCTCTTTGCCTGATCAGGAGGATCGCCTGACAGGATGGGACACGGTTTCCTACACGCCCTGACGCGGATCGAGACGCCGGCCGACATCGGGGCGGTGAGGTCGGCCGTCGAGCGCCGATTGGCGGCTCTGGCGCCGGGACGCCACCGTGTCGATCCGCTCAATTCCGCAATCCGCTACGCATTGCTCGCACCGGGCAAGCGCATCCGCCCCATCCTGACCATCCTGTCCGCCTGGGAACTGGGCCTCGACGGCCTCGTGGCGATTGATGCCGGATGCGCGATCGAGATGGTGCACGCCGCCTCCCTGATCCTGGACGACCTGCCTTCGATGGACGACGCGAAGTTCCGGCGCGGCCAAGCCGCCACGCATGTCGCGTTCGGCCAGGACGTCGCGATTCTGGCGGCGATCGGACTGCTCGGCCGGGCGTTCACGGCATTGTCGAGCGCTGTCCAGTTCGATCCCGTGACCCGGACCCGGCTCGTGACCATTCTCGCGCAGGCACTCGGCTCCGACGGGCTCGCGGGCGGCCAGTACGAGGACCTGAGAGCCCCCGACCGAGCCCGGTCGGTCGACACGGTCCTCGACACGAACCATCTGAAAACCGGGATCCTGTTCGTTGCCGCGACCGAGATGGCGGGGGTCATCGCGGGCGCGTCCGAGGACAGGACCGACAGGCTCAGATCATTCGCGACCCATCTCGGTCAGGCCTTCCAGCTCTGGGACGACCTGAGCGACGGCGCCGCGTCGGACGACGCCGATGTTCCGGGGGAGGACGCGGGACGCGTCACGGCGCTCTCGCTGCTCGGGCCCGAGGAGGTCCGGAGGCGGCTGGACGGTCATGTGGCGGAGGGTCTCTCCGGCTTGCGCCCAGATGGCCAACTCGCCACTTACGTCAGAGCCGTGTTCCAGGATCGTGCCCGTACACCCGCGTTGGCGGACCTGCAACGCGTCCAAGCCTGAGCGGTCTCGAACCTTCAGGCTTGGACGGCTATGCCGGCGCAGGAGGCGCTCGTCGATGCTGATCAACGCCGCCATCCTGATCTCGACGATCGTCATCATGGAAGCCGTAGCGGCCGGCGTGCATCGGTTCGTGATGCATGGCCCCGGCTGGGGGTGGCACCGCT
>CAXUHE010000356.1:0-216 GCA_964250725.1 uncultured Enterovirga sp. | reverse complement strand
TCTCCTGGAGAAGAACGACCTCTACGCGATCGTCTTCGCCGCCTTGGCGCTCGGCCTCGTGGTGTTCGGCTCACCCGGCTACGGTCCGCTCTACTGGGTCGGGCTCGGCATGACGATCTACGGCGTGCTCTACTTCATCGTTCATGACGGGCTGGTGCATCAGCGCTGGCCATTCCGCTACATCCCGCGGGCCGGTTACCTGAAGCGGCTGGTCCA
>CAXUHE010000355.1:0-2532 GCA_964250725.1 uncultured Enterovirga sp. | reverse complement strand
AACGTGACGCTCCTCTTCTCGCAGGACGTCTACGAGGCGGTGGCGATCGCCTACATGGAGGGGCTGGAGAACCTCGCGAAGTCCGGCGGCGACGTCGCGAACGTCGCCAGCGTGGCGAGCTTCTTCGTGAGCCGCATCGACGTCGCGGTCGACAAGGAGCTCGACCGCAAGATCGGCGAGGCGAACGATCCCGACGAGAAGGCGGCGCTCGAAGCGCTGAAGGGCAAGGTCGCGATCGCCAACGCGAAGCTCGCCTATCGCCGCTACAAGCGCCTGTTCAACGGCCGCTTCGAGGCGCTGAAGGCGAAGGGCGCGCGCGAGCAGCGGCTGCTCTGGGCCTCGACCGGCACCAAGAACAAGGCCTTGCGCGACACACTCTACATCGAGGAGCTGATCGGGCCGAACACGGTCAACACCGTGCCGCCCGCGACGCTCGACGCCTTCCGAGACCACGGCCGCGTGCGCGCCTCGCTGGAGGAGAACGTGGACGAGGCGGCGCGCGTCCTGGAGAAGCTCGCGTCCTCCGGCGTCGATCTCGACGCCATCGCGAAGAAGCTCGTCGAGGAGGGCGTGACGCTCTTCAAGGACGCGGCCGACAAGCTGCTCGGCGCGGTCGCGTTCAAGCGCGCGACGGTGCTGGGCGCTCGCCTCAACCGCTACGCCGCGGCGCTGGGTGATACGCTCGACCCGAAGGTGACGAAGACGCTGGACACGTGGCGCAGCGAGGGCACGCTCCGCAAGCTATGGAAGCGCGACGCCTCCGTCTGGACCGGAGCGGACGAGGCGAAGTGGCTCGGCTGGCTCGACATCCTGGACCACGAGGCCGAGCACATCGACGCGTACAGGGACTTCGCGGACGAGGTGCGGAGCGGCGGCTTCACGGACGCGGTGCTCCTCGGCATGGGTGGGTCGAGCCTCGGGCCGGAGGTGCTGGCCGAGACCTTCGGGCCGCAACCCGGCTTTCCGCGCCTGCGGATCCTCGACTCGACCGACCCGGCCCAGGTGAAGGCCGTCGAGGAGGCGGTCGACCTCGCGACGACGCTGTTCATCGTGTCGTCGAAATCGGGCTCGACGCTCGAGCCCAACGTGTTCCGCGACTACTTCCTCGACCGGATGAAGGCGACGGTCGGGGCGGAGAAGGCGGGCTCGCATTTCGTCGCCGTCACCGATCCGGGCTCCGCGATGGAGACGGCCGCCAGAGCGGCGGGCTTCCGGCGCATCTTCCACGGCGACCCGGCGATCGGCGGGCGCTACTCCGTCCTCTCCGCCTTCGGGCTCACGCCGGCCGCCGCGATGGGGCTCGACGTCGCCAAGATGATCGAGCGCGCCCGCACCATGACGCGCTCCTGCGGACGCGCCCCCGAAGGAGAACCCGGGCGTGCTGCTGGGTGTCGCGATGGGCGAGGCGGCGCTCGCCGGCCGTGACAAGCTCACGATCGTCGCGCCCGCAGCCCTCGCGGATTTCGGCGCCTGGGCGGAGCAGCTCATCGCGGAATCGACCGGCAAGAACGGGCACGGCATCGTGCCGGTCGACGGCGAGCCGCTGGGCGAGCCCGGCGTCTACGGCCGCGACCGGCTCTTCGTGCAGCTGCGCCTCGACGGCCACGCCGATGCGGGCCAGGACGCGGCGCTCGCCACGTTGGAGAAGGCCGGGCACCCGGTCGTGCGGCTCGACCTCGCGTCGCAGGGCGACCTCGTGCAGGAATTCGTCAGCTGGGAGTTCGCGACCGCCGTCGCGGGCGCGATCATCGGCATCAACCCGTTCGACCAGCCCGACGTCGAGGCGAGCAAGATCAAGACGCGCGAGCTGACGGACGCGGTGGAGAGAACCGGCGCGCTACCGGCCGAGACGCCGGTCTGGTCCGGCGAGGGCGTCGAGCTCTACACCGACCCGAAGAATGCCGAGGCGCTCGCGAAGGCCGGAGCGACCACGCTCGCGGACTGGCTCCGGGCGCATCTCGCGCGGGCAGGCTCCGGCGACTACGTGGCGCTCCTCGCCTACCTGAAACGGGACGCGCACCACACCGACATCCTGACGCGCATGCGGGTGTCGTTGCGCGACGCGAAGAGCGTCGCGACCTGCGTCGGGTTCGGGCCGCGCTTCCTTCACTCGACGGGCCAGGCCTACAAGGGCGGGCCGAACAGTGGCGTGTTCCTCCAGATCACCGGGCACCCGCACCACGATCTCGGCATCCCGGGTCGCAGGTTCAGCTTCGGGACGGTCGAGGCCGCGCAGGCGCGGGGCGATTTCGAGGTCCTGGCCGAGCGCGGCCGGCGGGCCTTGCGGGTGCACCTCACGGGCGAGGGGATGTCGGGGGGGCTCCAGGCCGTCGAGGCGGCGCTCCTGAAAGCGCTCGGGGGAAGTTGATCATCCGTCGTCGTTGCGAGCGCAGCGAAGCAACCCAGGGGGGAAGCGCGCTGGCTCTGGGTTGCTTCGCTGCGCTCGCAATGACGGGCTTGTAGAGGATTCAGGTACCATGCAACTCGGGATGATCGGCCTCGGCCGGATGGGCGGCAACATCGTGCGCCGCC
>CAXUHE010000354.1:0-2575 GCA_964250725.1 uncultured Enterovirga sp. | reverse complement strand
GATCGACCGGCGTGCTGCCGCCGCCCAAGGGCTACCTGAAGCGGCTCCGCCAGATCTGCGACAGGTTCGGCATCCTGCTCGTCTTCGACGAGGTGATCACGGGCTTCGGGCGGCTCGGCTTCGCCTTCGCGGCCGAGCGCTACGGCGTCGTGCCCGACATGATCACCTTCGCGAAGGCCGTGAACTCGGGCACGGTCCCGATGGGCGGCGTCATCGTGCGCGACGCGATCCACGACGCCTTCATGAATGGGCCGGAGCACGTCATCGAGCTCTTCCACGGCTACACCTATTCCGGCCACCCGCTCGCCTGCGCGGCGGCGCTCGCGACCCTCGACCTCTACCGCGACGAGCGCCTGTTCGAGCGGGTGCGCGAGCTGGAGGAGCCGTGGGCGGACGCGATGTTCTCGCTCCAGGGCCTGCCGAACGTCATCGACATCCGCACCCTCGGGCTCGTCGGGGCGGTCGATCTCGCGCCCCGTCCCGACGCCCCCGGCCAGCGCGGCTTCGAGGCGATGGACCGCGCGTTCCAGGATCACGGCCTGATGTGCCGCGTGACCGGCGACACGCTCGCGGTCTCGCCTCCGCTGATCGTCTCGCACGACCAGATCGGCGAGATCGTGGACAAGCTCGGCAAGGTGATCCGCGCCGTCGCCTGACGGTCCAGGGCTACCGCATGTGAGCTTGGCGCGGGGAACCCTCCCCTCGAGAGGGCCTTGCGCGAGTCCCGTCATTGCGAGCGCAGCGAAGCAACCCAGCGGGGTGACGCGGCGGCCCCTGGGTTGCTTCGTCGCTGACGCTCCTCGCAATGACGGAAGCGCGCGAAGGTCTCCCTCGAGGAGAGGTGACCCGCGCTCGGCGCTCATATGCGATGGCCCTGCTTGACCGGCGCGCGGGCTTGCGTCACCTGCGCGGCGGGCGGATCGAACACGGCCGGACGGGTGATGGGGACAGCGTGACGACCGACCTCGAGATCGCGCGCGCGGCGCGCCTCCACCCGATCGGCGAGGTGGCGGCGCGGGCCGGCATCCCGGCGGACGCGCTGCACCTGCACGGCCGCCACATCGCCAAGATCGACCAGCATTTCCTGGACGGGATCGCGGAGCGCCCGCGCGGCAAGCTCGTTCTCGTGACCGCGATCAGCCCGACGCCGGCGGGCGAGGGCAAGACCACCACGACGATCGGGCTCGGCGACGCGATGAACCGCGTCGGCGCGAAGACCATGATCTGCCTGCGCGAGCCCTCGCTCGGCCCCTGCTTCGGCCAGAAGGGCGGCGCGACGGGCGGCGGCTACGCCCAGGTCGTGCCCATGGAGGCGATCAACCTCCACTTCACGGGCGACTTCCACGCGATCACCTCCGCGCACAATCTCCTCGCGGCGCTGATCGACAACCACGTCTACTGGGGCAACGCGCTCGGGATCGACCTGCGCCGCGTCTCCTGGCGGCGCGTGCTCGACATGAACGACCGGGCGTTGCGCGACATCGTTTCGAGCCTCGGCGGGCCGGCGAACGGCTTCCCGCGCGAGGACGGGTTCGACATCACGGTCGCATCCGAGGTGATGGCGGTGTTCTGCCTCGCGCGCGACCTCGCGGACCTCGAAGCCCGGCTCGGGCGCATGATCGTCGCCGAGACGCGCGAGCGCGGCAGGATCACGCCCTCCGAGCTGAACGCGACCGGCGCGATGGGCGTGCTGCTCAAGGACGCGTTCCGGCCAAACCTCGTCCAGACGCTCGGCGGCTCGCCCGCCCTCGTCCACGGCGGCCCCTTCGCCAACATCGCGCATGGCTGCAACTCGGTGCTCGCGACCGAGGCGGGCCTGCGGCTCGCCGACTACGTCGTCACCGAGGCCGGGTTCGGGGCGGATCTCGGGGCGGAGAAGTTCCTCGACATCAAGTGCCGGCAGGCCGGGCTCGCGCCCTCGGCGGCCGTGGTCGTGGCGACCGTGCGGGCGCTGAAGATGCACGGCGGCGTCGCGAAGGACGCGCTCGGCCGCGAGGACCTCGACGCGCTGGAGCGGGGTTTCGCGAACCTCGCGCGCCACGTCGCGAACCTGCGCGGCTTCGGGCTGCCGGTCGTCGTCGCGGTCAACCATTTCGTGTCGGACACGCCGGCCGAGCACCGGGCGCTGGCGCGGCTCTGCCGCGAGCGGCTCGACGTCGAGGCCGTCCAGTGCCGCCACTGGGCCGAGGGCGGGGCCGGGGCGGAGGAGCTCGCGTGCCGCGTGGTGGAGCTGTGCGAGCAGCCCTCCCGATTCCAGGTGCTCTACCCGGACGAGATGGCGCTGGAGGACAAGATCGACACGGTCGCGACCCGCATCTATGGCGCGTCCGGCGTCGCGATCGGCATGAGGGCGCGCGCCAAGCTCGCCGAGTTCGAGACGGCCGGGTTCGGACACCTGCCCGTCTGCATGGCGAAGACGCAATACTCGTTCTCGACCGACCCGACCCTGATGGGCGCGCCCTCCGGCCACGTGGTGCCGGTGCGCGACGTCCGGCTCGCGGCGGGCGCGGGCTTCGTGGTGGCGATCTGCGGGGACATCATGACGATGCCCGGCCTGCCCCGCGTGCCCGCGGCC
>CAXUHE010000353.1:0-2578 GCA_964250725.1 uncultured Enterovirga sp. | reverse complement strand
CCTGATGGTGGACGCGGACGGCGTGCTCGTCGCGGTCGATACCGGCATCATGGGCCGGCTCGGGCCGAAGGAGCGGCGGTTCCTGGCAGAGATCCTGCTCGGCTTCATCCGGCGCGACTACCGGCGCGTCGCGGAGGTGCATTTCGAGGCCGGCTACGTGCCGGAGCACCACTCCGTCGACGATTTCGCGCAGGCGATCCGGGCGATCGGCGAGCCCATCCACAACCGGCGCGCCGACGAGATCTCGATGGCGCGCCTCCTGACGCTCCTCTTCGAGATCACCTCGATCTTCGAGATGACGACCCGCACGGAGCTCGTCATGCTTCAGAAGACCATGGTGGTGGTGGAAGGCGTCGCCCGAAAGCTCGACCCGAAGCTCGACATATGGGCCACGTCCGAGCCGGTCGTGCGCGACTGGATCGAGCGCAACCTCGGGCCGGTCGGCCGCGTCGAGGATGCGGGCCGGGGCATCGCGACGCTGGCGCGGGTCGTCGCTGACCTGCCCGAGATCGCGCAGCGCACGGAGCGCCTGCTGGTGAAGCTCGAGCGCGTCGTCGACCACGGCATGCCGCTCGAGCGCAACGTCATGCGCGGCATCGCGAAGCCCCCGACCGCGATGCTGCGCTGGATCGCGCTGGCGCTCTGGGTCATCGTGGGGCTGCTCCTCTTCGCGGGCGTGCTGAGCCGCTGACATGCTGGGCGATCGACGCATCCTCCTCGTCATCGGCGGCGGCATCGCGGCCTACAAGGCGCTCGACCTCATCCGGCGGCTGCGCGAGCGCGGCGCCTCGGTGCGGTGCATCCTGACCGCCGGGGCGCAGCGCTTCGTCACCCCGCTCGCCGCCTCGGCGCTCTCGGGCCAGCGCAGCCATACCGACCTGTTCGACCGCGAGGACGAGGCCGATATCGGGCATATCCGGCTCGCCCGCGACGCCGACGCGGTCGTGGTCGCGCCCGCGACCGCGAACCTGATGGCCAAGATGGCGGGCGGCCACGCGGACGACCTCGCGACGACCGTGCTCCTCGCCACCACGCTGCCGATCCTGATCGCGCCCGCGATGAACGTGCGGATGTGGGCGCATCCCGCGACCGCCCGCAACCTCGCGACGCTCATGGGCGATGGTATCCGGGTCGTCGGCCCGAACGCCGGCGCGATGGCGGAAGCGGAGACGGGGCCGGGCCGCATGTCGGAGCCGGCCGAGATCGCGGACGCGGTGGAGGCGATGCTCGATGACGCGGGCCGCCGAGACGGGCGCGGGTTACCTCTCCCCGAGGGGGAGAGGTCGAGCGTCCGCGTCAGCGGACGACCGGGTGAGGGGGAAGCGCCCTCTCCGGATGGGGCGCTTCCCCCTCACCCTACCCTCTCCCCCTCGGGGAGAGGGATCCCGCGCAAAGATGGTGCCGCGCAGGCGCTCGCGGGACGGCACGTCCTCGTGACGTCCGGCCCGACGCATGAACCGATCGACCCGGTGCGCTACATCGCGAACCGCTCCTCGGGCCGGCAGGGACACGCCATCGCGGCCGCCGCCGCGGCGGCAGGCGCGCGCGTGACCCTCGTGTCGGGACCGGTCGCGATCCCGGACCCGGCGGGGGTCGACGTCGTGCATGTCGAGACCGCGCGCGAGATGCTCGCCGCCGTCGAGGCGGCGCTCCCGGCCGATCTCGCGGTCTTCGCGGCCGCGGTGGCGGATTGGAGGGCGGCCGGGGAAGCGGGGCAGAAGCTGAAGAAGGATGGCGGCGCCGTCCCGCCGCTTCGGCTGACCGAGAACCCCGACATCCTGGCGACGATCGCGCATCGGGCGGAGGGCCGGCCGGCGCTGGTCGTCGGCTTCGCGGCCGAGACGGAGCATGTGCTGGAGCACGCGCGCGCGAAACTCGCCCGCAAGGGCTGCGATCTCATCGTGGCGAACGACGTGTCGGCCGCGGGCGGCGTGATGGGCGGCACGCACAACGCCGTCCACCTCGTCGGCCGGGACGGCGTCGAGACCTGGCCGAGCCTCGACAAGGAGGAGGTCGGGCGGAGGATCGTGGCGCGGCTGGCGGCCGAGCTGTCATCCCGCCCGTAGGTGGACGAGGAGCGCTACTCCGTCCCGATCGTATGCCTGAGGCTGGAGAGCTTCACGCGCTTGGGCGGCTCGGGCGGGGCCTCGTACTTCGCGAGCAGCGCCGCGACCGTCCGGCTCGAACGGGCCGGCGGCAGCGCGGAGGCCGCCGGAGGCGATCCGGTCTTCGTCGACTCGGCCTTGACGGTGCCGGTCCGGGTGGTGGCGGGCCGCTGGGGCATCGCTGCCGCGAGCACGATGCTCGGCTTCGACTCGGGCTGGAAGCGGCCCTGAACCCTGCCTTCGACCTTCGCGTCAGGCTTCGGATCGAACTTCGGGGCCATATGCGGCTCGGGCCGCGCTGCCGACAGGCTCGCGACGACGATCGAGGGCTTCGGCGCCGCCGCGACCGGCGTCGCGATAGACGAGCGGGCCCGCGCGGGCGCCTCCTCCTCGCGCGGCGTCGAGAGCGAGGCGGTCACGATCGCGGGCTCGGAGGGCTCCACGCGACGGCTCGCCACCTGCATGGCCCGGCC
>CAXUHE010000352.1:0-2610 GCA_964250725.1 uncultured Enterovirga sp. | reverse complement strand
GATGCGCGGTTCGGGCCGCCGCAGGCCCAGCCCGAGCTGTTCACGCTGGTCCTCACCAAAGGCCTGAACTCGCTCGTCGAAGGCCGCGAGCGCCAAGCGGTCGAGCGCACCATCCTGCCGCAATACATCAAGACCCGGCGCTGGTTCGCCGCCAAGGGCAACCGCATCCAATCCGTCCGGCTGCTGGACTATGCCGTGATGCCGGACCGCGCTGGCGGGGAGAGCTTCCTCCTGCCCCGCTTCGAGGTCGAGCTGCGCGGCGGCGAGCGTCAGCGCTACTCCATGCCGCTCGCCTTCGAGGAGGGCGAGAGCGAGGCGCTGCTGCCCTACGCGGTGGCGCGCGTGCGCCAGGGCCGCCGGGTCGGACTCGCCTTCGGGGCTGCCTCCTCCCCCGAATTCGCGCTCGCGGTGCTGGACGCGATGCGCCGGGAGCGCGACGTCCCGGTCACGGGCGGCGGCCGGCTGCGGTTCGCCGGTACGGCCGAGCTTGGAGAAGGCGGCGCGGAGCTGGAGACCGGCGACGTGAAGCGCCTCTCTGGCGAGCAGTCGAACACCTCGATCCAGCTCGGCGACACGATGGTGCTGAAGCTTTATCGCCGGCTTCAGGAGGGCATCCACCCGGAGGTCGAGGTCGGGCGGTTCCTGACCGAGGTCGCGCGTTTCCAGAACACGCCGACGACGCTCGGCACGCTGGAACACGCGAACGCGGACGGCTCCGTGACGGCGCTCGCCATCCTGCAGAGCTACGTGCGCAACCAGGGCGACGCGTGGCGGCTGACGCTCGACACGCTGACGCGCGAGCTCGATACGCTGGCCCTGACCTCCTCCGATGCGGAGCAGTCGCTGGAGGACATCTTCGCGCCCTACCTGCGCTACGCCGAGATCCTCGGCCGCCGGACGGGCGAGATGCATGCGGCTTTCGCGGTCGACACGGACGATGTCGCCTTCGCGGCCGAACCGATGAGCGCGGCCGACCTCGACGAGGCGGTGGCGGACGCGCGCGCCCAGGCGGAGCGCGCCTTCGCGGCCCTGGCTCGCCTCCACGTGCCCTCCGAGATCGTGTCGGAGCTCGTGTCCGAGCGGGAGGCCTGCATGGCGCTGATCGCATCGTTCGCGGGCGAGATCGACGGGGCGACCAAGATCCGCATCCATGGCGATTACCATCTCGGCCAGGTGCTGATCGCGCAGGACGACGTGATGATCGTGGATTTCGAGGGCGAGCCTTCGCGTCCGGCCGCCGAGCGCCGCCGCAAGTCCTCGCCGCTGCGCGACGTCGCCGGGATGCTGCGCTCCTTCGCGTACGCGGCCGACACGGCCTCGCGCGACGTCGGTGGGCGGCTGCCCGAGGCGGCCGAGCGGATCGCCGCGATCGCGTCGGAGTGGCTGGACCTGACGGAGACGCGCTACCTGCAGGCCTACGAGGAGGCGGCCTCGCCGACCCGGATCTGGGTCGCGGACGACACGGCCCGCCGCCGCCTGATGCGCCTCTACCTCCTGTCGAAGGCGCTCTACGAGGTGAACTACGAGGCCAATAACAGGCCGGACTGGATCGAGACGCCCGTGCGCGGCGTTCTCTCCATTCTGCGCGAGGGGACCGCACGATGAGCAGCACCATCACGACGCGCCCGGCCTCCAGGCCGGCCGCCCAGACAGGGACGCAGGCGAGGCCCGCCCGTGCGGATGAGATAAGCGCCGCCGCGGCCAAGTTCCACGTGGACCCGGGCGCGATGGCGGCGATCGTCGAGGCACGGCACGGCGATCCCTTCGGGGTGCTCGGACCCCACGAGGTCGCGGGCGGCTACGAGGTCCGCGCCATGCTGCCCGGAGCGGCATCGGCCTCCATCGTGCTCGACGGATCGGCCGAACCCGTCTCGATGACCAAGATCGATCCGGCGGGGTTCTTCGTCGGGAGCGTCCCGGTCAAGACGCGGCCCGGCTATCGCCTGCGCATCGATTGGCCGGCCGCCGTCCAGGAGACGAGAGACCCCTACAGCTACGGGCCGATCCCCGGCTTCGAGGAGATGTGGCGCATCCGCGATGTCGGATCGGATTCGCCGCAACGGCTGCTCGGGGCGCATCGCACGGTGGTCGGCGACGCCGCCGGCCTCATGTTCGCCGTCTGGGCGCCGAACGCACGCCGTGTGAGCGTGGTCGGCGGCTTCAACGCGTGGGACGGACGGCGTCACCCGATGCGGCTGCACCATGACGGCGGGGTCTGGGAGGTGTTCGTGCCCGGGCTGGAGCCGGGCCTCGCCTACAAGTTCGAGATGCTGGGCGCGGACGGCTCGCGGCTGGAGAAGGCCGACCCGATGGCGTTCGCGGCCGAGCACCCGCCCGCCACCGCCTCCCTGGCGCACGGCCTGCCCGAGATCGCGTGGCGCGACGGCGCCTGGATGGCGTCGCGCGAGGTGGGCGACCAGCGCAGGAAGCCGATCTCCGTCTACGAATGTCATCTCGGCTCCTGGGCGCGCGTTCCCGAGGAGGGGAACCGCTATCTCACGTACCGGGAACTTGCCGAGCGACTGATCCCCTACGTCAAGGATCTCGGCTTCAGCCATATCGAGCTCCTGCCGATCACCGAGTTCCCGTTCGACGGCTCCTGGGGCTACC
>CAXUHE010000351.1:0-2627 GCA_964250725.1 uncultured Enterovirga sp. | reverse complement strand
GTCCTGGGTCCAGCGTCGTGTCGGGTCTCGTGTCGTGGGATCGTGGCTCGCCGGACTCGCACTCGCGGGCTCGGCGAGCCTGTGCGTCTCCAGCCTCGCGCTCGCGGGCGACGCCGGGTTCCGGGTGAAGCCGAACGAGATGGCGCCCGCCGGCCCGCCCGGCGAGGTGCGCCGGGTGGTCCAGCCCTTCGGCACGTGGACGCTGATCTGCGACGAGGACCTCAAGGCGCGCCGCAAGGTCTGCAACGTGTCGCAGGTGCTGGTGGACGGGGCGGGCCAGCCCGCCTTCAACTGGTCGCTCGCGGCCACGAAGGGCGGCGCGCCGGTCATCATCCTGCGCGCGCCGAGCGGCGGCCTCGCGGCCCGGCATGTCGACATCGCGTTCCGGCCGGGCGAGACGGCGACCCAGTACGATCTGCCCTCCTGCGACGCGCAGACATGCCTCGGCTTCCTGACCGTCGGTCCGGCGCTCCAGAAGCGCCTGCGCGAGGGCGGCACGGCCGAGATCAGCCTGATGCACGAGGGCCGCCTGCGCACCCTCGACGCGCCGATGAAGGACCTCGCGACCGCGCTCGCGGCCGTGAAATAGGCGCTCAGCCCTCGATCCTGGCGAAATCCGCCACCGCCCGCGTGGCGGCGCGCAGGCCCGCGAGCAGGGCGAGGCGGTTGGCCCTGAGCGCCGGATCGGGATCGTTGACCGTCACGGCCTCGAAGAACGCGTCGACCGCCGGGCGCAGCTCCGCCAGCACCCGCATCGCGCCCTCGACATCCTCTCGGGCGAGCGCGTCCGACGCGGTCCCGGTCGCCCACGCGAGCGCGTCCGCGAGCGCCCGCTCCTCGGCGAGCACGAAGGCCGCGGGGTCCGGCGCGCCCTCATAGGTCCGCCCGTCCTTCGCCTCCTCGATGCGCAGGATGTTCGCGGCGCGCTTCGTCGCCGCCACGAGGTTCTGCCCATCCTCCGTCTCGAGGAGCCGCCCCAGCGCCTCGACCCGGCGCACCACCATGAGCAGGTCGTCGTTACCTGGACCGCTCTGTACTGGCGCGACGCGCTCCCTCTCCCCGGGGGGGAGAGGGTCGGGGTGAGGGGGTTCCGCCATATCCGGAGAGCGCGCAACCCCCTCACCCTGCCCTCTCCCCCTTGGGGAGAGGGTTCCCGCGCCCAGCACGGCATCGATGAGATCGTGGCGCGCACCGCGGTCGCGGAGGTAGACCTTGAGGCGGTCGTGGAAGAACGATGAAAGGCTTCGAAGCCAAACGTACACCCCGTCACGCCGGCCAATTTCGTCGCTTGAAGATGATGAATACTCTGGCCAGCCGCTAAAATCGAAAAGGCGGCACCCAGCCAACGAAATTCTGTCTATTAGATCTACTTCGGGCACTCCCGTTGTAAGCTCGACCTTTAACGGAACGACAATTCCTGCTCCAAGCTCATTTTCTGATGACGCAGGATCAGAAATCGCTGCTGCCAACGGATGCAGCAAGGCTGTTTGAGAATGTTCTCGATTGGCTTGATGTAAAAAATCTCCAAGATTCAGCCGCAGCCCGTTCTCCAGCACGAGCCGAATCACCCCCAAAGCCGCCCGCCTCAACGCGTACGGGTCCTTGCTCCCCGTCGGCGTCTCGCCGATCGCCCAGAACCCGACCAGCGTGTCGAGCTTGTCGGCGAGCGCCACCGCGACCGAGACCGGGTCGGTCGGCACGCGGTCGGAGGGGCCGACCGGCTTGTAATGCTCCTCGATCGCGGCCGCGACGGAGGCGTCCTGCCCTTGAGCGGCCGCATAATAGCGCCCCATCAGGCCCTGCAGCTCGGGGAACTCGCCCACCATCTCGGTCACGAGGTCGGCCTTGGCGAGACGCGCGGCGCGCGCCGCGAGGTCCGGGTCCGCCCCCACGATGGGCGCGAGCTCGCGCGCGAGCGCGGCGATCCGCTCCACCCGCTCGAACTGCGTGCCGAGCTTCTCGTGGAACTTAATGCTCTTCAGCTTCTCCAGCCGGTTCTCCAGCGGGACCTTGAGGTCGCTCTCCCAGAAGAACCTGGCGTCGGACAGCCGGGCGCGCACGACGCGCTCGTTGCCGGCGACGATCGCCTCGCCGCCGTCATGGGCCGCGATGTTCGCGGTCAGGACGAAGCGGTTCGCGAGCGCACCGTCGGGGCCGCGCAGCACGAAGCATTTCTGGTTCGCCCGGATGGTGGCGCGGATCGCCTCCGGGGGGATCGCCAGGAAGCTCGCGTCGAAGGAGCCCATCAGCACGACCGGCCACTCGACGAGGCCCGCGACCTCGTCCAGCAGCCCCTCGTCCTCCACCACCTCGTAGCCTTGCGCGAAGGCGAGGTCGCGCGCGTCGTGCGCGATCATGTCGCGACGTCGCGCGGGATCGAGCACCACGTGGGCCGCCTCCAGGGCCGCGACGTAATCCTCGAAGCGCCGCACCCGGATGTCGCTGGGCGCCATGAACCGGTGCCCGCGCGTCACGTCGCCGGACGCGAGCCCGTCGACCTCGAAGGGGACGATCTCGGGCGTCTCGATATCCGTGTCGAAGACGCACAGGATCGATTGCAGCGGCCGCACCCAGCGCAGCGACCCGGGCTGCGCGGAGGCCGCGCCCCAGCGCATCGATTTCGGCCA
>CAXUHE010000350.1:0-2643 GCA_964250725.1 uncultured Enterovirga sp. | reverse complement strand
ATCCGAACGCGTGCGGCGGCGTGAACCGGTCGATCCCCAACGCCTTGACGCCCGATGCCGCGAGGCAGCGCAAGGTCGCGCTCCCGTGCGCGCCGAGCCCTACAACGATCACGTCGGCAACATGAGCGCCCGGCATCGCTGTCTCCACGGTTCCGCGCGAATAAATAATCCGGTGCACGCATGCAGGCGAGCGGAAGTCGGCATCGTGAGCCAGTTTCGCGCAGAGTAGAAATATCGTTCATAGTCGCGCGAGCGGCTTGGCGTGGCGCGCAGGCTGCCGCACTCTGATGGGATGCTGTCCGTAATGGCTTCCAACCCGTTCCACGATCTCCAAGCCCTTCGGGTGTTCCTGGCCGTCAGCGAGACCGGCACGATGAGCGCCGGCGCGCGCCGCGTCGGGCTGACGCAATCGGCGGTGAGCCACTCCATCCGGCAGCTCGAGACGAATATCGGCCTTCCCCTCCTGTACCGGGACCGCCGTCCGCTTCAGCTGACGGCCGCGGGGGCAATCCTGCGCCAGCGCGCGGCCCGGCTCCTGGACGAGGCCGAGCACCTGCCGCACGCACTTCGGAGCGCGGCCGGAGCGGCGGCGCCTGAGATCCGGCTGGGGCTCGTCGATTCCTTCGCGGCGACCGTCGGTCCCCATCTCATCAAGGCGTTCATGGACAGCGCCACGCAGCTCTCGGTGTGGTGCGGGCTTTCGCCCGTGCACGGCGACGCCCTCCTGGCAGGCCGCGTCGACGCCATCGTGACGAGCGACCCGCTCGACGAGGTCGACGGTCTCGAACGCCACCTGCTGGTCCGCGAGCCGTTCCTGCTTCTGATGCCCCGGGACGGGCCGAAGGTGACGGACGGCGCGAGCGCGGCCGTGCTCGAGGCCCTCGCGGCCGAACTCCCGATCATCCGGTACAGCGCGCGCTCCCATATCGGATCGCAGATCGACCTCCACCTTCGCCGCGTGGGCGCGAGGGTGCCGCGAAGGCTCGAATTCGATACCTCGGACACGCTGGTCGCCATGGTGGCCAGTGGCGTCGGCTGGGCGATCTCGACGCCGCTCTGCCTGCTGCAGGGCCGGGCCCATCTCGCCGGTGTCCGGGTCTCGGCCCTGCCCGCCCCGACATTCTGCCGTCAGATCACGCTCGTCGCGAAGGCGGGCGTCCTAGGGGACCTTCCCGCGCGTCTCGCGCATCGCGCCCGCCTCATCCTCAGCGCGGAGGTGCAGGCCGAGATTGCAGGCTTCGCGCCCGAGTTCGGCCTCGACATGACGATCGGTGAACCAAACGGCACGTCCGATGCGTCGCCGACCACGCCTTCTGGGAGGTGACGACGATGAAGCTCGATATGGCCCGCCGCTCCGTGATGGGTGCCCTCGCGGGCCTCGCGGCACTTGCATGCTCCGCCGCCCCATCCCTCGCCGACACGCTCGCCGACGTGAAAGCCCGGGGGAAACTGATCGTCGGGGTCAAGAACGACTACAAGCCCTGGGGCTTCCTCGACACGTCCGGGCAGATCGTCGGGCTCGAGATCGACCTCGCGAAAGACATCGCGGCGCGTCTCGGAGTCGGGCTCGAGCTCGTGCCCGTCGTCGCCTCGAACCGGCTGGAGTTCCTGCAGCAGGGCCGCATCGACCTTCTCGTCGCGACGCTCGGCGACAATCCGGCCCGCCGCAAGGTCGTCGGCATGGTCGAGCCGAACTATTACGCGGGCGGCACGAACATCATGGCCCGGAAGTCGGCCGGGCTGAAGGATTGGGCCCAGTTGAAGGACAGGAACGTCTGCGCCATCCAGGGAGCCTACTACAACCGTCGCGTCACCGAGCTGTACGGGCCGAAGCTCGTGGTCTTCACCGGCATTCCGGAGGCGCTGAACGCCTTGCAGCAGGGCAGTTGCGCCGCGTTCCTGTTCGACAACACGCTCATCACCTCGACCTTGTCGGCCGGCGACCCGCAATGGGCCGAGTACGAGATGCCGCTGAAGACGGAGGACGAGCAGCCCTGGGCGATCGCCGTGAAACTGGACGAGCTCGGCGCGCCGTGGGGCGAGATGATGAAGACGATCTCGACCGACTGGCACAAGAGCGGCAAGCTCCTCGAATTGGAGAAGAAATGGGGCATCAAGGAAAGCCCGTTCCTGGTCGATATGAAGAAGAAGCTCGCCGGCACCTGACGCGCCGCACGGCCCGGGCATGGACCCGATCGCAGCGTGGTTCCGGTGGCTGAACGACGCCTACGGCGTAAACCTGTCGGTCGTCTACGACGGGCTGGACCGGCGTTCGTTCCTCTGGGGATTGTGGACGACGGTCTGGCTGTCGCTCCTCTGCATCACGCTCTCGATGGCGCTCGGGGTCGTGGGAGCCTGGGCGCAGGGTGCGCACTCCCGCATCGCTCGCGGGGTTGTCGCGGCCTACGTGCAGGCGTTCCGCAACACCCCGCCGCTCGTCCAGCTCTATTTCTTCTTCTTCGCGGTGGGTGCGCTTCTGCCCGCCGTGACGGACGCGTACGGGCAGGCGACGCCGCTCGTCTCGAATTTCGGCTGGGCCGTGGTGTCGTTCTCGCTCTTCGCCGGAGCATTCAACGTCGAGATCTTCCGGGCCGGCATCGAGGCGGTGCCGCGCGCGACGGTCGAGGCCGCGGAAGCGCTCGG
>CAXUHE010000349.1:0-2674 GCA_964250725.1 uncultured Enterovirga sp. | reverse complement strand
CTGCCGAACAGGAAGCCCTGCACCTCGTGACAGCCCTCGCCGCGCAGACATTCGAGCTGTTCCAGGGTCTCGATGCCCTCGGCTGTCGTCGTCATCCCGAGGCTCGCGCCCAGTCCCGTGATGGCCTTGATGATCGCGATGGCGTCGCTTCGGGAATCGAGGTCGGCGATGAAGGAGCGGTCGATCTTGATCTTGTCGAACGGGAAGGCCCGAAGGTAGCTCAGCGACGAGTAGCCGGTCCCGAAATCGTCCATCGCGATTCGGATGCCCAGCCTCTTCAGCTCGTGAAGGATCTCGACGGTCGTCGTGGTGTCCTGGAGCAGCACGCCTTCGGTGACCTCTATGTCCAGTCGGTCGGGACTGAGTCGTGCGGCACCGAGCGCCGCGACCACGCTCAGCACGAGCGCCGGATTCCGGAACTGGACGGGAGACAAATTGACGGCGACCCGTACGTGAGACGGCCAAGTCGCGGCTTCCCGACACGCTTCCCTGAGCACCCAGTCGCCGAGCGGCACGATCAGCCCGATCTCCTCGGCGAGCGGGATGAACTCGGCAGGACCCACCAGCCCGCGAGTGGGATGGTGCCAGCGCACGAGCGCCTCGAAGCCGGCGATCTCGCCCGTGTCCATCGTCACGAGCGGCTGATAGTGGACCCGGAACTGGTCGCTCATCAGGGCTTGGCGCAGATCGAGCTCGAGCTGGCGGCGCGCCTGCATCCTGGCGTCCATGTCGGGCTCGAAGAACCGATAGGTGCCGCGGCCCTCCTCCTTCGCGCGATAGAGCGCCATGTCCGCGGCCCTGAGGAGCTGGTCGGGATCGTGGCCGTCGGCGGGCACGAGCGCGATCCCGACGGAAAGCCCGACATTGACCCGGTGGCCTCCGATCTCGTAGCCGCGACAGACCTCGTCGACGAGGCGCTTGGCGACGACGCTCGCGGCCTCCGGCCCCGCCTGCGGAAGCAGGACCGCGAACTCGTCTCCGCCCAGGCGGGCGAGGACTGCCGCATCCGGGACGGCCGCCTTCAGCCGCTTCGTGACCTCCTTCAGCAGATGATCCCCGACCGCGTGACCGAGCGTGTCGTTGACCGCCTTGAACCGGTCGAGGTCGAGACACAGGACCGCGCTCGGCTCGCTCGACGAACCCGAGGCGGTCGCCTGGACCATCCGGTCGTGGAAAAGCGTCCGGTTCGGCAGATCGGTGAGCGCATCGTGGCGCGCCATGTGAATGATGTGCGCCTCGGTCCGCTTGCGTGCCGTGACGTCGCTGTAGGTCGCCACCCAGCCGCCGGATTCCATCGGCTGGTAGCTCGTCTCCATGACGCGCCCTTCGTCGAGCGTCATCTGCAGCGTCGTGGGCTGGCCCAGCGCGAAAATGGCGCGGCGCTCCTCCATCAATTCGTCGAAGGTACGCCTGGGATGCAGGCCTTGATCCACCCCGTAGGCGACGATGTCGGCCAGCGTCGTCCCGGGCTTGGCCAACTCCGCCGGCAGCCGGAAGATCTCCCGATATCGTTCGTTGCACACGATCACGCGCAGGTTCCGGTCGAGCATCAACAAACCTTCGGCCATGTTGTTGAGCGCGGCATCGAAGCGCTGGCTTTGCTCGGCGAGTTGACGCTCAAAGGTCCTACGATCGGTCATGTCCTCGAAGGTCGCCACCCATCCGCCGCCGGAAACAGGGCGGAATTGGCTTTCGATGATCCGACCGTCAGCAAGGTGCTGGGTCGATGTTGCGGGGCGATCAATCGCGAGACGGCGCGCCCGCGCCTCTAGAACCGTCTCGACGGTCTCACCCGGGAAATTGCCTGCCTCGACGCCATAGGCGATCAATTCGGGCATCGTCAGGCCGGGATGAACGATCGAGCGGGGTAGCCCGAACAGCTCGAGGAATGGGTCGTTACAGAGGACGACCCGCTCTGCCGCATCCGTCATCACGAGGCCGTGCGGCAGATGCGCGACAGCGGCATCGAGCCGCTGCTTCTGCTTGAGAAGCGCCTCCTGCGCGTCGTGCTCCGCAGTCACGTCGGTCGCGATGCCGCGATAACCCAGAAACGTGCCGTCCTCGCCGAAGACCGGATCGCCGCTGATGCGCAACCATCGGCGCCGGCCGTCCGGGTGATCGACGGGATATTGAAAGCCCCGAAATGGGCGCCGTCCCGCCAAGTCCTCCTCGTGAGCCTGCCAGAATTCCCAGTCATGCGCGTTGGCCGCGAGGTCGCTCGTGCGTCGGCCGAGACAGGCGGAGGCCGGCCGGCCCGTCATGGCCTCGAAATGCCCTGATAACGTCGTGCAACGGAGGTCGGCATCCATCTGCCAGAACCAATCCGACGCCAGGTGGGCGTAATCCTCGAACGCGTTCGGCAGCATATCGCACCTCGACACGGTCGAGTTGCACCAGCGATCTGAAGATTCAGTATCCGGCCGGTGCGGCGGTCGAGCATGGTCAGCGCCGCCTCCCGCTCGGCCGTGCCGGTGGCGTGGGTCAGCGTGGCGTCGATCACGAGGCCGTTGCGGTTCTCCATCGGCGCGCGCCCCATGAGCAGAGCCGGCTCTCGCGGCCGGCCGCCTTGGCGTGGAGCCGGGCATCGGGATCGGTCGTCGAGGCGTGGGTCTCGTTCGAGCGCTTCTCCTTGCGGAAGTCGCGCGCGCCGTTGCGGCCGGGACCAGGCGGCTTC
>CAXUHE010000348.1:0-2685 GCA_964250725.1 uncultured Enterovirga sp. | reverse complement strand
AAGAAGACGCCCGGCGAGCGGTGCATCTGCGAGACGATCACGCGCTCGGTGCCGTTGACGATGAACGTGCCGTTCTCCGTCATGAGCGGCATCTCGCCCATGTAGACGTCCTGCTCCTTGATGTCCTTGACGGATTTCGCGCCCGTATCCGGGTCGACGTCGAACACGATGAGGCGCAGCGTCACCTTCAGCGGGGCGGAATACGTCATGCCGCGCTGGCGGCACTCGTCGACGTCGTATTTCGGGGGCTCGAACGTGTACTTGACAAACTCGAGCAGCGCAGTCGACGAGAAGTCAGAGATCGGGAACACGGACTTGAAGACCGCCTGAAGGCCCTCCTCCGGGCGCCCACCCTGGGGCTCGTCCACCATCAGGAACTGGTCGTAGGACGCCTTCTGAACCTCGATGAGGTTCGGCATCTCGGCCACTTCCCGGATCTTCCCGAAGAACTTACGGATACGCTTGCGTCCTGCCAGCGTGCTGCCCATCGTGGCCTCGCTCCTCAATAACGTCTGACCGGGCGCCCTGCGCGAAAGAGGCGTCGGGTCAGACGTCGGCGGCCCTGCCGCCGGTGTTTCTCGTCTGTTCCCGGGATTCGGAAACGACGTGACGGTCCCGGGCGAGATGCCCGAGACCGCCTGACTTCAGGCTATATCCGCCGCGGGATGGCCGGGCTCGACCCGGCCATCCGATAGGGCGCTCCAGCGGCGACCCGAGATCCTCGGATCTTCGCTTCGCTCCGTCCGAGGATGGAGCTGAACACGCCTCCGCCCTACTTCAGCTCCACCTTGGCGCCGGCCTTCTCGAGCTGGGCCTTGAGCTTCTCGCCCTCTTCCTTGGTGACGGATTCCTTGACGGCCTTCGGAGCCGCCTCGACGAGGTCCTTGGCCTCCTTGAGGCCGAGGCCCGTGATCGCGCGGACCTCCTTGATGACCTCGATCTTCTTGTCGCCGATCGCCGCCAGCATGACGGTGAACTCCGTCTGCTCCTCGACCGGAGCCGCGGCGGCGCCGGCCGGGCCGGACGCGACCGCGACCGCCGCAGCGGCCGAGACGCCCCACTTTTCCTCGAGCATCTTCGCGAGGTCGGCCGCCTCGAGAACGGTGAGGGTCGACAGGTCGTCGACGAGCTTTGCTAGGTCTGCCATGAGATGGGTATCCTTAAACGGTTCGAACAGGGGTTGTGGGGTTCGGCCTCAGGCCGCCTCGTCTCTCTTGGCGTAAGCCCCGAACACGCGCGCGAGCTTGGCGGCCGGCGCGTTGACGACCTGGGCGATCTTGGTCGCGGGCGCCTGGATCAGGCCCACGATCTTGCCGCGCAGTTCGTCGAGTGACGGCAGCGTCGCGAGCGAGCGCACACCGTCCACGTTCAGGGACGTCGTTCCCATCGCGCCGCCGAGGATCACGAGCTTGTCGTTGGCCTTGGCGAAGTCGACAGCGACCTTGGGCGCCGCGACCGGATCGCGCGAGAACGCGATCAGGGTCGGCCCCTTCATCAGGGGCGCGATGGACGCGACGTCCGTACCTTCGAGAGCGATCTTGGCGAGGCTGTTCTTGGCGACCTTCACGGTGGCGCCGGCCTGCTTCATCTGCGAGCGCAGCTTCTGCATGTCCGCGACCGTGAGGCCTTTATAGTGGGCCACGATGACGACCGAGGTGTCGGTGAACACCCCGTTCAGCGTCGTGACGAGACCGCTTTTCGCAGCTCTATCCACTTGGCTCTCTCCTGTCGGGCGTCTCCGCCCGATGAAGCGGAACCGCAGAACGGTCCCGCCGGTTACGTGAGCCTGGCGGTCGGGTCTCCCCGATCCGCCCGGCGTTGAAGCGCCCTGTCCGCCTTCGACCCGGCCGGCTGATCGTCGGCGGGCCTTGAGCGAGATGGTTCGAACCGTCTACAGGACCCGCGTTGCCGCGGGTGATTCGGTTTTACCGTCTATGCAGGCGAGGATTAAGCCTCGGAGCGCGAGCCCTTCGGCGCCTGCAGTCTTGGACAGAACTTCGACCGGATGACCGGGTCACCCCGTTCCGCCGGCCGATCCCACCGGTTGCCCGGGCGGAACGCGAAAACGATCACCGGCCTTGCGGCCGCCGATCGTATGAATGTCGAGACATGAATCGACTTCTACAGCCTCGACCCGCGTCTGCCAAGTGCGGATGGCGGGCTGTCAAGCACCATCTTCACGTGTCGGGCCCAGGTCGACGAGCTTGATCCCGGCCATGCGGCCGGAATCCCTGTCGAGGCTGAGCGTCAGCCCTGGCCCATCACGCTCGCGGGATCGACCTTCACGCCGGGGCCCATCGAGGACGAGATCGCGATGCGCTGGATGTAGGTGCCCTTGGCGCCGGCGGGCTTCGCCTTGGCGACCGCGTCCGCGAAGGCGCGGATGTTCTCGACGAGCTTGTCCTCGCCGAACGACACCTTGCCGACGCCGCCATGCACGATCCCGGCCTTCTCGACCCGGAACTCGACCGCGCCGCCCTTCGCGTCCTTGACGGCCTGCCCGACATTCATCGTGACCGTGCCGACGCGCGGGTTCGGCATCAGGCCGCGCGGGCCCAGCACCTTGCCGAGGCGCCCCACGAGACCCATCATGTCGGGCGTCGCGATGCAGCGGTCGAAGTCGATCGTGCCGCCCTGGACGGCTTCCATCAGGTCCTCGGCGCCGACGATGTCGGCCCCGGCGGC
>CAXUHE010000347.1:0-2755 GCA_964250725.1 uncultured Enterovirga sp. | reverse complement strand
GCTTCCTCATCGAGGCCTGCGCGGACCGGCTCTGGATCGTGGGCGACGGTGCGGTGAAGCCCTTCGACGGCGACATGGACGATTACCGCCGCTTCGTCCTCTCGGGCGACGCGAGCCCCGCCAAGGCGAAACCCGAGGAGGACAAGGCCGACAAGACCGAGGAGCGCCGGCTCGCGGCCGAGCGCCGCCACCTTGCGGTGCCCCTGAAGAAGAAGCTGCACAACCTCGAGATCCGCATCGACAAGCTCGGCACCGCGATCAAGAAGATCGACGGCGCGATGGCGGGCGGGCGCGCATTCGCGGAGAACCGCGCCAAGGCCGAGGGGCTCGCCAAGATGCGCGCCGACGCGGCCGTCGCGCTCTCGGGCGCGGAGGAGGAATGGCTCACGGTCTCGGGCGAGATCGAGGCGCTGGGGGTGGGTTGACCGGCGGCATAAGCCGGTATCTGCAAGCCCCCCGACATCGTCCTGGTGAGGAGCGGCGTCGCCGCGTCTCGAACCACGCACACGGCACGTCCTGCATGCTTCGAGACGCGCCCTCCGGACGCTCCTCAGCATGGCGAACGAGGGAATTCCTTTGTTCGGCCAGACATTCATAACCTGCCCCGGACCTGATCCGGGGATGACGAACTCGGAGCAGGGCGCATTCGGCGCGCTGCGTCTCGATCGGGAGATCCACGATGAAAGCTTCGCTTCGCCTCGCCCTCGCGGCCGCCCTCCTCGCACCTGCGGCAGCACTGGCCCAGACGCCAACCGGCACCGCGCCGCCGATCCGCGAGACGGGCGAGAACACGATGATGCTCACCGTGTTCATGCGCCATGATCAGGCGAAGAACCTGAAGGAGATCAACGAGGCACTGTTCAAGCAGGGCTATTTCGACCAGTTCCCGCCGGTCGGCGTCGAGGTCGTGTCCTGGTACGTCGTGATGGGGATCGGGCAGGTCGTGACGCTGCGCTTCCCGCCGGAGAAGCTGCGCGAGGTCAACGTCGTCCTGGAGAACACCGCCTGGGGACCCTACCGGACGGACTTCTACCCGACCTACGACTACAAGGCCCGGGCCGCAGAGCAGAAGCAGATGATGCAGGCGCGCCCGAAATAGGTTGGCACGCGGCGTGCGGCCGCTTGCGCTCGGGCGCGCCGCTCGCGATGAAGATCGCGACGCCGGCGGCACGCCCTTCAGACGAGGCCTATCATGATCCCGACTTCTCCGATCTCCCGCCGCGCGGCGCTCGCCGGCGGCGCCGCGACAACCGCCATCCTGGGCGCGCCCGCGATCCTGCGGGCGCAGGGGTCCGTCTTCAAGCTCGGCATCCTCCAGCCCGTCACGGGCGCGCTCGCGCAGGACGGCGATCTCGGCCGCACGGGCGCCGAGCTCGCGATCCGGGAGATCAACGACGCGGGCGGCATCAAGGCGCTGGGTGGGGCGAAGATCGAGATGGTGTTCGGCGACGCGCGCTCCAACCCGGAGGCCGGCACGCAGGAGGTCGAGCGCATGGCGGCCGAGGGCGTCTCGGCGATCGTCGGCGGCTTCGCGAGCCCGATCTGCCTCGCGGCGAGCCAGGCGGCCTCGCGCTACGACCTGCCCTACATCGTGGATGTCGGCGTCTCAGACCAGATCGTGTCGCGCGGCCTCAAGAACACGTTCCGCTTCGCACCGGGCTTCGGCACGGTGACGAATGTCGCGCTGGACAACCTGTCCAAGCTGAACGACGCGGCCGGCAAGCCCGCGAAGACCGTCGTGCTCGTCCATGAGGACGGGCTGTTCGGCTCGGGCCTCGCGAAGCTGATGCAGACGGAATTGCCGAAGCGCGGCTTCGAGGTGCTGGAGACGATCGCGCACCCGACGCCCGCGCGCGACATGTCGAACGTGGCGCTCCGCATCCGCGCGCTGAACCCGGACCTCGTCATCCCGTCGAGCTATTACGGCGAGTTCGTGCTCCTCGCCCGCACGATGCAGCAGCAGCGCATCCGCCCGAAGGGCGTCTACGCGGTGCTGAACGGGGCGGCGTCGAACTTCCGCTTCGTCAAGGAGTTCGCGGAGGCCGCGTCCGGCGTGATGGATTGCAACCACTGGTACGATCCGACGAACCCGCGCGCGCTGGAGCTGCGCAAGGAGGTCGAGGCGTCGGGCAAGTTCTTCTCCTACAACGTGCCGCTCAACTATTCCTGCGTGAAGCTGGTGGCCGACGCGGCCGAGCGCGCGAAGTCGGCCGACCGGGGGAAGATCCTGGAGGCGCTGGCCGCGACCGCCGGCTTCAAGGGCCACATCATGCCCTACGGCGAGACGAAGTTCGTGGCCGGGCAGAACACGGGCGCCGCGCCGGTCAACACGCAGGTCCAGAACGGCGAGATCAAGGTGATCTTCCCCGACACCTTCGCGGACGCGAAGCCGCTCTTCCCGGTGAAGGCGTGAGCGCCCGACCGGCGTAGCTGGTGCTCTCCCCAGCGATCATCCTGGAGGCGGCGGTGAACGGCCTCCTCACGGGGGCCGTCTACGCGCTGATCGCGCTCGGGCTGACGCTCGTCTATGGCGTCCTCCACATCATCAACTTCGCGCACGGCGCGCTCCTGACCGTCGCGATGTTCGGCGTGTGGCTCGCGGGCGCGTGGCTCGGGATCGACCCCTACCTGTCGATCCTCATCGTGACGCCGCTCATGTTCGCGGCCGGCTACGCGCTCCAGCGCTTCGTGATCGGGCCAGCGAGCCACGGGCAGGACGGCAACATCCTCCTCGTCACGCTCGGCATCTCGATCG
>CAXUHE010000346.1:1000-2773 GCA_964250725.1 uncultured Enterovirga sp. | reverse complement strand
CGCAGGCGGCGATCAGCGCCGGCACGTTGAGGTAGCTGTCGCGCGCGGCCGGCGGTCCGATGCATACGCTCTCGTCCGCGAGGCGCACGTGCATCGCGTCCGAGTCAGCCGTCGAGTGGACCGCGACCGTCGCGATGCCGAGCTCCTTCGCGGCGCGCAGCACCCGGAGCGCGATCTCGCCGCGGTTGGCGATCAGGATCTTGTCGAACATCGCGCTCAGTCGATGACGACGAGCGGCTCGCCGTACTCGACCGGCTGACCATCCTCGACGAAGATCGACCGCACGGTCCCGGCGCGCGGGGCCACGATGTCGTTGAAGGTCTTCATCGCCTCGATCAGCAGGATCTTGTCACCCACCCGCACCTCGGATCCGATCTCCACAAAAGCCTTCGCGCCGGGCGCGGGCCTCAGATAAGCGGTCCCGACCATGGGCGATGTCAGTGCGTTCACGGGCTTCGCGGCGACCGGCTCGGGCGCGCTCGGGGCGGCGGGCGGAGCCGCCGCGGCCGGGGACGCAGCCGGCGCGGCCGAGACCGTGACCGTGCGGGCGACGCGGATCTTCAGGTCGCCCTTCTCCACCTCGATCTCGGTGAGGCCGGTCTCCGCGAGCAGAACCGCGAGTTCGCGCACGAGGCCGGGGTCGAACGGGTGTGCCGACGCGGATGCCGACGGGGGTGCTTTGGCCATCGAGCTCGCGCCCGCTCCTCTGATTGTCGTCGGGGTATCGCGTGCCGCGTCCAGCAGCTCGGCTCAGCAGCTCGCCTGGCCGCATTTGCGAACCGAGCTCACGGCGAGCCGCAGCGGGTCGAGGCCGACCGCGCCCGAGATCACCTCGTCGCCCACGATGAAGGCGGGGGTGCCGTTGATGCCGAGCTTCTCGCCGAGCGACCCGTTCTCCGCGAGCGCGGTCTTCACCGCGGCGCCGTCCGTGTCGCGCTGGAGGCGGGCCATGTCGAGCCCCATCTCCTTCGCGACCGCGACCGCGCGCGCGCCGTCGACCTTGCCCCGGCTGGCGAGCAGGCGCGTGTGGTAGTCGAACATGCGCTCGCCCGAGATCTGCTGGCTGACGCCGAGGCTGACGCGGCTCGCCTCCACCGATTCGGGGCCGAGCACCGGCAGGTCCTTCAGCACGATGCGCAGGCGCGGGTCGGTCTTCGCGAGCCCGTGCACGTCCGAGAGCGCGCGCTTGCAGTAGCCGCAATTGTAATCGAAGAACTCGACCAGCGTGACGTCGCCCGCCGGGTTGCCGACTTCGATCTGGCCGGGCTTGGCGAGCGTATCCTTGAGGTCGTGCAGCGCGCTCGTTTGCGAGGCCTGCTGGCGTCTCTCCAGCTCTCCGAAGGCCTCCTGGAGCACCTCCGGGTTCCGGACGAGGTAATCCTTGATGATGGCCTCGATCGCCTTGCGTTGGGCAGGATCGAAGCCCTGCGCCGTGGCCGGCAGCGCGGCCCCGAGGACTGCGCATCCAAGGAGCAGGCCGGCGATGGAGCGGAAGCGCATGGGGGACCTCTTGGATCTCGAACGAATATGCGAGGCGCTCGCCGCGGCCGCATCCCTGCGGTATCGCCCGGATGCGGTCATGGTCAACCGGCGGCGCGTCGGACCGGGCGATGTGCGTCCCGTTCTCGCGACGAACGGATCGTGTTCGTCCGCCGCGGCGAAAGAAAGGCGGCTCGCGACGAGGCGTCCCGCGGGGCGGCAAGAAACGTTACCGCGCCACGTCGCGCAGTCCGACAAGCCCGAGATGGCGAACCGGCGTGCCCGCCGCGACGG
>CAXUHE010000346.1:0-990 GCA_964250725.1 uncultured Enterovirga sp. | reverse complement strand
ACGGCGTCGCCGAAGAAGATGCCCGCCGCGACGTCGCGGTCCGTGGGCACGACGCCCCACGCGGCTCGACTCGAGCTCCAGTAATTCCAGACGGACGCGACCAGCGCGCCGCCCATGCCTGCGCCCAGTGCGGGCGCGTTCGACTGAACGAGCGCGATCGCCACCAGCTCGCTGACGAGCGCCCCGGACGCGCAGGCGAGCACGAAGCCCGCGAGCCCGCGCAGCTTCGCCCAACCGACGAGCCGCAGATCGTGGAACGTGATCAGGTTGTTGAGGAGGAAGTTCGACACCATCGCGGTCAGGATCGCGGCGCCTTGAGCGAGCCAGAACGGGATCGTGCCCGCGAGCACCGTCAGCACCGCGAGATGCACCCCGACACCCGACGATCCGACCCCGGCGAACATCACGAAGCGGCCTGGCAGGTGGCCGCCCGTGCGCTTCTCGACCAGTTGCGCCAGCAACTCGATTCCGACGCGCAGGTCGAGCTTGGACGCTCCGCCCTGCCGCACCCGCAACCGCGTCGATACCTCGACGAGGCACGGTGCGCGCTCGCCCGACGCCAGCACGTCCACCAGGATCTTGAACCCGAGGCCGGAGAGGCGAGGGCGCGCGCCCTCGAACCAGCGCCGCGTCTGAAAGAAGAAGCCGGACATCGGGTCGCTCGTGCCGGCCCCGATGGCGAGCCGGCTGAGCCCGACGCCCGCGCGGCTGAGCATGCGCCGCCATGCGCCGAGGCCGGTCTCCGTGTCCGGACGGAAGCGGCTCGCGACCGCGATGTCGGCTCCGCCCGCCCGCAGGTCCTGGATCAGCCGAGCCGCGAGACCGGCCTCGTGCTGTCCGTCGCCGTCCATGACGCCCAGGAACTCGCCGCGCGCGACGTCCCAGCCTGCGATGCAGGCCGACGCCAGACCTCGGACGCCCTCGCGGCGCACAAGCCGGATGCGGGGATCGTGGCGCCCCGCGCGCCTCACGACGTCGGCCGTCCTCTCG
>CAXUHE010000345.1:0-2778 GCA_964250725.1 uncultured Enterovirga sp. | reverse complement strand
TATTACGACGCCTATTACGTGAAGGCACAGAAGATCCGCACCTTGATCAAACGCGATTTCGAGGAGGTTTACGCCTCCGGGATCGACGCGGTCCTCACGCCCGCGACGCCGTCAGCCGCCTTCGCGATCGGCGAGAAGGGGTCCGCCGATCCGGTGGAGATGTACCTGAACGACGTCTTCACCGTCACCGTGAACATGGCAGGCCTGCCCGGGATCTCGGTCCCGGCGGGGCTGGACAGCCAAGGCCTGCCGCTCGGACTCCAGCTCATCGGACGTCCGTTCGATGAAGAAACGCTATTCGCGACCGCTCAGGTGATCGAAGAAGCGGCCGGACGCGTAACGCTACCCGAGCCGTGGTGGTCATGACGACACCGTCCGTCGCCTTCTCGGTGTGGATCTGGGCCGCGTTCGACCCGATCTTGATAGGGGTGGCGGTCTGGCTCGGATGGCATGCCACGCAGGCCGGGAAGATCTTCATCGCGGCGATCGCGGCGCTCGGGCTGGCGATTCTGGCCGACTACATCCTGACCCGTCTCGGTATTCCGTGGATCGCACCTCTGTCTCAGGAAGGCCCGATGCTACTCCCGGTCCGCGCCATCGCGGGGGTCGTCTGGGCAGCGCTCGCCTTCGCGGCCCGCCGCGTTCTCAAGCCGATCTGACCATCGGTCCCGAAACGGGTCGTCGCCTCACTTCGAAGGCCGAACCTGGAGAGGGAGGCCCGACAAGCCCGTCTCGGGCGCCGGGGCAGACCGCTCAAGGGACACGATGCTCCCGGTCGTGATGTCACGCGTACTCATGTTGTCGCTGTCGTAATAGAGGAATGCGAGCAAACCGCCTGCAATCACGACACCGCCGAGCAGGAATGCCACGAAGTTCGACCGCTCCGACCCAGTGTCGTCATAGTCGTCCAAGATACGGTCGCTCGCAGAGACGGGCTCAAGCCTGGACGGGGCGGCAAGCTTCGCATCGAACTTCGTTCGACTGTAGACGTCTCTGCCGAGAACCATGACCGTCCTCCCTACGCGTTGTCTGAGATGCAACGCCGCAATTGAGCCAAGGTTTCACGCGCCCCGATCAGGCCTCACGCGATGCTCGGGACGGAGCCGCCATCGACCCTCACATTCGTGCCCACGATGAAGCTTGAGCGCTCCGAGCACAGGAACACGACCGCGGCCGCGACCTCTTCAGGCCTACCCCGCCGCCGCACCTCGATATGCGGCCGCTCCTCCTTGAGGAACGACTCGACGGCCTCGTCGAACGAGGTGCCGTTCTCCGTCGCGCGCTTCTCCATCATGGCATCCGTCATGGGGCTTGCCACGTAGGCGGGCGAGACGGCGTTCACCAGGATGCCGTCCTTGGCGTAGGTCTTGGACAGACCCTTCGAGAGGTTCAGCGTCGCGGCCTTGGCGGCGCAGTAGGGAAGCTCGTCGGGGTAGGGAACGATCGCGTCTTCCGAGCAGAACAGCACGATCCGGCCCCAGCCGGCGGCCTGCATCTGCGGGATCACGGCGCGGCACGTGCGCACCGCGCCCATGAAGTCGATCTCCAGCGCGGTGTGCCAGTCCTCGTCGGTGAGACCCAGGAAGTCGCCCGTCGCCCCCGTGATGCCGGCCGCGTGGACGAGGATCTGCGCGCCGCCGAACCGATCCTCGGCCGCTTTCGCGACCTTGGCGACGTCCGCAGGCTTGGTGAGATCCGCCTCGACGGCCTCGACCGCGCCCAGCTTCGCAAGTCGGGAGGCCGCCTCCGCGAGGTCGCCACCCGGCATGTCGCTGAGCACGACCTTGACGCCCTCCCGCAGCAGCAACTCCGCACATACGCAACCCATGCCGGAATCACCGCCCGTGACGATCGCGACCCTGCCGGTGATTCCGAGATCCATGCTCGTCTCCATCTTCGCCCCTGCAACGAAGGCGGGCGCTCGATCGTTCAGCGGGCCTGCTCACGTTGCCGGGAGGACGCCACCTGGAATCCTCTCCCCGCAAAGCGGGGAGAGGTCGAGCGAAAGCGGCAGCTTTCGACCGGGTGAGGGGCAAGGCTCGCGAGCGGCGTGGTGGATCCAGCGCCCCTCATCCGGTCGCTGACGCACGACTCGACGTCTCCCGCTCCGGCTTTCGGCCGGCACGGGGAGACGAGGACGCCATTGACCGGCGCCACGCCGCCTTCGTAAGTCAATCCTGACTGCTCACCAGCGACCTGCCCCATGAACGCATCCGTCGATCCCGCGAAGCTCATCCGGGGCGCACTCCACGATTGGGAGGTCGTCATCGGCATGGAGATCCACGCCCAGGTGACGAGCCGCTCGAAGCTCTTCTCCGGCGCGTCGACCGCCTTCGGGGGCGACCCGAACGACCACGTGTCGCTGGTCGACGCCGCGATGCCCGGAATGCTGCCCGTCATCAACGCGGAATGCGTCGCGCAGGCCGTCCGCACCGGGCTCGGGCTCAAGGCGCAGATCAATCACCGCTCGACCTTCGACCGGAAGAACTACTTCTACCCGGACCTGCCGCAGGGCTACCAGATCAGCCAGTACAAGAGCCCGATCGTGGGCGAGGGCGAGGTGAAGGTGGCGGTCTCGGCCGCCGAGACGATCGCCGTCGGGATCGAGCGGCTGCATCTCGAGCAGGATGCCGGCAAGTCGATCCACGACCTCTCGCCGACCGACAGCTTCGTCGACCTCAACCGCTCGGGCGTCGCGCTGATGGAGATCGTGTCGAAGCCCGACATGCGCTCGGCCGAGCAGGCGAAAGCCTATGTGACGAAGCTGCGCACGATCCT
>CAXUHE010000344.1:0-2838 GCA_964250725.1 uncultured Enterovirga sp. | reverse complement strand
CTGAGTTGCGCTCCGATCCGGGAGACCTTCCTATAACGATCGAGCTTGGCAAGGAACCACCGCATGCTTGATCCGCGAGGCCGCGTCGCGATGGTGTCGGGCGCGAGCCGCGGGATCGGCCGCGCCGTCGCGGACCGGCTCGAAGCCGTCGGTTACGCCATCAGCGCGGGGCTGCGCGACCCGAGCCGGGGCGTCGCGTCCGGGACGCGTCACGGTTTGCGCGACGACGCGGCCGAGGTCGGGGCGGCGGAGGCCTGGGTGGCCGGCACGGTGGAGCGCTTCGGACGGGTCGACGTCCTGGTGAACGCCGCCGGCATCAATCCGGTCTTCGATTTCCTCGACCCGGACGAGACGGCGCTCGACGCGCTCCTCGAGGTCAACACGAAGGCCCCGATGCGGCTCGTGCGGGCGGCGTGGCCGCACCTCGTGGCGGCCGGGGAGGGCCGGATCGTCAACGTGGCGTCGCTCTCTGGCAAGCGGGTGCGCAACCCCAATACCGGCTACGCGATGTCGAAATCCGCCCTCGTGATGCTGACCCACGCGATCCGTCGCGAGGGCTGGGCGCACGGCATCCGGGCGACCGCCTTCTGCCCGGGCTTCGTCGACACGGACATGACGGCCCACGTCACGACGCAGCCGCGGGACCAGATGTCCCGCCCCGAGGACCTCGCGGCCGTGATCGAGACGGTGATCCGCCTGCCGAACAACGCCGCCATCGCGGAGGTGCTGCTGAACTGCCGGCACGAGGACCTGCTGTAGAACGCGCATCCAGCCTGACTGCTATTTGGGCGCGCCGGCACCGGACCTGCACGAGATTTCCGCCGCGGGCGCTATCGGGCCCCGCGGATCGCGCCTAGAACGATGTCAAACGGCCGGTCGGCCACAACAACACCCGAGGATCGCCGCGATGAGACGTGTCCTGCTCTGTGCCGCCTTTGCCGGGACCTTGGCGATGGCGGCCCTGCCGGCCTCGGCCAAGACGCTCAACATCGGCATGGCGGCGGCCGACGTCAGCCAGCTCGACCCGTTCCGCGCGACCTCGACGCAGGACAAGCCGGTCGTCTCCTGGATCTTCAGCGGCCTCGTGCGCTTCAAGCCGGGCTCGACCGACCTCGAATCCCTGGAGCCCGACCTCGCGCAGTCCTGGGTCAAGTCCGAGGACGGCAAGACCTGGACGTTCACGCTGCGCAAGGGCGTCAAGTTCCACGGCACCTACGGCGAGCTCACCGCCGACGACGTGGTGTTCTCGCTGAAGCGCGCGGCCGATCCCGCAACCTCCTCGTTCGCCAGCGACTACGCGTCCTTCGAGAAGGTCGAGGCGGTCGATCCGTCGACCGTCAGGATCACCCTGAAGCAGCCCGTACCGTCGCTGCTCGGGCTCGTCGCGAACTATCATGGCGGCAACGTCGTGAGCCGCAAGGCCGTCGAGGCGCTCGGCGCCGATTTCCGCCTGAAGCCGGTCGGCACCGGCCCCTTCGCGTTCGCGGAGTACCGGCCGAACGAGAGCGTGCGGCTGGTCGCCAACGCGGATTACTTCCGCGGCAAGCCGAAGCTCGACGGCATCGTGTACCGGCTGATCCCGGCCGATTCCGCGCGTGACCTCGCCTTCACGTCGGGCGAGCTCGACGTCGTGTACGGCCGCCAGGACCAGCGCTGGGCGGAGCGCTTCGCCAAGGAGCCCGACGTCACGGTCGACATCGTGCGCCCGGCCGAGCTCTCGCTCCTGCACCTCAACATCAGCCACAAGCCGCTCGACGACAGGCGCGTGCGGCTCGCGATCGCGCACGCGGTGAGCCAGGACGGGATCATCGCGTTCCGCGGCAAGCTCGTGACCGACGCCGCGCTCTCGATCATCCCGAACGGCTATCTCGGCTCCGATCCGAAGGCCGCGCTGCCGGCCTTCGACATCGCCAAGGCGAAGGCGCTGCTCGCCGAGGCCGGCTACCCGAACGGGCTGACGATCACCGCGATCCAGACGACGCTGCCCTCCATGCTGACCACGATGCAGGTCGTGCAGAGCCAGCTGAAGAAGATCGGCATCGAGCTCAAGCTCGACGTCGTCGACCACCAGACCTTCCACGCCCAGATCCGCAAGGACCTGTCGGACGTCGTCTACTACGCGGCCGCGCGCTTCCCCGTGGCCGACACGTTCCTGACCCAGTTCTTCGAGTCCTCGTCCATCGTCGGCAAGCCCGGCGGGGTCGTGAACTTCTCCCACTGCAACGCGGCCGATGCCGAGATCGAGGCGGCGCGCGTCGAGCCCGATGTCGAGAAGCAGAAGGTGCTCTGGAAGACCGCCCAGGCGAAGATCATCGATCAGGTCTGCGCCGCCCCGATGACGGAGGCCTTGCAGGTCTGGGCGCACAAGAAGAGCGTCGATTTCGGCTACGACTTCAAGGGCGCGATCCATCTCGGGCCCGTGATCACGGAAGCGACCGACAAGAGCTGACGCGGGCCGAACCCGCCGCGGGCCCTGATGACCCGCTTCATCCTCAAGCGCCTGCTGCTCGCGGTCCCGACGCTCGTCGCGGTCCTCACAATCGTCTTCGTGCTCGTCCGGGTCGTGCCGGGCGACCCGACGCTCGTCATCCTCGGCGACCAGGCGAGCGGGCAGGCGCGGGCCGAGCTCAGGGCGAAGCTCGGCATCGACCGGCCGATCGTCGTGCAATACGCGGACTTCCTGGGCCAGGTCGCGACCGGCGATCTCGGGCGCTCGCTCGCGACGAACCGGCCGATCATCGACGACGTCGCGCACGTCCTCCCCTACACGATCGAGCTGACGCTGGCCGCGATCGTCATCGGGGTCGCGATCGGCGTGCCGCTCGGCGTCATGGCGGC
>CAXUHE010000343.1:0-2866 GCA_964250725.1 uncultured Enterovirga sp. | reverse complement strand
CCTCGCCCGCCATGACGGTCGCGGGGTCGCCCGGCGCGGCGCGGATCAGCGCGAAATTGACGATCGCGATCGCCACGAGGACAAGCGCCCCCTTGACGAGCCGCGAGGCGAGGAAGCTGATCACGTCGCCTATTGCCTCCAGACGTTCTTCGCCCCGTCGTTGATGCCGATCCCGGTCGTCACGAGGTCCTTGACGTTGCAGCGCGACACGGTCGGGAAATCGAGCTCGAGCAGCCAGAGGACCGGCAACTCGTCGCCCAGGATCTGCTGCACTTTCGTGTAGAGGTCCTGACGCTTCTCGGCGGGCGCGATCGCGGCCTCGGCGAAGAGCCGGTCGACCTCCGGGTTCGCGTAGCTGCCGACATTGCCGAACGGATTGCCCTTGACGATGTTCGTCGAGACGTAGGAGCGCGCGACGCCCGTCGCCGGGTCTCCCAGCTGGTACAGAAAGTTGAACGTGAGGTCGAAATCGAAGCTCGACGTCTTCTGCGTCCAGCCCGGCACGTCGGTCGACACGATCTCCATGTTGATACCGACATCGGCGAAGTTCTGCTTGATGGCCTCCGCCCAGCGCGACCAGGTCTCGCCGTAGGGCAGCGACAGGAAGCGGAGCGTCTCGCCCTTGTAGCCAGACGCCTTGACCAGCTCCTTGGCCTTCGCGGGATCGAAGGCGTATTTCGTGACGCCCTGGTCGGAGTAGAACTTCGTCTTCGACGAGATCGGCCCAGTCGGGATCTTGCCGAAGCCCGACCAGATGACGTCGCGGCCGAACTCGCGGTCGATCGCGTACATCATGGCCTGGCGGAAGGTCTTGTTGCCGAGGATGCCGCGCGTCGTGTTCGGCGTGATCCAGGCGTGCGGCGCGAACATCTCCCACCCGCCCGTGATCACGCAAGTATCAGGCAGCTTCGCGAGGCGTGCGACGTCGAAGATCTCGACCGAACCGCCCGTCAGCACGTCGACCTTGCCGGTCTCGTAGGCGATTGCGCGAGAAGCTGCGTCCGGGATGAACTGGAAATAGATCTCGTCGAGCAGCGGGTGGCCCTTGTCCCAGTAGGCCTCATTCCGCACGAGCTTGACGTAGGAGCCCTTGCGCCACTCGGCGAACTTCATCGGCCCGGTGCCGACCGGCGCGTTGTTCGCCGGGTTCGCGCGGTAATCCGTGCCATCGTAGATGTGCTTCGGGATCATCGGAGCGGACGCTACCTCTTGCGAGAGGATAAAGGGTCCGAAGGGCTGCTTCAGCGTGATCTTCACGGTGAGGTCGTCGACCTTCTCGATCGCCTTGACCTGGCCGTTCGCGATCGGCCGCCAGCGCGGATGGACCTCGCGCAGGAACTTGTCGAGCGAGAACACCACGTCGTCCGCCCCGAACGGCTTGCCGTCGTGCCAGGTCACGCCCTCCTGGAGCTTGAACGTGTACACCGTCTGGTCCGGCGAGATGTCCCAGCTCTTCGCGAGCGATGGCATCGGGTTCAGCTTCTGGTCGTAGCGCAGCAGCGACTCGTAGATGTTGCCCGAGATCATGTTGGTCGGGCCGTTCTGGTTCAGCCCCTGCATCAGCATGGGGGGCTCGGGCGTCACCACCACCTGGAGCGTGCCGCCCTTCCTGGGTGTCCCGCTGACCTGCGGAGCCGTGGTCTGCGCCGCGGCCGCTCCGGCCAGCATGATCGCGAGCCCGCCCGCGAGCCCGATACGTGTTGATCTCGACATGATGCCCCTTGCGGGACGATGCCCGTCAGGTTGGCCACGCGGTCTGCGGGCGTCGCTTCGGGCACAGGAATGATCAGGCGTGGCGATGCGGTCAGCGTCAATCGAGCAGGCTCTAGATCTCGCAGGGACGCCGTCCAGTGGCGCTGAGTTTGCACGTCCGTCTTCGCGAGGATCAGGTCTCGGTGGCTCGGGATCGTTGCTCGCGTCCAGATACCCAAAGGCTACTTGCATCCAACTCTCCCCTTTCTTCGTAATGCCAAACTGTCATCTAGTGATAGATAGTGTCACTAATTGACACGGCTGTGGGACGTTGCCAGCTTGTTCTTAAGGCTAGCTCAGGGATTGACGTGCATGAACGGTGCCGACGCTCTTGTCGGAACTCTGGCCCGCGGCGGTATCGACACCTGCTTCGCCAATCCGGGCACATCCGAGATGCACTTGGTCGCAGCGCTGGACAGGGCGAGCTCGGTGCGCTGCATCCTGGGCTTGTTCGAGGGTGTCGTCACCGGAATGGCCGACGGATACGCGCGCATGGCTGAGAAGCCGGCCGTGACGCTGCTCCATCTCGGCCCCGGTCTCGGCAACGGCGTCGCCAATCTCCACAACGCCCGCAAGGCGCACTCGCCCGTGGTGAACATCGTCGGAGACCACGCAACCTATCATCGCGGCTTCGATGCGCCGCTGATCTCCGACATTGAAGGTCTCGCCCGGCCCGTCTCGCATTAGGTCGAGACGAGCCGATCATCCCGGACGCTGGGCGACGACACGGCTCGCGCCATTCACAGGGCGGGTGTCGCGCCCGGCGAAATCGCCACCTTGATCGTTCCTGCCGACGCGGCCTGGGGCGAGGGCGGATCCGTCGGCAAGGTCGCGTCTCCCCGAAAGCCGGCGGCGCCCGATCCGGCTGCCATCGCGAGAGCCGCCGATCTGCTGAAGGCCGGCGGTGGCGTCGCGCTGATGATCGGGGGCGCCGCCCTGCGGGAGCCCGGCCTCGGCATCGCGGCGCGTATCGCCTCGCGGACCGGCGCTCGGCTCATCGGCCCGACGAGTGCGGCGCGCAGCAGCGTCGGCGCCGGGCTGCCGGCGGTCGATCGCGTTCCCTATTCTATCGTTCTCGCCCGCGAGGCTCTGGCCGACATCCGTCACCTGATCC
>CAXUHE010000342.1:0-2874 GCA_964250725.1 uncultured Enterovirga sp. | reverse complement strand
GCTGCGCGAGATCGATGGCTTCGATCAGCGCCCCGAAGATCATGCTTTTCGTCTGGTAGTATTCGTCCGACTTGCGCATCTCGGGCGGGGCCGCGATGGCGATCTCGATGGCGCGTGCGGGTCCGCCCGGATCGGACAGGACCGGCACGGGCGCGTGCGCCGTCCTGCCCTCGCGGACCGGCATCGTGGCCGCGGGTTTCGCCGGGGCGGTCGTGCTTCGCTTGCCGAACATCTCGGACGATCCTCAGGACGCCTTGCGGCGGGCCAGTTTGGAGATGAACGGCTCGAAGAGCTTGCCGCGCGAGCGCTTGGGCTCCATGCGTCCGGTCAGCGTGGAGGCGAGCTGGCCGAAGGTCTCGGCGTATTTGCCGGAGGGCTGGACCTCGGCGATCATCTGCCCGTTATTCGCGGCTGCGCCGAAGAGCGCCGCATCGAAGGGCAGCGTCGCGGCGATCTCGGCGCCGATCGCCTTGCCGAACTCGGCCGCGCCGATCTCCGGGCGCTTCGGCGTCCCGGTCTGGTTCATCACGATGCGTGGCGTCGCGTCGTTCAGCCGGGACTGACGCAGCACGTCGTAGATGTTCTTGGTGTTGCGCAGCGAGGCGAGGTCGGGAGTCGCGACGATCACGACCTCGTCCGCGCCGAGCAGCAGGCGGCGCGTCCAGGCGCTCCAGAGATGGGGCATATCGAGGACGATCGTTGGGATCGAGCTTCGCAGGATGTCGATCAGTCCGTCGAGCGCCGTCTCCGTCAGGTCCGTCGTGCGGTCGAGCATCGCGGGCGCGGCGAGCAGGCTCAGGTGGTCCGAACACTTCGAGAGCAGCCGGTCGACGAGATTGGCATCGAGCCGGTCGGGCGCGAAGACCGCCTCCGCGACGCCCTGCGGGGGGTCCTGGTTGAAGTCGAGCCCGGCCGTCCCGAACGCGATGTCGAGGTCGACGATGACGGTCTGGGTCGAGAGATTCTGCGCGATCGACCAGGCGATGTTGTGCGCGATCGTGGAGGAGCCGACGCCCCCCTTGGCGCCGATCACCGCGACGGTGCGGCCGAGCGGAGAGGCGCCCGGCATCGCGAAGAGGTGCGAGCCGGCCCGCACGAAATCGAGCACGCCCATGGGGGCGATGAGGTACTCGCTGACCCCCCGGCTGATCATGTCACGGTAGAGGAACACGTCGTTGACATGACCGATGACCATGACCTTCGTGCCCGCGTCGCAGACGGAGGCGAGCTGGTCGAGCGCGGACAGGATCGCCCCGCGATCGGCCTGGAATTCGAGCACGACGACGTTCGGCGTCGGCGCAAGCCGGTAGGCCTCGACGGCCGCGGACGCGCCCCCCATCTGGACCTTCACATGTGCCTTCTGCATGCGACGGTCGCCCGCCGCCGCCCCGATGGTGTCGGCGACCTGCGCGGTCTCGCAGAAGGCCTGGATCGTGACTCGCGGTAGCGGCACGATCAGGGTTTCCGGCTTGTCGGTCGCGTCAGACATGAACATGCACTCCCCGGTTCGCCCTGTGCCTGGCCATTACTGGCCCACGCTCTGCTTCACCGAGCTGTCCTGTTGCTTGTACTGTGTCGACGGGTCCTGGCCCTGGCGGCTCTGACCGAAGTTGTACATGCGCCGTCCCGTGTCGGGCGGCGTCTCGGCACGCCCACGCACGAGATCGACGGGATCGGCGACCTGGGAGGCGAGGTTGGACTGGTAGGCGCAGCCGAAGTTCCAGTACTGCTCGTTGCGCAGGCTGTACGCGGTGTCGCCGACGCCGAGATCCTGGGGCCACAGCCCGCATTTCGAGGTCACCTTCGCTTCGAGCTTGCGGAAGCTGAGCCGGATCGGGGAGGCGGCCGCCGGATCGCCGGGCTCGTACGAACGTATCGTGGCCCGCCCGCCCGCGGCCGCGCGGATCGTCCCGAGCGCCTGCTGGGTGGCGGGGTTGGTGCCGGCTCCGACGGGCACCTGCACGATCAGGGCCCCAGTCCCGGAGCGACGGTACTCCGCCAGGAAATTCGCCACGTCCTCCCGTTCCCGGGGCACGAGGCCGCCCGGGCCGCCCACGAACACGTCGAGAACGCGCGCACCATCCTTGAGCACGATCGGGTGACGGTCGTGGAAACTCTCCGGGTAGATCGAGCCGGTGACCTCGCCACCCGTCTGGCAGGCGCCCAGCATTGGCAAGAGGGCGGCCAGGAGCAACGCCGCGAGCGGTGGGGCGGGAGAGGTGGAGCGTGTCTGATCGAGCGGCATGTTCGAGCCTCGCTTAGGGGCGACAGGGTCGCGTCGGGCCAAGATTGCTGGGATCAGTCGGTGATGAAGCCGACCCGTCCGCCATAGCCGCGGACGGGAGCGCCCGGTCCCGCGACCCCGTAGATCTTGTTCAGCCGTCCGAGCAGGACGGTCTGCGGATCGTTCGCCTCGGCGAAGCCGTCGTCGGGTCGCACCGCCTGGGCCGATTCCATCGGCTTGGCGATGAAGGGAGTGACCATGACCATCAGTTCGCTGTCGCGGCGCTGGAAATCGCGCGACCGGAAGAGCGTGCCCAGGATGGGCAGGTTGATCAGCCCTGGGACGCCGCTGATGGTCTGGCTCGACTGCGAACTGATCAGCCCCGCGGTCACCATGGTGGCGCCAGAGGGGAGCTCGATGGAGGTCGTGGTCTTGCGGGTCCGGAAGCCGGGCGATTTCGTCACCGCGTCCTGGTTGTCGCGATCGATCTCGCTGACCTCCGTCGAGACGTGCAGGCTGATCCGGCCCTCCGCGAGCACGATCGGCGTGAAGGCGAGCGACACGCCGTAGGGCTTGTAGGTCACGGTCGGCACGCAGCCCGAGGTCGCGCCTCCCGCTCCGCTTGAGCCCGGCTTGTCAACTGGACCACC
>CAXUHE010000341.1:0-2885 GCA_964250725.1 uncultured Enterovirga sp. | reverse complement strand
CGACCGGCTCCAGGTTGAACATCGTGTAGAAAGTCGCGACCTCCATCACGCGGATCGTCGGCATGCCGAGACGCACCGCGACGGCCTCGATCGCCTTCTGAGGCAGCCAGCCGCCCGACTGCTTCTGCGCCTGCCAGAGCGCCGGGATGACGGCGGAGGCCTGGCGCCCATCCGGATATTTCGCGACCTGGCCGTCGAGCCAGGTCAGGTTCTCGGGCGTGAACGTGAAGGCGGCCGGCTGGTCGGCAGCAGGTGCGAGACGACGGACGGACATCAGCGATCCACCTCGCCGAACACGATATCGAGCGAGCCGAGCACGGCCGCGACGTCGGCCAGCATGTGGCCGCGGCACATGAAGTCCATCGCCTGGAGATGCGCGAAGCCCGGCGCGCGGATCTTGCAGCGATACGGCTTGTTGGTCCCGTCGCTGACGAGGTAGACGCCGAACTCGCCCTTTGGCGCCTCGACGGCGGCATAGACCTCGCCCGCCGGAACGTGAAAGCCCTCCGTGTAGAGCTTGAAGTGGTGGATGAGCGCCTCCATCGAGCGCTTCATCTCGGCCCGCTTCGGCGTCACCAACTTGCCGTCGACCGACGAGATCGGCCCGCCACCCTCCGCCGAGCGAAGCTTGTGGAGGCACTGCTTCATGATGCGGACGGATTCACGCATCTCCAGCATGCGGATCACCTGCCGGTCGTAGTTGTCGCCGTTCGTCCCCACGGGGATGTCGAACTCGAGCTCCTCGTAACACTCGTAGGGCTGCGACTTGCGCAAATCCCAGGCAGCGCCCGAGCCGCGCACCATCACGCCCGAGAAGCCCCACTTCCAGCACTCGTCCAAGGTCACGACCCCGATATCGACGTTGCGCTGCTTGAAGATGCGGTTGCCGATGAAGAGCGCGTCGAGATCGTCGCAGACCTTCAGGAACGGGTCGCAGAAATCCCAGATGTCGTCGAGGAGCTTGCCCGGCAGATCCTGGTGGACTCCGCCCGGACGGAAATAATTCGCGTGCATGCGCGAGCCGGAGGCGCGCTCGTAGAACACGACCAGCTTCTCGCGCTCCTCGAACCCCCAGAGCGGCGGTGTCAGCGCGCCGACATCCATCGCCTGCGTGGTGACGTTGAGGAGGTGCGACATGAGCCGCCCGATCTCGGAATACAGGACCCGGATCAGCTGGCCGCGCTTCGGCACCTCGACCCCGACGAGCTTCTCGATGCCGAGGCAGAAGGCGTGCTCCTGGTTCATCGGCGAGCAGTAGTCGAGCCGATCGAAATAGGGCGTCGCCTGAAGGTAAGTCTTGTACTCGATCAGCTTCTCGGTGCCGCGATGCAGAAGGCCGATATGAGGATCGACCCGCTCCACGACCTCGCCGTCGAGTTCCAGCACGAGGCGCAGCACGCCGTGCGCCGCCGGATGCTGCGGCCCGAAATTGATCGAGAAATTGCGAATCTCGTGCTCGCGTCCGGCCGACGGCAGGAGGTCCGGACCGTCGCGGAGTGCCGTCGAGGTCTCGGGATGAGGGCGCGTGTCGAGCAGTTCGGCCCGCTCGTCCGCGACATTGAGGTCCAGCGCCATCGTCAGCTCGCCTTCACGTCGGGTGCCTTCACGTCGGGTGCCTTGGCCTTCTCGTCGCCCGGGAGGACATAGTCCGTGCCTTCCCAGGGCGAGAGGAAATCGAAATTGCGGAACTCCTGCTGAAGCTTCACGCGCTCGTAGAGCACACGTTTCTGCTCGTCGTCGTAGCGCACCTCGACGAAGCCCGTCAGCGGGAAGTCCTTGCGGAGCGGATGCCCCTCGAAACCGTAATCCGTGAGGATACGGCGCAGGTCCGGGTGGCCGGAGAAAAGGATGCCGTAAAGGTCGTAAGCCTCCCGCTCGTACCAGTTGGCGGCGGGGAACAGATCGACGATCGAGGGCACGGGCGTGTCCTCGTCCGTCTCCACCTTCACGCGGATGCGCTGGTTATGGCGCGGCGAGAGCAGGCTGTAGACGACGTCGAAACGGCGCTCCCGGCCCGGATAGTCGACGCCAAGAAGATCGACGAAGCATACGAACAAGCACTCCGGGTCGTCGCGCAGCTTCGTGATCGTCCGGGCGATGTGCTCGCCCTCGACCACGATGGTCAGCTGATCGTGGCTGATCGCGCGGCCGGTGACGACGTCACCCAGAATGTCGACGACGTGATCGGAAAGGACGTTCAAATCCATCCCGCTCACCGCTCGATCGTGCCCGTGCGGCGGATCTTCTTCTGGAGAAGCAGGACGCCGTAGAGCAGAGCTTCCGCGGTCGGCGGACAGCCCGGCACGTAGATGTCGACTGGCACGACGCGGTCGCAACCACGCACGACCGCGTAGGAATAATGGTAGTAGCCGCCGCCATTGGCACAGGAGCCCATCGAGATGACGTAGCGCGGCTCCGGCATCTGGTCGTAGACCTTGCGGAGTGCGGGAGCCATCTTGTTCGTGAGCGTTCCTGCGACGATCATGACATCGGATTGACGCGGCGTCGCGCGCGGCGCGAAGCCGAAGCGCTCGGCATCGTAGCGCGGCATCGACATGTGCATCATCTCGACCGCACAGCAGGCGAGACCGAAGGTCATCCACATCAGCGAGCCCGTCCGGGCCCAGGTGATCAGATCATCCGCCGTGGTGACCAGGAAACCCTTATCCGAGAGCTCGTCGCTGACGTCGCGGAAGAACGGATCGTTGGAGCCGACAGGCTTGCCGGTGTATGGATCGAGGATACCGCGCGGAGCAGGCGCGACCGAGGTGGAGCTCGCCGTCAATCCCATTCAAGCGCTCCCTTTTTCCATTCGTACACGAAGCCTACCGTCAGCACGCCGAGGAAGATCATCATCGACCAGAAGCCGTACCAGCCGAGATCCC
>CAXUHE010000340.1:0-2960 GCA_964250725.1 uncultured Enterovirga sp. | reverse complement strand
GGAAGCTCGCTCCCGCGCTGGCCGCCGGCAACGCCGTCGTGCTCAAGCCCGCCGAGCAGTCGCCGGCGTGCGCGAAGGCGGTCGTCGACGCGCTGCACGCCGCCGGCGTCCCGCGCGAGGCACTCTCGTTCCTGCCCGGCGAGGGCGACGTCGGCGCGGCCCTGGTCGCCCATCCCGGCGTCCACACGATCGCCTTCACCGGCTCGAACACGGTCGGCCTCGAGATCCTGAAGACCGCGGCGGTCCCGGCGCCGGGGCAGAACCACCTCAAGCGCGTCGTCGCCGAGATGGGCGGCAAGAACTGCGTCATCGTCGACTCCGACGCCGACCTCGACGACGCCGTCCCCGGCATCGTGGCCAGCGCCTTCGTGGCGCTGGGCACCTTCTTCCTCGACGGGATCAAGGGGAGCTACGTCGCGATCAACCCCGAGCGTGCCGTCGAGATGTTCCAGTATGCGGCCGCCTATTTCGGCGATTCGACCGCGCAGTACAGCCTCGCGCGCCTCTACCTCGAAGGAACCGGCACGGACCGCGACCCGCGCCAAGCGGCGCGCTGGCTGAACCTCGCGGCCGAGAAGGGCCACCATCCGGCCCAGGCGCTGCTCGGGCAGATCCTCGTCAACGGACAGGGCGTGCCGCGCCAGCCCGCGCGCGGGCTGATGTGGCTGTCGATCGCCAAGGAGGGCGCCGACCCGAAGCGCGACGGTTGGATCTCGAGCCTCTACGCGGAGGCCTTCGAGGCCTCGACCGAGACCGACCGGCGCACGGCGCTCGCGTTCCTCGAGCAGTTCCAGGCCAAGCGGCGCTGAGCCGCCATGAATCGCCGCTGAGCCGCGATGCCGCTCGTCGACAACGAACGCACGAAGCTGACCGCGACGGCGCTGAACGGCGTCGCGATCGCGTCCTTCGCTGTGGGCGGAATTGCTCCACTCGTATCCGTCCTCGTCGGCAATCCACAGGTCACAGCAACAGCCGCCGCGCTCAGCGTATCGGTTTGCTGTTTCATCGGGATCGCCCTACATCTTGTCGCGAGAGGACTTCTTGGACGGCTACGAGAATGACCGATTACCAGATCTTCGGACTTTATATCGCGCCGTTGTCGATGCTCGTGTCGGGCCTGATCCTCTACTGGATCGCGGTGCGGTCGAAGCCCCAATAGATCATTGGATCAGCGGGATCGGCAGAACCTCGCGGTCGCGATCGTCGCCGTCGCGATCCTGGTCGGCGGCTACTGGCTGATGACCGCCATGCACCGCAACGCGCAACTCGAGGAGTGCCTGCTGCGCAGGCGACTCAATTGCGAGCAGATCACGCGCTGAGAAATTGCTTGGAAATGCCGCTTTTCCTCTGAACCTTCGTCATCCTGAGGAGCCCGCAAAGCGGGCGTCTCGAAGGATGCACAACGGACGTGCGCGTGCTTCCAGACGCAGCCTGCGGCTGCTCCTCAGCATGAGGAAGGTCGGTTTCGCGATTTCAAACAGTCTGAGCCTCACAGATCCAGCGTGACCGAGACCGGCACGTGGTCCGAGGGCTTCTCCAGTGCGCGCGTGCCCTTGTGGATCTCGACGCCGGTCAGCCGGTCGGCCGCCTGGGGCGAGAGCAGGAGGTGGTCGATCCGGATGCCCTTGTTGCGCTGCCAGGCGCCGGCCTGATAGTCCCAGAACGTGTAGAGCCCCGCGCGGTCGTCGCAGGCGCGCAGCGCGTCTGTGAACCCGGCCGCGAGGAGCGCGCGGAACGCGGTTCGCGTCTCCGGGCGGTAGAGCGCGTCCTCGAGCCAGGCCGACGGATCGTCGACGTCGCGGGCGTCCGGGATCACGTTGTAGTCGCCGGCGAGCACGAGCGGCTCCTCGTAGGCGAGCAGGTCCTTCGCGTGCCGGGCGAGCCGCTCCATCCAGGCGAGCTTGTAGGCGAACTTGTCCGTCGTCACGGGATTGCCGTTCGGCAGGTAGATCGACGCGACGCGCACCGCGCCCGCCCGGGTGGACACCACGGCCTCGAGATAGCGCGACTGGACGTCCTCCCCGTCGCCGGGCAGCCGCGGCGTGACGTCCTCCAGCGGCAGCTTCGACAGGATCGCGACCCCGTTGAAGCCCTTCTGCCCGTGGACCGCCACGTTGTAGCCGAGCGCCTCGATCTCGGCCGCGGGAAACGCCTCGTCGACGCACTTGATCTCCTGCAGGCACACGACGTCCGCTCCCGAGCCCGACAGGAAGCCCAGCAGGTGCTCGAGCCTCTGCTTGACCGAGTTGACGTTCCAGGTGGCGATCAGCATGGGGGCGTCCTTGTCCCGGACGGTTTCGGCCGCCGGGATGCCGCTGGCAAGTCCGGCATATGGTTTGCGTGGCGTGAACATCGCCGTGCCCGGAGCCGATCGTGAGCGCCATCGCCCAATCCGCCACCCTGCCGACAGCCACGACGGGCACGCGCTCGACGCAGCTGATCCTCGGCCTGATCACCATGATGGCGATCTCAAGCCCGCAATACGTGTGGACGCTGTTCACCAAGCCCTTCGGCGAGGTGACGGGTGCGAGCCTGCCCGCCCTGCAGGTCACGTTCACGCTGCTGATCGTGCTCCAGACCTTCTTCTCGCCCGTCCAGGGCTACCTGATCGACCGGTTCAGCCCGAAGCTCCTGATCGCGGCGGGCGCAGCCCTGTCCGGGCTCGGCTGGGTGCTCGCCGCCTACGCGACGAGCCTCCTCACGCTCTACCTCACCTACGGCCTGTTCTGCGGCATCGGCACCGGCATCGTGTATGTCGGGATCGTCGGGCTGATGGTGCGCTGGTTCCCGGACCGGCGCGGCTTCGCGGCGGGCCTCGTGGCGGCCGGCTACGGCATGGGCGCGATGTTCACGAGCTTCCCCGTGACCTCGATGCTGGAGAGCTCCGGCTACCAGAACACGCTGATCGTGTTCGGCATCATCTTCGGGGTGGTGGGCGTCGCGGCAGCGCTCGGGCTGAG
>CAXUHE010000339.1:0-2994 GCA_964250725.1 uncultured Enterovirga sp. | reverse complement strand
GTCGCGGCGCCCGGCATCCGGCACCTCGCCCGGGTCGTCGACCGGCTCGGCCTCGTGCAGATCGATTCGGTCAACGTGCTGGCGCGCGCCCACACGGTCCCGTTCTTCTCCCGCCTGGGCCCTTACGACACGGCGCTGCTCGACCGGCTCTCCTATGGCGGACGCAAGCGGCAGGTCTTCGAGTACTGGGGCCACGAGGCCTCGCTGGTCCGGCTCGACCTTCATCGGCACATGCGCTGGCGCATGGAGCGGGCGCGGGCCGGGCGGGGCATCTACGGCGGCCTCGTGCGCTTCGCGGCGGAGCGGCGCCCCTTCATCGACGCGGTGCTCGACGAGGTGCGACGGCGCGGGCCCCTCGCCGCCCGCGACCTAGGCCGGCCCGAGGAGCCGCGAGAGCGCGGTCAGGGCGGGTGGTGGGGCTGGAGCGACGGCAAGCGGGCGCTTGAATGGCTGTTCTGGGGCGGGCTCATCACGACCGCCACGCGGCGCGGCGGCTTCGAGCGCGTCTACGACCTGCCGGAGCGCGTGCTGTCCGCCGCCATCCTGTCGGCGCCAACGCCCGAGGAGCGCGACGCGCATCGGGAGCTGATCAGGGTCGCGGCCGGCGGCCTCGGCGTCGCGACGGAGCGCGACCTGCGCGACTACTTCCGGCTCGACCCGGCGGACGCCCGCGCCGCGCTCGCGAGCCTCGTCGAGGACGGCGAGATCCTGCCGGTCGCCGTGGCAGGCTGGACGGCGCCCGGCTACATCCGGCCGGACGTCCGCATCCCGAACCGCATCGAGGCGGCCGCGCTCGTCTCGCCCTTCGACCCGCTCGTCTGGGAGCGCGCCCGCACCGAGCGCGTGTTCGGCTTCCGCTACCGCATCGAGATCTACACGCCGGCCCACAAGCGCGAGCACGGCTACTACGTGCTGCCCTTCCTCATGGGCGAGCGCATCGTGGCCCGGGTCGACCTCAAGGCGGACCGGGCCGCGAAGCGCCTGATCGTGCACGCGGTGCATGTCGAGTCCGGCGAGCCGGCGGGCGATGTTCAGGAGGCGCTGGACGCCGAACTCGCCGAGATGGCACGCTGGCTCGGCCTGTCGGCGATCGACCGGCCCGCGGCTCGCCCGTCAGGATAGGCAGACGAGCAGCAGCCCGCAGATCATGAGCGCGCCACCGGCGAGCCGCCCGATCCCGGCCTCGTGCACCTCGAATCCCACCAGGCCGAAATGGTCGAGCGCGATCGAGGTGATGATCGCGGCCGTGACCGTGATCCCGCTGAACACGGCCGAGCCCACCTTGCCGGCGAGAAGGATCATCGCGAGCACGTAGGCCCCGCCCAGCATGCCGCCGAACCAGCCCCACCAGGGCACGGACGCCACCTTGTCCCAGCTCGGCAACGCGAAGCCGACGAAGGGCGCCGCGATCGCGTAGGCCGCGAGGTTCATCGCGGTCCCGACGAGCGCGACCGCGACCGGCTGCCCGAAGGCCTTGTTCAGCGTGACGTTCGCGCCGGCCTGGACCGTGTTGAGCGAGCCCGCCACGAAGGCCACGACATAGAGGATCCAGCTCACGGCGAGGACGGCTCGGGGCCGCGGGTCGTGTCGCGCCCCTTCACCTCGGCGAGCCGCACGGGCGCGCCGGAGCGCGCCGATTCGTAGATCGCCTCCATGAGGACGTGGTCCTGCAGGCCCTCCTCGCCCGGCGTGCGCGGCTGGCGGTTCTCCGCCACGCACTCGGCGAAATGGTCCATCTCCAGGGCGAACTGGTTCCTCGCGCCGATCATCACCTGCTCGACGATCCCGCTGCGGGGTCCGCGCCGGCCGATCCGCATCTGCTGCCCGCGATACGCGAAGGCGTTCTCGAGATCGATCCAGGCCTGTTCGAGATGGACCCGCATCGGCTTGCCGTCATGCGCCCCGTAGCCGGTGAAGCAGTTCGCCGTGACGCCCGACGGGAAGCCCAGCATGAAGGAGACGTTCTCCTCCACCTCCCGGAAGCGCGGGTCGCCCGGCGTGCTCCAGGCCCGCGCGTAGACCTCGCTCGGCTCCTCGCCGATATAGGCGCGCGCCGTGTTGAGGCAGTAGAGCCCGATGTCCGGCAGCGCCCCGCCGCCCGCCATCGCGCGCTTCATGCGCCACTGGTCGGGATCGCCCTGCTGCTGCGTGTTGACCGCGTCCATGAACTTGAGCGCACCGAGCTCGCCCGAGCGGATGAGCCGGATGACCTCCCGGTTGAACGGCTCGTACTGGATCCGGTAGGCGATCATGAGCCGGACCTGCGCGGCCTTGCAGGCGTCCACCATCTCGCGCGCCTCGCGGGAGGAGACCGCCATCGGCTTCTCGCACAGCACGTGCTTGCCGGCCTTCGCGGCGCGCAGCACGAATTCGTGGTGCATCGCGTTCGGCAGCACGATGTAGACCGCCCCGATCGTCGGATCCTGCGCAATCCTGTCGAAGGACGCGTAGTCGTAGACCGAGCTCGCCGGGATGCCGTGCTGGGCGGCCACGACGCGCGCCTTCTCCGGGCTGCCGGAGACGAGCGCCACGGGCTTCGCGCGCTTCGATTCGCCGAAGGCCGGCAGGATCTCCTCGAGCGAGAGCCGCCCGAGCCCCACGATCGCGAAGCCGAGCCGGCCGTCCGGCGGAAGCGGCGCGGGCGGGGGCGGCGAGGGCTGGTCGGCCGGTCCGCGCCAGTTCGGGAATTCGACGCGACCGGCTTCGACGCGGCCCGTATCGAGCGGAGAGGGCGGGAGCGCGGACTGGGCCCGCGCGGGTCCGGCGATCGCCGCGCCCGCGATGCCTGCACCGGCTGCCTGGATCAGGCCGCGCCGCGAGAGGGGAGAGATGTCGTCGGGCACGTCGATCGCTCCGTTGTGGGGACCATCGGGGAACGGGTGCGTGCCCGGCCCGTTCCCGCGGCATGCGCGCGCCCGACATGAAAAAGCCCGGCGCGACAGGCTGTGTGAGAACTGAGCGAGTCAGGTAACGAGGGTCGCATCGGCAACGATG
>CAXUHE010000338.1:0-3047 GCA_964250725.1 uncultured Enterovirga sp. | reverse complement strand
GTCGGGCGCGAGAGCCACGCTGGCTCGACGCCGATGCCGCTGCGCCGCGACGCGCTCGCGGCCTTCGCGGCCTTCGCGCTCGCGGTCGAGCGGATCGCGCGCGAGCACGGGCCGGACGGCGTCGCGACGATCGGCGTGGCCGAGGCCTTCCCGGCCTCCCGCAACACGATCCCCGGCGAGATGCGCTTCACGCTGGAATACCGCCACCCGGAGAGAGACCGTCTCGACGCCATGGGCGCGGCGATCGACGGGGCCGCAGCCGCGATCGGGAGCGAGCGCGGCGTCCTGGTCGAGATCGACCGGATCTGGCGCAAGGACCCGGTGGCGTTCGATCGCGGGATCGCGGACGAGATCGCGCGGTCCGCGGACGCGCTCGGGTACCGGCGCCGGCAGATGACCTCGGGCGCCGGGCACGACGCCTTCTTCACCGCGAGCGTTGCGCCGACCGCGATGATCTTCGTGCCCTGCCGAGACGGGATCAGCCACAACGAGGCCGAGAGCTCGACGAAAGACGAATGCGCGGCCGGAGCCGACGTGCTGCTGCGGACGGTGCTGGCCCTCGCGGGATAGCTTGCGCTCGCCTGGGGCGGAGGATCGAACCAGGAGCCCTCCGGCGCGTTGATGTCGCCCGTACAAGGAGACACGCGACATGAAGGCGTTTTGGGCGATGGCGGCCGTGGGTGTGGGCCTGATGGGCGCGGTGGGCTCCGCCGCCGCTCAACCGTATTACGGCGGACCGCCGCGTGAGCCCGAATACGGATACAGGGAGCGAGGCCCTGGATACGGGGAGCCCGGCCCCGGATACGGCGACCGTGGCCCGAGGGAGCGCAGCTACGGGTTCGACGAGCGCGAGTACCTGCGCTGCAATCCCGATGTTCGCCGTGCCGTCAGGAGCGGCCAGATGGAGTCGGGCCTGGCTCATTACCGTCAATTCGGACAGCGCGAGCGTCGACGGCTGAGCTGCTGACGGGCCCCGAAGGATCGAGCTCCTCAGCTGGGGCCACGCTCGCGGATGAAGGCCTCAACAGCCGCGCGCTTCGGCATGGGCGCCACCGCGCCGTAGCCCGTGGTCTTCAGCGCGGCTGCGGCGTTGCCGTACAGGGCCGCGCCGAAATGGTCCCCCGTCCGCAGCCATTCCGCCAGGAATGCGCCGCCGAACGTGTCGCCGGCCCCGCTTGCATCGACTGCGTCGACCCGGAAGGCCGGCACCAGCCGGCGTTCGTCACGCGTCGCGACGAGCGTGCCGTACCGGCCGAGCGTCATGGCGACGATCGTCGGCCCCATGGCGAGATAGTGGTCGGCGATCTCGTCAGGCGTGGCGAGGCCGGTGAGCTTGCGGGCGTCGTCGAGGCCCGGTCGGGCGATGTGGGCCTGCGCCACCGCCGCGTGGATCACGGCGCGGGCGCGGTCGAGGGGCCAGAGCGCGAGCCGCAGGTTCGTGTCGTAGCAGACGATCCGGCCAGCCTCCTTGGCGTGCCGGATAGCCGCGAAGCCGGCATCCGCCGCGGAGGCGGAGATCGCCTGGCTGATGCCGGAGAGATGGAGCACGCGGGCGCGCGCCACGAGGTCGGCTGGGACATGCTCGGGCGTGAGCCCGCTCGCGGCCGAGCCGGCCCGGACGTAGCTGAAGACGTGCCCGTCCTCGCCGTAGGAGATGAAGTAGAGGCCGGTGCGGCCACCGGCCCGCACGGTGACGGCCGACCGGTCGATCCCCTCGCGGTCGTAGAGCGCCAGGAACTCGCGCCCGAACGGATCGTCGCCGACCGCGGTGACGTAGGCGACGCGCGCGCCTTGCCGGGCGGCAGCCACGGCGGCGTTCGATGTGTCGCCCCCGAAGCCCGGCAGGAACAGGCGCTCGCCCTGCCGATCTATCTCGGCGAACTCCATGAGCGGCTCGCCGAGCGCCAGGATGTCGAGGTCCGGCTCGCTCAACGGGCAGGTCCGGGCAGCGACGCCGGCAGGTCGTCGCCGATCGCCAGCACCTTGCCGGGATTGAGGATGTTGCGGGGGTCGAGCGCGCGCTTCAGCGTGTGCATGACGTCGAGCGCGACCGGGTCCTTGTAGGTCGCGAGTTCGTCGCGCTTGAGGAGCCCGATCCCGTGCTCGGCCGAGATGGAGCCGCGCATGCGCCCCACGATCCCGTGGACGACGTCGTTGAAGCGCTCCCATGCCGCCAGGAACGCCGCCTTCTCCATGCCGACGGGCTGCGACAGGTTGAAGTGGATGTTGCCGTCCCCGAAGTGCCCGAAGGCGCAGACCCGCACCCCCTCCATCTCGGCCTCGCAGGCCTGGCTTGCCTCCACGATGAAGTCCGCGACCCGCGACACCGGCACCGCGACGTCGTGCTTGATCGAGCCGCCCTCGTGGCGTTGCGTGTCGGAGAGGCGCTCCCGCAGGTTCCACAGCGCGAGGCGCTGCGCGTCCGACGAGGCGACCGCCGCGTCCTCGACGAGCCCGTCCTCGATCGCGGCGCCGAGCGCGTCTTCGAGGAGCGCGGCGACGTCCTGGTCCCGCCGCGGCGAGGCGAGCTCGACGAGCGCGTAGGAATGGTGGTCGCCGGCGAGCGGCCTCACGGCGCCCGCGGCGTGCCTCATCACGATCTCGATGGCGAAACGCGGCATGTACTCGAAGGCGGTCAGCGTCTCGCCCGCCTGGCCGCGCAGCCGCTCGAAGAGCGTCAGCGCAGCCTGCGGCGAGGCCAGTCCGACGAGGGCGGTCGCGCGTGCCTTGACGGCCGGGAACAGCTTCAGGACGGCGGCCGTGATGATGCCGAGCGTGCCCTCCGACCCCATGAACAGGTGCTTCAGGTCGTAGCCGGTATTGTCCTTGCGCAGCGCCGAGAGGCCGTTCCAGATCCGGCCGTCGGCCAGCACCACCTCGAGCCCGAGCACCAGCTCGCGGGCGTTGCCGTAGCGGAGCACCGCCGTCCCGCCGGCATTCGTCGCGAGGTTGCCGCCGATGCGGCAGGAGCCCTCGGAGGGCAGCGAAAGCGGGAACAGGAGCCCGGCCTCCGCGGCCGCCTTCTGCACGTCGAGGAGGACGCAGCC
>CAXUHE010000337.1:0-3080 GCA_964250725.1 uncultured Enterovirga sp. | reverse complement strand
TCCTTGAGGCCGCCCGCCGCGATCCCGCGCACGAAGTTGCGGCGCATGATCGAGAAGAACAGGACGCTCGGGATCAGAGCGAGCGACGCGGCCGCGCTCAAGCGGCCGAGATCGACCGTGAACCCGGTCTGGAACAGCGCCAGACCGACTTCGAGCGTGTAGGTGTCCTTGTTCGTCACCACGACGAGCGGCCAGGCGAAGGCCGTCCAGGCCTGGAAGAATGCCAGCACCGACAGCGCACCGAGCGGCCCGCGCATCAGGGGCAGCACGACGCGCAGGAAGATCCAGCCCTCGCCGGCGCCGTCGATCCGGGCGGCTTCCAGCAACTCGTCCGGGATCGATGTCGTGACGTATTGGCGGACCAGGAAGATGCCGAAGCTCATCACCAAATAGCCGATCAGCAGTCCGGGCAGGGTATTGAGAAGTCCTGCGGCCTGCACGCCGAGATAAAGCGGGATCATGTAGACCTCGAACGGCACGACTGCCGTCGCGAGGAGGACCGCGAAGATGATCCGGAATCCCGCCACCCGGAATTTGGCGAGCACGTAACCAGCGATCGCGGAGGTCGCCACGATGCAGGTGGAGGACAGGACCGCGAAGAGGAGCGTGTTGCCGATCCAGCGCAGGAGCGGCGTCTCGCGCAGCACGCCCGCGATGTTGTCGAGTGTCGGTTCGGCCGGCACCACCGTCGGCGGCCAGCTCAGCAGCTCCTGCGGGGTCTTGAAAGCGTTGCTGACGAGGAACACGAGCGGCAGCACCATCGCGACGCTGACGAGCGACAGGATGGCGTCGATCGAGAGCCCTGCCCAGCGCGCGCGGGATCGGGCGGCTTGGCTCATGCACGGCTCTCGTCGCGGAAGAGCCTGAACTGCACGCCCGTCAGCACGAGCACGATGGCGAGCAGGATCACCGCCTCGGCGGCCGCGTAGCCGACCCGATAGTTGCGGAACGAGTTCTCCAGCATGTCGAGCACGAGGACGCGCACGAGATGCCCCGGCGCGCCCTGTCCGTCGGATGCGAGCACGAAGGCCTGGGCGTAGATGTTGTAGGCCGAGATCAGCGTCACGACCGAGACGTACAGCATCACGGGCTTGAGAAGCGGGATCGCTATGAAGCGGAACGCCTGGAGCGAGGAGGCCCCGTCGAGCCGTGCTGCCTCGTAGAGCGAGTCCGGCACGTTCTTCAGCCCGACGAGGAAGATGAGCACCGCATAGCCGACCGCCTGCCAGGCACACAGCACGATCAGGCAGAGCACGGAGAGCACGGGATCGAAGAGCCAGCTCCGGGACGCGATCCCCGCGAGCCCGAGCACGGCGTTCAGGGGCCCGAGCCTCGCGTCGAAGATCCATTTCCACGCCATCGCGGCCGGGACCAGCGACACGATGTGGGGCATGAACACGCAGGCCTCGTAGATCCCGCTCCGCCGATAGCCCTCTCGGCTATGGATCAGGCCTGCGAGCACGAGCGACACGGGGATCGTGATCGCCAGCACCCCGAAGGCGATCACCGTCGTGTTGAGGAGTGCCTCCAGGAAAAGTGGATCGGTCGAGAGCTCGACGAAGTTGTCGAGGCCGACGAAAGGCTTGCGCCGAGACACGATGTTCCACTGGAACAGGCTGAGCCTGAGCGTCTCCGCGATCGGGTAGACGCGCACGCAGGCATAGATCGCCAGCACCGGCAGCAGCGCGAGGACCGCGAACACCCAACCCTGCTCGCGGCGCATGACCTCTCCGGATGGGCCGACCGAGTTACGCCGGGCGGGCGATCAGGGCTTCGCCAGCAGGTCCTCGCGCGCCAGGATTCGGTTCGTCTCCTCGGCGGCGCTCTTCAGGAGAGCGTCGACCGCGGCGTCATTGCCGACGAGCGAGGCATCCGTATAGGCCTTCTCCAGCCGGGCCGCGAGCCGGGTCAGGATCTCGCTCGCGGGCGAGATGCCGGCCGCCGTGAAGTAGCCGTAGGTGCTCGGCGGTTCGATGAAGGCCGCGAGCTGGGGCGTCTTCGCGATCACGGCCGAGTAGTCGACGCCCTTTCGGTTCGGGATCCAGGCGGTCTGCTCGGCCAGCCAGACGAGGTTCGCGGGCTCGCTCGCCTTCATCACGTAGTCCCAGGCGAGCTTGTTCTTGGCGCCCCTGGCCGGCACGTAGAGGTCGACCGGCACCATGAGCGTTCCCTTCGGAAGTGGTGCGGTCGCGTATCTCAGCCCCGGAGCCTTGCGGGCGATGTCGCCGATGACCCAGGATTCGCGGATGAACATCGCGGTCTGGCCGAGCTCGAACGCCTCCGCGTCGGCCTTCATCTCGGGCAGCACGGTTTTGTGGACCACGACGTTGTCGAGATATTGCTGGAGCGCCTTGCGGCCGGCCTCGTTCGCGTAGGCGGCACGCCATTTCCCGTTCGTCTCGTCGAGCAGCTGACCGCCGAAATTGTAGAGGATCGTCCAGTATTTCTCAGCGATCCCGGACCCGCCGCCGCTGAGGCGCAGGCTCCAGCCGCTCACGACCGGTTTGCCCGAGGCGTCGCGTTGCGTGAGCTTGCGTGCAAAATCCGTGTACTGCTCCATCGTCTTCGGAGGCTCGGCGAGGCCCGCCTTCGCGAACATATCGGTGTTGTAGAACAGTGCGCCCTGGCCCTGGAACAGCGGCACGCCGTAGATCTTGCCCTCGTGACTCGCCGTCTTGACCCGGCCCGCGTCGTAGTTCGCCTTCACGAAATCGACCACGCCCTGGGGCGGGGCCGTGACGAGCCCAGCCTCGAGATAGCGGTTCGCCTCAACCTCCATCTCGATGACGTCGGCCGCGGCGCCCGAGGGGAGCGACAGGGCGAGCCGCTTCTCGTGCTCGCGCAGGTCGATCGGTTCGACGCTGACCTCGAGATCGGGATAGGTCGCCTTCAGCTGCTCGCCGACACGGCGATAGAAGGGCGCGAGGTCCGGCCAGCCCGTCCACACCGTCAGCTTCTCGGCGGAGGCCGAACTCGCGAAGCCGGGCAAGGATGCCAGCGCGAACGCGGCCACGCCGAGCGCCCGCCAGATGGGACGGAACGGTCGGGACGTGGCGCTCGAACCTCGTCTACGAACCGTG
>CAXUHE010000336.1:0-3101 GCA_964250725.1 uncultured Enterovirga sp. | reverse complement strand
GCTGACGGGCCGGTCGCGATCCTGGCAGGTGCGGGCGAGTTGCCGATCCTGATCGCGGACCGCATGGCGGCGACCGGACGACCCTTCCGCATCCTGGCCCTGCGCGGGTTCGCTGATCGGGCGCTGATGCGCCGGGCCGACGCGGCCGTCGGGCTCCTGGACATCAAGGCGACGGTCGCCTGCCTGGACGCGTGGCGGCCGGGCAGCGTGACGCTCGCGGGTGCGGTGCGGCGGCCCGGCGCCGCCGCGCTCGTCGACGCGTTCTCGCTCCTGCGCAACCGCGACGAGATCGCCCGCGTCATCGGGCGCGGCGACGACCACGTCCTGCGCGGCGTCATCGAGCTCCTGGAAGAGCGCGGGCACCGGCTCGTCGGGGTGCACGACCTCGCGCCGGAACTGCTGGCCGAGGTCGGGCTCTACGGCGCGGTCCGGCCCGATGCCGTCGCGGCACGTGGCATCGAGGTCGGGTTCGGCCTCCTCGACGACCTGTCGCGGTACGATATCGGCCAGTCGGCCGTGATCCGAGGCGAGCGGGTCCTGGCGATCGAGGGCGCGGAGGGCACGGACGGCATGATCGCGCGCGCCGGGCGGTTCCGCGGCCGCTCCTGGTCGCGAGGGCGGCCTGCGGGCGATGTCGTGATGGTCAAAGGGCCGAAGCGCGGCCAGGACCTGCGGGTCGATCTGCCGGCGATCGGGCCCGTCACCATCGCCAACGCGGCCCGCGCGGGGTTCGCGGGGGTGGCCGTCGCCAGCCGCCACACCCTCGTGATCGACCGCGCGCGGACGGTCTCGGAAGCCGACCGGCGCGGGCTGTTCCTCGTCGGGATCGACCGGGGCTGGTCGGCCCCGTGAGTGCGGCTCCGGACAAGCTGATCTTCCTGATCGCGGGTGAGGAGTCGGGCGACCAGCTCGGGGCCGGGCTGATGCGGTCGCTGAGGGCGCGGCTCGGACCCGGCCTCTCGTTCGCGGGCGTCGGCGGGCACGCGATGGAGCGCGAGGGTCTCGCCAGCGTCTTCCCGCTCTCCGAGATCGCCGTCATGGGGATCGGCGCGGTCGCGGCGCGACTGCCCGGGATCGTCCGCCGGGGCCTCAGGCTCGTGGACACGATCGTCGCCGCGCGGCCTGACGCGCTCGTGATCATCGACAGTCCCGATTTCACACATCGCGTCGCGTCGCGCGTGCGCAGGCGACTGCCCGGTCTCGCGATCGTCAACTACGTGAGCCCGAGCGTCTGGGCCTGGCGGCCCGGCCGCGCGCGCCGCATGCGCCCTTATGTCGATCATGTCCTCGCGCTGAAGCCGTTCGAGCCGGCCATCCATCTCCGGCTCGGCGGGCCGCCCTGCACCTATGTCGGCCACCCGCTGATCGAGCGGCTGGACGATCTCCGGCCCGCGCCGGGCGAGCGCACGGCGCCCGGCACGGGTCCCCTGCGGCTCGTCGTGCTACCCGGCAGCCGGCGCTCCGAGATCGGCCGCCTCATGGAGCCGTTCGGGGCGGCGCTGGGCCGGTTCGCCTCGCGAGCCGGGCGCGACCTGGACGTCGTGCTCCCGGCCGTGCCCTACCTCGTGGACGAGATCCGAACCCGCGTGGAGGGCTGGCCCGTCCGGCCGACCATCGTGGAGGGCGAGGCGGCGAAGTACGCGGCGTTCCGCGCCAGCCACTTGGCGCTCGCGGCCTCCGGCACCGTGACGCTCGAACTCGCGCTCTCCGGTGTGCCGATGGTGGTCGCCTACAAGGTGTCGCGGCTCGAGCTGCAGCTCCGGTTCCTCGTCAACGTGCCCTCGATCGTTCTCGCGAACTTGGTGCTCGGCGAGAATGCCGTGCCGGAATTCGTGCAGGAGGACTGCACGCCGGAGAAGCTCGCCACCGCGCTGCTGGCGCTCGCCCGCGAGACGCCGGAACGCGGACGTCAGATCGAGGCCTTTGCCCGGCTCGACGGCATCATGGAGGCAGGCGCCGCCACGACCCCGTCCGAGCGCGCCGCCGCCGTGGTGATCGAGACGATCGACGGAAAAGCGGCCTCAGACTGAGATGTGTCAGTCGCCGAAGACGTCGTCGATCTCGATCGTGAGACCCGGCGGCTCCAGGTCGATCGAGCCGGCCGACACTATGCGGGTCACGATCGTTCCTTCATCGTTGCGGTGGTGGATCACCTCCCGCGTGTCGCCGTCCACGATGAGGTAGTGGCGGACCGACGGCAGCTGGAAATAGCCCGCGAGCTTGACCCTCGTATCGATCGATCGGGTCGAGGGCGACACGACTTCGACCACGATGACGGGATCGTCGATGATGCTCGTATCGGAGGAGACGGCCGGTCCCAGTCTGACAAGTGCGTCAGGCTGGTAGAGCGTGTCGCGATCGACCCGGACGCCAATGCCGTCCCCGATCGCTTCGCCCAAGGTGCGCGTCGCTCTCATCGCATTGCGCAGCGCCAGCCAGACCGTGGTCTTGGTATGAACGTGACCGGCGCGCTCCGGAGCCATCTTCACGATCTCTCCGGCAACGAGTTCGTAGCGCGGCCGATCAGGCTCACCTTCAACCCAGGCGAGGAACTCGTCGGCGCTCATCCGCAACGGCGTGACCGCGTTCATCGAGATTCCTCCGATGTCTCCCGTCAGCCCGCATTCGACTCGGGATACGGGACGCGGTCAAGCCGATGCCGGCCCAGCCGCCTCAGCTCCGCTGGCCGACCGGCATGTAGTCGCGCCTAGGCGAGCCGACATAGAGCTGGCGCGGCCGGCCGATCTTCTGGGACGGATCCTCGATCATCTCCTTCCATTGGGCGATCCAGCCGACCGTCCTCGCGAGCGCGAACAGCACGGTGAACATCGAGGTCGGGAAGCCCATCGCCTTCAGGGTGATGCCCGAGTAGAAGTCGATGTTCGGGTAGAGCTTCTTCTCGATGAAGTATTCGTCCTTCAGCGCGATCTGCTCCAGCTCGATCGCGACGTCCAGAAGCGGGTCGTCCTTGATGCCGAGCTCGGAGAGCACCTCGTGCGTCGTCTTCTGCATGATGCGGGCACGCGGGTCGTAGTTCTTGTAGACCCGGTGGCCGAAGCCCATCAGGCGGAACGGGTCGTTCTTGTCCTTGGCCTTGGCGA
>CAXUHE010000335.1:481-3117 GCA_964250725.1 uncultured Enterovirga sp. | reverse complement strand
CGCGTGTTGTACTTCCGGTCCTGGTTCATGGACTGGAAATAGGCGCGGAACACGAAGGACGACCCGTCGACCAGGAACACCTGGTCGCCGGGTCCGACGGGGCGGGTCTGGCTCATGGGTGGAGAGATAGCGGAAGCCGCGCCGCCTTGCCATGCCGCGACAGCGATCGGGCGCCGGTCGCCGGCTTGCGGGCCGGGTCGCGATTGGGCACGACATGCGCTTCAGGACCCGCCACGTGACGGCGACCGCGACGAGACCGACATGTCCGATTTCCAGATCCAGGTAGTGCCCGTCACGCAGTTTCAGCAGAACTGCTCGCTCGTCTGGTCGCAGGCGACCCTGCGCGGGACGGTCGTCGATCCGGGCGGCGACGTGCCGCTCATACAGGAGGCCATCGCGAAGACCGGCATCACGGTCGAGCGCATCCTCCTGACGCACGGTCATCTCGACCATGCGGGCGGCGCGGCCGATCTGAAGGCGGCGCTCGGCGTCGAGGTGGTGGGTCCGCACGAGGCGGACGCGGCCCTTCTCGCGCGCATCGCCGAGCAGGGCCGCGCCTACGGCATGGACGAACTCAAATCCGTGACGCCCGATCGCTACCTTCAGGAGGGTGACACGGTCGAGATCGCGGGTGTGACCTTCGACGTGCTGCACTGCCCCGGGCACTCGCCGGGCAGCCTCGTCTACGTATCGAAGGAACTCGGCTTCGCGCTGATGGGCGACGTGCTCTTCGCGGGGTCGGTCGGACGCACTGACCTGCCCGGCGGCAGCCACGAGACGCTGATCGGGTCGATTACCGACAAGATCCTGCCGCTTGGCGACGAGGTCCAGTTCCTGCCAGGCCACGGGCCGGCCTCGACGATCGGCCAGGAGAGGGCCACGAACCCGTTCCTGCGATAGACATGCCGAAGATCGCCTACGTCTACGGGATCGCGGTCTCGATGTATTACAACGACCACGCGCCGCCGCGCTTCCACGCGGCCTACCAGGATACACGGCACAGATCAGGATCGAGGATGGGCGCGTCATGGCCGGTCGGATGCCGCCGACCGCTACGCGCATCCTTCGCGACTGGTCGACGCAGCGGCGTGACGAGTTGATGGCGAACCGGTCGAGGGGAGCGCGATGCCGAGTTCGAATGCGTGGCCGGCCCGGACGATGACGTGGGTCACTGACGTCGAGCCGATCGGGCCTCACAGGCTTCGATTGACCTTCTCCGACGGGTCGACGGGGGTGCGGGATTTCACCGGTCTTCGTGAGCGATCCGGCCCGATGGTGACGCCCCTGCACGATCCCGACTTCTTCGCGCGGGTATTCGTCGAGGACGGCGTCCCCACCTGGCCGAACGGTTACGATTGGGATCCGGCCGCCTCGCATGAGGCCATGACGAGAGAGGGATCTCTGTCCGGGCTGGCCGCCGCCGAATGAGGATCCCGGGTCCGCCCCGCCTCGCCTTCATCGTCACGGAAGACTGGTTCTTCGCCTCGCATTTCCTGCCGATGGCGCGGGCGGCGCGCGAACTCTCGCTCGACGTCAGCGTGGTCACGCGGGTGCGCGGGCACAGGGCCGCGATCGAGGCGACGGGCGCGAAGGTCGTCCCGCTCGAGGCCGAGCGGCGCAGCCTGAACCCGCTCGCGGCCGGCGACGCGGCCGGACGCACCGCCGCGGTCCTGAAGGCGGTCAGGCCCGACCTCGTGCACTGCATCGCGCTCCGCTCGATCCTGATCGGCGGCGCCGCGGCCGCGATGGCGGGCGTGCCCCGCCGGGTCTACGCCCTGACCGGGCTCGGTCTCCTGGGCGCCCGGCCGGACCTCGTCGGCCGGATCGCCCGGCGGGCGATCCGGACGGTTTTGCGCGGCCCGCTGGAGACCCGCGCCACGAGATACCTGTTCGAGAACGAGGACGACCCGCGCCTCCTCGGGCTCGACCCGCACGACGGATCGCGCGTCACGCTCGTGGGCGGCGCCGGGATCGATCCGGAGGCCTTCGCGCCGACGCCCCTACCGCCCGGCCCGACGCTCAAGGTCGCGCTCGTCGCCCGGATGCTCTGGTCGAAGGGGGTGGACGTCGCGGTCGAGGCCGTGACGCGGGCGCGGGCGGCCGGCCACGACGTGACGCTCGACCTCTACGGCGCGCCCGACCCGTCGAACCGCCGCGCGATCCCGGAGGCGATGCTGCGCGGGTGGAGCCGGCGGCCGGGCATCGCCTGGCACGGGGCGACGCGCGATCCGGCCTCGGTCTGGCGCGATCACCACCTCGCCTGCCTGCCCTCGCGCGGGGGCGAAGGCCTACCGCGCACGCTCCTGGAGGCCGCAGCCTGCGGGCGCGCCATCGTTACGAGCGACGTGCCCGGATGCCGCCGCCTCGTGCGCGACGGCCTCGAAGGGATCCTCGTGCCGCCCGGCGATCCCGCGGCTCTCGCGGACGCGCTGGCCCGCCTCGCATCCGACCCGGGATCCATTGCCCGCATGGGGCAGGCGGCGCGGGTGCGCGTGCTCGACGGCTTCACCGAGCGCGACGTAATGGACGACGTGACGACGCTCTGGCGCGAGATGCTCTCCTGTCGAGGGCTCTAGCTGATCGCCTCCACGATGCCGCCCTCGACCCGCAGAGCCGCGCCGGTGGTGGCGGAGGCC
>CAXUHE010000335.1:0-471 GCA_964250725.1 uncultured Enterovirga sp. | reverse complement strand
CTCGCATCCGATCCGGGATCCGTCGCCCGCATGGGCGAGGCGGCGCGGGCGCGCGTGCTCGACGGCTTCACTGAGCGCGACGTGATGGACGACGTGAAGGCGCTCTGGCGCGAGATGCTCTCGCTCGAGAGCTCTAGGTGATCGCCTCCACGATGCCGCCCTCGACGCGCAACGCGGCCCCGGTCGTGGCGGAAGCCTCGCGCGAGCACGCGTAGACGATCATGTTCGCGACCTCGCGCGAGCTCGCGACGCGCCCGATGATCGAGGTCGCGCGCTTCGCGTGGACGAAGCGCCGGCCCGCCTCCTCGACCGAGACGCCCTGCTCCTTCGCGGACGCGTCCAGCATGCCCTCGACGCCGCGCGTCATCGTGGGGCCGGGCAGCACCGCGTTGACCGTGACGCCGGTGCCGGCCGCAAGCTTCGCGAGGCCGCGCGAGATGCCGAGGACCGCCGTCTTGGTGAAGCCGTAAT
>CAXUHE010000334.1:0-3151 GCA_964250725.1 uncultured Enterovirga sp. | reverse complement strand
GCGAGTTCCTGCGCCGGCTGCGCGGCTTCGACATCGCGGGGGGACGATTGACGCTCCGCGGCTGACGCTCCGCGGCTGACGCTCCGCAGCCGACGCTCCGCGGCTGATCGCCTATCCGGGCAGCCCGATATCGGGAATCGGTTCGGGCAGGAACTCTCCGCTGCGAATGGCGGCCTGAAGCTTCGCGACGTCGAGTCCGGCCCGGTACGCCGCGCTGACCCGGTCGGGATCGAAGAAGACGCCGATCGGGTTCGCGGCGAAATCGGGATGGGTGCGCATCCACTCGCTCGATCTGTACCAATCACCGAAATTGTCGCTCTGCAGCTCGACGAAGTTGCCGTCCGGATCGCGATAATAGAGCGACGTCGTCATGCCGTGATCGAGGCAGAAGGCCGGGCTGATTCCTTCCGCCCTCATGCGCTCGAAGGACGATATCAGGTCCGCCAGGCTGTCATACTCGAACGCGCTGTGGTGCATGCCGGTGTGACGCGACTTGTCGGCATCGTCGCTGAGCCCCGGCGACGACAGGAACGCGACCCGGTGATTGGCCTCGTCGTTCGTCGTCCAGGCGTTGCTCTCGTCCATGAACTGGACATCCACGCCCACCACCACGCCGTACCACCTCACCATCTCGGCGAGCCGCCCGGTCTTGATGGTCACGTGGTGCAGCCTGGGCTTGATCATGACGTCCCTCCGCACGCCGTTCGTCGCTCGATACGCGTGGCGCATGATTGGCCGCGAGACTGGCAAGAGCCGGAAGGACCGTCAATTCGGACGTTCCCTAACGATGCGGCATCGCGAGCATCCAGAGCGCCATCGCGACCATCATGACGTTCTCGGTCAGCGACACGAATCCGAGCGGCACGTTCGCGCCGCCGCCGACGCAGGCGCATCTCAGCTCGCGCCGGTCGAGATAGACCGCCTTGAACACCGAGATCGCCCCGATGCCCCCGATGGCGAGCGCGACCGGAACGGAGAGCCACGTCAGCGCGCCCGCCGCCATGAGGAGGCCCGCGAGGGCCTCCGCGAAGGGGTAGATGTAGGCATATGGGACCCAGCGCCTCGCCAGGAGGTCGTAGCCGAGGAACATGCTGGAGAAGGTCTCGAGGTTCTGGAGCTTCAGGATCGCCAGGACGCACATGCTGAAGCTGACGAACCACCCGGCCGCGCGCGGCGTGAACGGGTCGCCATAGGCCGCGTAGCTCACCGCCAGCGCCATGAGCGCGGTCACGGCGAAGACCGCCGCGACCGGCCGGTAGGTGACGGCCGAGGGATCCGCGACGGCCCGGCCGAAGTGCCGGCGCAGGTCGTCGTAGCCGCCGACGCGCTCGCCCGCGATGAAGGTCTGGGGCGTCGTGCGCACCTGGTGCTCGGCCTTGAACGCGTCCGTCTCCTCGCGCGTCCTGAGCCATCGATCCTCGACCTCGAAGCCCTGCCGGCGCAGCAGGTCCCTGGATTTCAGCCCGTAGGGGCAGACGTGCTTCTGCGTGACCATGCGGTAGAGCGTGGCCCGTGGGGCGGTGGCGGCTGTCATGGTCCCGGGCTCGTGCACTCGTGCTCGATCCGTATATCGTGACCTTCGAGCGCACCTGCCATGGTGTCCGCGATGCCGAGAGGAGCCGACGCATCATGCCCGACCCCGACCTCACGCGATTCGTCGAGGCGCAGGCACCCGTGCACGAGACCGCGCTCGGCGAGCTGCGGGCGGGCCGCAAGCGCAGCCACTGGATGTGGTTCGTGTTCCCGCAGCTCGCGGGCCTCGGCATGTCACCGACCGCGCGGTTCTACGGGATCGCGGGCCTCGGCGAGGCGCGGGCCTACCTGGCGCACCCGGTGCTGGGGCTGCGGCTCCTCGCCTGCACGCGCGCGGTGCTCGGCGTCGAAGACCGCTCGCTCCACGCCATCTTCGGCTCGCCGGACGACCTGAAGTTCCGCTCCTCGATGACGCTGTTCGATCGCGCGGGCGGGGAGCCGGCCTTCCGCGAGGCGCTGGAGCGGTACTGCGAGGGGCGCCCGGACCCGCGGACGCTGGAACTGCTGGGCTGAAAAGCGAAGGGCCGCCCCTGCGGGCGGCCCTTCCATCGTCGTGCACGGTCGTGTCGACCCGTGACGGCAGCGCCTCTCGGCGGGGCCTGGACCTTAAGAGAGCTTCCCGAGGGCAGAGCTGTCGAGGAAGGTGCGGGTCCGGGTCACGGCGATCTGTGACCGCACTCGAAATCGATGAGACACTCGATCACCTCCTTTCAATACGTTGCAGGGAATCGCAATATGAGGGATGGCGTGGCGAACGCAAAGCGCCGGGCGGCGCGGATCCTGTGGACAGATCGCCGCTCCCATCTCCCTTCCTTGCTCCCCACCCCAACCGAACCGACCTCATGACCCCCGTCTCGCGCCGGCGCACCTTCGCGATCATCTCCCACCCGGATGCCGGCAAGACGACGCTGACCGAGAAGCTCCTGCTCTTCGGCGGCGCGATCCAGCTCGCGGGCGAGGTGAAGGCCAAGCGCAACCGCGTCTCGACGCGCTCCGACTGGATGTCGATCGAGCGCGAGCGCGGCATCTCGGTCGTGACCTCGGTCATGACCTTCGAGTACGGCGCCTGCGTCTTCAACCTCCTCGACACGCCGGGCCACGAGGACTTCTCGGAGGACACCTACCGCACGCTGACCGCGGTCGATTCGGCCGTGATGGTGATCGACGCCGCGCGCGGCATCGAGGCCCGGACCCGCAAGCTCTTCGAGGTGTGTCGGCTCCGCGACATCCCGATCGTCACCTTCATCAACAAGATGGACCGCGAGAGCCGCGACCCGTTCGAGCTCCTCGACGAGATCGAGAAGACGCTGGCGCTCGACACCGCGCCCGTCACCTGGCCGATCGGGCGCGGCCCGGCCTTCGCGGGCACGCTCGACCTCGCCCACAACCTCGTGCGCCGGCTCGACGCCGACGCCGAGCCGACCCCCGTGAGCGGCCCGCAGGACCCCGCCTGCGCCGGCCTCCTGCCGGAGCACGAGCGCGCCGCCTGGCTCGACGAGGCGATGCTCGCGCAGGACGGCTGCCGCCGCTTCGACCTCGCGTCCTTCCGCGAGGGGCACCTGACCCCCGTGTTCTTCGGCTCGGCGCTGAAGAACTTCGGCGTGCGCGACCTCATCGA
>CAXUHE010000333.1:0-3224 GCA_964250725.1 uncultured Enterovirga sp. | reverse complement strand
GCGACCTCGGCTACGTGGCGCCGCGCCACGTCTTCGAGGGCACCGACATCCTGAATAACCCGGCGAACACGGCCCCGATCGGCACCGGGCCGTTCAAGTTCGTCCAATACGAGCGCGGACAATACGTGATCGTCGAGCGCAACCCGAACTACTGGCGCAAGGATTTCCCGTATCTCGACCGGATCGTGTGGCGCTTCATCACCGACAAGGCGGCCGCGACGGCCGCGCTCGAGACCGGGCAGGTGCAGACGTCGGAGTACAACGCGCTCTCGCTCGCCGACCTCGACCGGCTGAAGAGCGACACGCGCTTCACCGTGTCGAGCCGCGGCCTCGAGGGCAACGCCTTCAACAATACGCTCGAGTTCAACACCCGGCGCAAGGAGCTCGCCGACGTGCGCGTGCGCCGCGCGATCGCCCACGCGATCGACGTGCCGTTCTTCATCGAGAACTTCATCTACGGCGAGGGCAAGCCCGCGACCGGACCGATCCCCTCCTCGAACCCCTTCTATCCGGCGGATTCGAAGATCCCCTACGCGTTCGACGCGAAGAGGTCGGCCGCGCTGCTCGACGAGGCCGGCTACAAGCCGGGCGCGGGGGGGTTACGCTTCTCGCTGAAGCTCGTGCCGATCCAGAACGGCGAGGACGTGCCGCTGCTCGCGACCTTCATCCAGCAATCGCTGGCCGCGGTCGGCATCCGGGTCGAGATCGTGAACCTCGATTCCGCGGGCGCGCTCTCGACGGTCTACAAGGACTGGAACTTCGACATCGCGACGGGCTGGCACCAGTATCGCGGCGACCCGGCCGTCTCGACGACGGTGTGGTACCGCTCGGGCTCGCCCCGCGGCGCGCCGTGGACGAACCAGTACGGCTGGCAGTCGGACAGCGTCGACAAGCTCGTCGACGAGGCGGCGGCGGAGCTCGACCCCGTGAAGCGCAAGGCGCTCTACGCCGACTGGGTCAGGGCCGTGAACGACGAGCTGCCCGTGTGGATGATGACGGAGCGCACCTTCCTCGCGGCCTCGTCGAAGAAGGTGCAGAACGACCACAACTACCCGCGCTGGGGCTCGGGCGACTGGCACGACACCTGGATCGAGGGGTGAGCGCAGCTCGCCGCCCGATCCCTCCCCTGCAGGAAAGGGCGGACTCGCGCGTCAGCGCGAGCCGGGTGGGGAAACCCGACCGTCGCAAACCCCACCCCGGTCGGCTCTGCCGACTCGGCCCTCCCCTACAGGGGAGGGATCGGCGCTCGCCGTGACCATCCTCCTCCTCGCGCTCCGCCGCCTCGCCGCCAGCCTGCCGACGCTGCTCATCATCCTCGCCGGGCTGTTCCTGCTGCTCCAGCTCGCGCCCGGCGACACGGTCGACGCCATGATGGCGCAGATGGGCGGCGGCGACCCGGCGACCGCGACGGAGCTGCGGCGCTATTACGGGCTCGACGTCTCGGCGCTCGTGCAGCTCGGGCGCTACCTGCTGCGCCTCGTGACGCTCGATCTCGGCCAGTCCGCCATCTACGGGAAGCCCGTCGCGGCCGTGATCGCGGAGCGGCTGCCCGTCACGCTGCTGCTGATGGGGCTGTCGCTCTCGCTCGCCTTCCTGTGCGGCGCGGCGCTGGGCATCGTGGCGGCACGGCGCGCGGGGCTCTGGCCCGACACGCTGATCTCGACGCTCGGCCTCGTTTTCTACGCGGTCCCGTCCTTCTGGTTCGGCCTCATGGGGATCGTGGTCTTCGCCATATGGCTCGGCTGGCTGCCGGCCGGCGCGTTCGAGGAGGTCGGGTCCGGGGTGACGGGCGGGGAGCGCGGACTCGACATCGCGCGCCACCTCGTCCTCCCGGTCGTGACGCTCGCCCTCATCTTCCTCGCGACGTACCTGCGCGTCATGCGCGCCTCGATGCTGGAGGTCATGGAGCTCGATTTCGTGCGCACCGCCCGTGCCAAGGGCGTCGCCGAGACCCGGATCGTGGTCCGGCACGCGCTGCGCAACGCGCTCCTGCCGGTCGTCACCATCGCGGGACTCCAGGCCGGCACCATGCTCGGTGGATCGGTCGTGGTGGAGAGCGTGTTCGCGCTGCCGGGCCTCGGCCGGCTCGCCTATGAATCCGTCGTGCAGCGCGACCTCAACACGCTGCTCGGCATCGTGTTCGTGTCGGCGCTCCTCGTCATCGCGGTGAACTTCGCGGTCGACCTCCTCTACGCCCGGCTCGACCCGCGCATCGCCGCGGAGGCCTGAGAGATGAACGTCCTCAGCCGCTACCTGCGCAACCGCCCGGCGCTCGTCGGCGCGGTGCTGCTCGTCGCGATGGTGGGTGTCGCGCTGGCCGCGCCCTTCGTCTTCCCCAAGGACCCGCTCGGCCTTGCCGGGCATCCGCTGCAATGGCCGATGGCGAACCCGCGCTTCTGGTTCGGCACCGATTCGAGCGGACGCGACATCGCGGCCCAGATCTTCTACGGCGCGCGCGTCTCGCTCGTCATCGGGCTCGTGGCGACGCTGATCTCGATCGCGATCGGCGTCTCGATCGGGGCGCTCGCGGGCTATTTCGGCGGCTGGACCGACACGGTGCTCATGCGCGTCACGGAGGCCTTCCAGACGCTGCCAAACTTCCTCCTCCTGCTGGTGCTGGTCGCGGTGTTCGGCTCCGACATCCGCACCGTCACGATCGCGATCGGGCTCGTGTCCTGGCCCGCGCCGGCGCGGCTCACCCGCGCCGAGTTCCTGACGCTGCGCCACCGCGACTTCGTGCAGGCCTGCCGGGCGCTCGGCGTCGGCCATGCGCGCATCATCTTGCGCGAGATCCTGCCGAACGCGCTGACGCCCGTCATCGTCTACGCGAGCATCGTGATGGCGGTGGCGATCCTGCTCGAGAGCGCGCTCGCGTTCCTCGGCCTCTCCGACCCGAACGTCGCCTCCTGGGGCAACCTCATCGGGTCCGGCCGCGGCGTCCTGCGCACGCAATGGTACGTCTCGGCGATCCCCGGTGTCGCGATCCTCCTCACCGTGCTCGCGGTCTCACTCGTCGGCCAGGGCGTAAACGACGCGCTCAACCCCCACCTGCGGCGCGACGCGCCGTGAGCATCCAGGAGCCCTCATGACCCTCGCGCTCGACCATATCGTGATCGCGGTCGCGGATCTCGACGCCGCCTACGCGGATTACGCGAAGCTCGGCTTCACGGTGATCCGCGGCGGCGAGCACGCGAACGGCATCACCCACAACGTGCTCGTCGTCT
>CAXUHE010000332.1:2540-3225 GCA_964250725.1 uncultured Enterovirga sp. | reverse complement strand
GCGAGCGCATCCTCGTCTGCGTCAGCGAGGATCCGCGCTCGGCGGGGCTCGTGCGCTACGCCAAGCGCCTCGCGGACCGGTTGCACGCGCCCTGGACCGCTCTCTCGGTCGAGGGCCGGCGTGGGCTGCTCCTGGCAGACGCCCAACGTGACCGCCTTGCCGAGACGCTCCGGCTCGTGGAGCAACTCGGTGGCGAGGCCGTGACCGTTCCGGGCGTCGCGCACCGCATCGCGGACGACGTCATCGCTTACGCGCGCGAGAACAACGCGACGCATATCGTGATCGGCAAATCCTTAAGGTCGCGCTGGTTCGAGATCCTGAACGGCTCCGTCGTGCACGATCTGGTGCGCCGGGCCGGGAATATCAGCGTCCACGTCATCGCGGGTGACGAGCCGGGGACCGAAGCGACGTCGCGCGCACCCGTCGCGGTCGCGTCCCCCCCGGCGGCACCGGAGCCGATCCCGTATTTGGCAGCCGTGATCGGCGTCGCGATCGCGCTGGGCCTCGGCCAACTCGCGCGGCCGCTGATCGGGCTGGAGAGCGTCGATCTCATCTTCCTGACCGCGGTCGTGGGCGTCGCGGTCCGGTTCGGGCTGTGGCCGTCGCTCTTCTCCGTCGTGCTCTCCTCCCTCGCCTACAACTTCTTCTTCCTGCCGCCGCTCTACACGCTGACGATCGCCGATCC
>CAXUHE010000332.1:0-2530 GCA_964250725.1 uncultured Enterovirga sp. | reverse complement strand
CGAACGTCGCGGCCCTCATGGTCTTCACGCTCGTCGCGATCCTGGTCTCGAACCTCGCGGCCCGCGCGCGGCTCCAGGCGGTCGCGGCCGGCATGCGCGCCCGCACCACGGAGGCGCTCTACAGCTTCAGCCGCAAGCTCGCCGGCTGCGGCGCGCTCGACGACGTACTCTGGGTCACGGCCTTCCAGATCGCCTCCATGCTGAAGGTTCGGGTCGTGCTGCTGCTCCCCGAGGCGGGCTCGCTCGCGGTCCGCGCCGGATACCCACCCGAGGATCTCCTCGACGAGGCCGACCTCGCGGCGGCGCGTTGGGCGCACGAGCACGACAAGCCGGCGGGCCGCGGGGCCGAGACCCTGCCCGGCGCGAAGCGCTTGTTCCTGCCGATGCGCACCGGGCGCGGCGCGATCGGCGTCATCGGCCTCGACGGCGACAGGCCGGGACCGATCCTGGCACCCGACCAGAGCCGGCTCCTCGACGCGCTCTCGGACCAGGGCGCCCTCGCGATCGAGCGCGTGTACCTCGTGGAGGATCTCGACCGCGCGAAGCTCGCGGCAGAGACCGACCGGCTGCGCCAGGCGCTGCTGACCTCCATCTCGCACGACCTGAAGACGCCGCTCGCTGCCATCCTCGGGGCCGCCGGGACGCTGCGCGACCTTGATGCGGACCTCGCGGCAGACGACAAGGCGGAGCTGATCGGCACGATGATCGACGAATCGGAGCGCCTCAACCGTTTCATCGCGAACCTTCTCGACATGACGAAGCTCGAATCGGGCGCGGTCGCACCGAACCTCGCGCCGCACGATATCGGGGAGATCGTCGGCTCCGCGCTCCGCCGCGCGTCGAAGATCCTGGCGGCGCACCGCGTCGAGGTCGAGCTCGCGGCGGACCTGCCCATGCTCGACCTGGACGCCGTCCTCTTCGAGCAGATCCTGTTCAACATCCTCGACAACGCGGCCAAATATGCCGGCGAGGGAACCACGATCCGGGTCGAGAGCTGGCAGGAGACCTTCCAGGCGCGGCGCCGGGTCGTGCTCCAGGTCGTGGACGAGGGGCCCGGCATCCCGGCGGACGAGGTGGAGCGCATCTTCGACAAGTTCTACCGGGTGCGGAAGACGGATTCGGTGAGGGCCGGCACGGGCCTCGGCCTCGCGATCTCGCGCGGGTTCGTGGACGCGATGGGGGGCGAGATCGCGGCCACGAACCGCCCCGACCGGACGGGCGCGGTCTTCACGCTGACGCTGCCCGTCCCGGCCGTGGCGCGCCGCCTGGACACCGCCGCATGAGCGTCTCCCGCCACCGCATCCTGGTGATCGACGACGAGCCGCCGATCCGCAAGCTCCTGCGCACCGGGCTCACGACCCAGGGCTACGACGTCGTCGACGCGACGAACGGCAAGACCGCGCTCGCGGCCCTCGCGCTCGAGACGCCGGACCTCGTCATCCTGGATCTCGGGCTGCCCGACATCGAGGGACATGAGCTCCTGCGCCGCATCCGGTCGATGTACGAGTCTGTGCCGATCGTGGTCCTGTCGAGCCGGGACGACGAGCGGGGCAAGGTCGAGGCGCTGGATCTGGGCGCGGACGACTACGTGACGAAGCCCTTCGGCATGAACGAGCTCCTCGCCCGCATGCGGGCCGCGCTCCGCCACCGGCTCCAGGTCCAGGGCGAGCGGCCGGTCTTCCGCGTCGGCGAGCTGTCGGTCGATCTCGTAAGGCGGATCGTCAGGATGGGCGGGAGCGAGGTCAAGCTCACGCCGAAAGAGTACGAGATGCTGCGCGTGATGGCGCACCACGCCGGCAAGGTGCTGACGCACGCCCACCTGTTGCGCGAGGTGTGGGGCGGCGCGGCCGACCCGCAATACCTGCGCGTCTACGTGCGGCAGCTGCGATCGAAGCTGGAGCCGAACCCCGACACGCCGGAATACATCCTGACGGAGACGGGCGTCGGCTATCGTCTGCGCGGACCGGATTGAGCGCTACATGGACCTGCCAGGTCCCGGGAGAGCCGGTACATCCGCGGTCTCTCCCGGAAGCTTGGGGTCGAAGCGAAACCGCTTGATCCCGACCTTGCCGGCATATGGTTACGGGAGCGTTAAGACGCCAGCGTGACGCTCCGCTTGACCGGACGCCGACGCGCACTACACCGGTCGCGACACTCGACCCGGAGCGCGCCATGCAGCCCTTCACCACCCTGACTGGGGTCGCAGCCCCGATGCGGTCCGTGAACATCGACACCGACCAGATCATCCCGAAGGATTACCTCAAGACGATCAAGCGCACCGGCCTCGGCAAAGGGCTCTTCGCCGACAAGCGTTACCGGGACGACGGGTCCGAGAACCCGGATTTCGTCCTGAACAAGCCCGCTTACCGTAAAGCCGAGATCCTGGTCGCGGGCGACAATTTCGGCTGCGGCTCGTCGCGCGAGCACGCGCCCTGGGCGCTGCAGGATTTCGGCATCCGCTGCGTCATCTCCACGAGCTTCGCGGACATCTTCTACAACAACTGCTTCAAGAACGGCGTCCTGCCGATCA
>CAXUHE010000331.1:0-3226 GCA_964250725.1 uncultured Enterovirga sp. | reverse complement strand
ACGCGGAGGTGTGCCGCTTCGCGAACGTGCTGCGCAACCGCGGCGTGGAGAAGGGTTCGACCGTCACGATCTACATGCCGATGATCCCGGAGGCGGCCTACGCGATGCTCGCCTGCGCGCGGCTCGGCGCGGTGCACTCGGTCGTGTTCGGGGGCTTCTCGCCGGACGCGCTCGCGGACCGGATCTCGGGCTGCGGCTCGCGCATGGTCATCACGGCCGACGAGGGCCTGCGCGGCGGGCGCAAGGTGCCGCTCAAGGTGAACGTGGACGCGGCGATCGCGAAGGCGGGCGAGGTCGACCACGTGGTCGTGGTGCGCCGCACCGGCACGCCGGTCGTCATGGAGGCGGGCCGCGACGTCTATTACGACGAGGCGGCCGACGAGGTGACGGACGAGTGCCCGTGCGAGCCGATGAACGCGGAGGACCCGCTCTTCATCCTCTACACCTCCGGCTCGACCGGCAAGCCGAAGGGCGTGCTGCACACGACGGGCGGCTACCTCGTCTACGCGGCGATGACGCACGAGCTCGTCTTCGACTACCACGAGGGCGAGGTCTACTGGTGCACGGCCGATGTCGGCTGGGTCACCGGGCACTCCTACATCCTGTACGGGCCGCTCGCGAACGGCGCCACGACGCTGATGTTCGAGGGCATCCCGACCTACCCGACGATCTCCCGCTTCTGGGAGGTGGTCGACAAGCACCGCGTCAACATCTTCTACACGGCCCCGACCGCGATCCGCTCGCTGATGGGCGCGGGGCCGGACCCGGTGCGCAGGACCTCCCGGGCGTCGCTGCGGCTTCTCGGCTCGGTCGGCGAGCCGATCAACCCCGAGGCCTGGTCCTGGTACCACGAGGTGGTGGGTGACGGGCGCTGCCCGATCGTCGACACGTGGTGGCAGACCGAGACCGGCGGCATCCTGATCTCGCCCCTGCCGGGCGCCACGCGGCTGAAGCCAGGCTCCGCGACGCTGCCGTTCTTCGGGGTGCGGCCCGAACTCGTCGACGCCGAGGGCCGCGTGCTCGACGGGGCGGCGTCGGGCAACCTCGTGCTTGCGGACTCCTGGCCCGGCCAGATGCGCACCGTCTACGGCGACCACGCGCGCTTCGTGGAGACGTATTTCGCCGCCTATCCGGGCAAGTACTTCACGGGCGACGGCTGCCGGCGCGACGAGGACGGCTATTACTGGATCACGGGCCGCGTCGACGACGTCATCAACGTGTCGGGCCACCGGATGGGCACGGCCGAGGTCGAGTCGGCGCTGGTCGCGCACCCGAAGGTGTCGGAGGCGGCCGTCGTCGGCTACCCGCACGACATCAAGGGGCAGGGCATCTACGCCTACGTGACCCTGATGGGCGGGGAGGCGAGCTCGGAGGAGCTGCGGCGCGACCTCGTGGCCCATGTCCGCAAGGAGATCGGCCCGATCGCCGCGCCCGACCTCATCCAGTTCGCGCCGGGCCTGCCGAAGACGCGCTCCGGCAAGATCATGCGCCGCATCCTGCGCAAGATCGCGGAGGACGAGGCCTCGGCGCTGGGCGACACCTCGACGCTGGCGGACCCCGCCGTCGTCGACGACCTCGTGGCCAACCGGCAGAACCGGCCGGCCGCGAAGGCGAACGCGTCGTAGCCTCGCCCGTCATCCCAGGCGAAGCCCTCGGGTCAAGGTCGAGGGTCGCGCGAAGATCTGGGGTCCCGGCGTCCGGCTGGAGCCAAATCGTGGATCCCGGGTTCTCGCTCGGCGAGCCCCGGACTTAAGAGGTCTATCGTGCAAGTCGACCGATCCCAGGCCGTCGTGACTCCGGAGCTGGATGCCGCGCAGAGCTCGCACGACGTCACCCTGTCCCTCTGGGACTGGCGGCGGCGCGTCTTCGAACTCTACCGCGAAGTCCGCGCGGCCGAGCCGCGGGCCGGGTGGGAGCTGTGGCGGCGCACGCGCGACGAGCTCTTTCGAACGCACGTTCAGACGCCGATCGAATCCGATCAGCGCGAGAGTTTCGCGGGCGTACCGCTCTACGACTACGACCCGGCGCTTCGCTTCGTGACCAGGACGTGCCCCGTTCCGGACCGTACCCCGCGGCGCGTCGAGGTCGGGCGCGACGGCGCGCTCACCATGACGGCCTTCGCGATGACGGACGGCCTTCGCGACGCGCTCGGCGCCGAGCTGACGCTGTTCTGGATCGGCGGGTACGGAGGCGGCGCCTTCCTGCCCTTCAAGGACGCGACCTCGGGGCGCGAGACCTATGGGGGAGGGCGCTATCTTCTGGATACGATCAAGGGCGCGGACCTCGGGATGTCGCCCGACGGGCGGCTGATCCTCGACTTCAACTTCGCCTACAACCCGTCCTGCTCGTACTCGGACCTTTGGGTCTGCCCGCTCTCGCCGCCGGAGAACACGCTGCCGGCCGCCGTCAGGGGTGGTGAACGCCGACGTGAGGGCGTCGCATAAGTCGAGATCGGCCGGGTTACCTTCCGTTAACCATGCTGAAGTCTCGTCGCATCTTCGATGGAATGACCTGATGACCCTGACGCGCCTCTTCACCGAGCACCCGGCGAGCCTTGGCGAGACATATCCCGAGCATATGCGGGCGTCGTTGTCCTACGCGCTGCCTCTGACGCGAGCGGCGGGCGCGGCCTACATCCATGCCCTCCTGCCATTCCTGTGCACCACGACGGCGAGCGGGATCGTGAAGCGCCTCTACGACCGTATGACGCGCCGCTGCTCGACTTGCGCGTTCGGGCCAGAGCACCGGCCGGACCTGTTCGTGAGGCCCGCGCGGCCGGCCCTGCGGGGAGTCATGCTGGCCTGGGATCCCGTGATCTGAGAGGGTCGGTTCAGCCCGTCACCTCGGTTTCGGGCCGGTCGGAGCCGGACACCGTCTCCTCGTGCCATGTGCCCTTGCTGTCCTGGTAGGACGTCGCTTCGGTCGTGCCGGGCGCGCGCTGCTCCGAGGCCGCGCGGTCGGCCGCCGTCCGGGCGGAATCGTGGTCTGGGAAGGTCTCCGAGAACACGTCGCCGAGCTTGTAGGCCCAGCCGCCGTCGTGCTCCACGATCGTGTAGATGACGTCCGCCATGATGCGTCTCCCAGCTTGTTCCAGCGTGCCGCCGACACGAACCATCCGGTCCCGCGCCGGTTCCCGGACGCACCGAAATGGGTTCTGCCTTGCAATCCGACCCGATCGGGCGCATATCCGCATCGTTGATCCGAGTGGTTCGGCGGCTCCCACGCT
>CAXUHE010000330.1:0-3226 GCA_964250725.1 uncultured Enterovirga sp. | reverse complement strand
TCCAGCGCCCGCGCTGGTCGCCCGACATGGTGCTCTCGGGCGAGCAGACGATCCTCGTCTCCCAGCTCACCCGCAACGTGACCGACACGCTCGACCACCTCGCCTACTGGAAGACCTTCGACATGGCGGCGGACGCGGCCTTCGCGGGCGGCGACCTGGCGTCGCTGCGCGCCAATCCCGCCTTCGTGGACATGCTGCGCTGGAGCGACGGCTGGCCGGTCCGGCGGCTCTCCGCCGAGACGCCGCGCGTCGAGGCGGTGCGCACGACACCCGTCGCGCAGCCGGTCGTTCCGGTCGCCAGGACCGTGTCCGCGAAGCAGCCGGTCACCGGCCGGAACGCTCGCATCCGCTGAGATGCGCATGCGACGGTTGTGCAGCGAACGCGGGGGCGGGTCGCGCGTTCAGATCGTGTCGCGTCCGGTCCCGATCTCATGACGTCACCTGTCACTCGCCGTACGCTCCTCGCCGGTGCCGCGTGCCTGGCGGCATCTCGCGCGGCGTGGGCATCCGAGATCGCGTCGGATCTCGACGTCGTGGTGATCGGCGCGGGCGCCGCCGGCCTCGCGGCTGCCGCGACGTTGAGCGAGCGGGGCCGCAGCTGCGTGGTGCTCGAGGCGCGCGACCGCGTCGGCGGACGGGTCCATACCGAGACGAAGCTCGGCATCCCGTTCGATGCCGGCGCGCAATACATCCACTGGGCCGAGCGCAACCCGTGGACGAAGATCGCCGCGGATCTCGGCGTCGAGACGCGCGAGGAGGACGCGGGCGGCGGCCTCAAGGTCTACGCGAACGGCGTCGTCCTGCCGGATGGCGAGCGCGGCCGGCGGCGGCGCGCCTTCGACCGGGTCGACGCGCTGATCGCGGCCGCCACCAAGCCGGATCGCTCGATCGCCGCGGCGGTCGCCGGACAGGGCGACGATGCGGTCACGGCCGCGACCGGCCTGACCCGGCTGACGCTGGGCGAGGAGCCCGACCGCGTCTCCTCGGCGGATTACGACCAGCTCTGGAGCGGCGACGACCTCGTCATGCCCGACGGCTACGGCCGCCTCGTCGAGCGCTACGCGGCCGGGCTGCCGGTGCGCCTGCGAGAGGTCGTGACCCGGATCGACTGGAGTGGCCCGGGGGTCGCGGTCGAGACGACGGGCGGGCAGGTCCGGGCCCGCGCCGCGATCGTGACCGTGCCGGTCGGGGTGATGCAGGCGGGCACCATCCGCTTCGCGCCGGACCTGCCGGGCGATATGATGGACGCGTTCGGCGCGCTCGGGATGGGCGCCTACACGAAGGTCGCGCTGCGGCTCGACCGGGCCCGGCTCGGGATCACGCCGGAGGACGCGATCGAGCTCGGGCGAGGGCAGGGCACGACCAGCTTCGAGTTCTTCCCCGGAGGGCGCGATCTCGTGATCGCCTATCTCGGCGGCGACGACGCGCGCGCCCTCTGCGAGGCGGGCGAGCCGGTGGCGCTCGCCGCGGTGACCGAGCGGCTGGCCGGCATCGTGGGCGGGCGCGTCAGGCCGGCTTTGGGCGCGGGCGTGCTCGCCGGGTGGTGGACGGACCCGTTCGCGCGAGGCGGCTACTCGATCGTGAAGCCCGGCGCGGGAGGCGTCCGCGAGACTCTGCGCCGTCCCGTGGCGGGCCGGATCTGGTTCGCCGGAGAGGCGGGCGCGGGCGGCGGCGCGATGACTGCGGGCGGCGCCTATCTCGAGGGCCGCCGCGCCGCGGCCGAGGTCGCGGACGCGGTGCACGGATGAGGCTCGCGGCATCGGTGACGATCCGTTAAGCGGACCGGCTCAGGTTTCATTCAAGTCCTCGAAGCCGACCGACCCATGCGTGCCGACCTCCTCGCCGGAACCCGCCACCCGCCCGCGCCGGTGCAGTCGGGCCAGCCCACCATCCTCTTGCTCGATTCGGGCGTGGGCGGCTTGACCGTGCTGCGCGAGGTCGCGCGGATCCGTCCCGATGCCGCCCTCGTCTACGCGGCCGACGACGCGGCCTTTCCCTACGGCGACTGGGCCGAGGTGCCGCTGATCGCCCGCGTGGGCGATGTCGTCGGACATCTCGTCGAACGTATCCGTCCCGATCTCGTGGTGATCGCCTGCAACACCATCTCGACGCTCGTCATGCCGGCCTTGCGGGCGCGCGTCCCGCTTCCGTTCGTCGGCACCGTGCCGGCGATCAAGCCCGCGGCCGAGCTCTCCCGGTCGCGGCGCGTCAGCGTGCTCGCGACGCCGGGCACCGTCGCTCGCGACTACACGCTCGGGCTCGTCGAGGCCTTCGCGGGCGGCTGCACGGTCGATCTCGTGGGCTCGACCCGGCTCGCCGCGATGGCGGAGGCGGAACTCGCGGGCGAGCCCGTCCCGGACGATGAGATCGCGCGCGAGATCGCGCCCTGCTTCCGCGACTGTAACGGACGCCGTACCGACGTCGTGGTGCTCGCCTGCACCCACTATCCGCTCCTGGTCGAGCGGATGCGCCGCCTCGCGCCCTGGCCGGTGCGCTGGATCGACCCCGCGCCTGCCGTCGCGCGCCGGGTCGAGACGATCCTGGCGACCCCGCCCTCGCGGATCGCGCCGCCCCCGCACCGCGCGATCTTCACCGGGACGGGGCCGGTCTCGGGCCGCATGCGCGAGGCGCTGGCCGGTTTCGGCTTGGCCGAGATCGAGACCGGGGCCTGTCCGCTCGGGCGTTCTCATTGACAGGGCTATCGGATCTGGTCGTAGAGCGCGCGGCTAACCTCTCCCCGGGGGGGAGAGGTCGAGTCGGCGTGAGCCGACCGGGTGAGGGGGAAGCGCCTTCTCCGGAGAGGGTGCATTCCCCTCACCCTGCCCTCTCCCCCCAGGATCTCGGGCTTGCCCGAGATCCGTCATCAACGATGCGTAGATCGGGCATGCCCGATCTACGTGGGAGAGGGTTCCCCGCGCCATGCTCCCTCATCTGCGATCGCCCTGTTCTCACCGACTCGCGCATTGACTTGAGCGGCCCGACGGCCTAATCGGCGTGGCGACGCGCGGTCCCGAGGGGCCGCGCGATCGTTTTTACGCACCCGCGCACCCGGGCATGATCCGGGCGCTGTCGCCTCCGTCCGCGGGGGAGAGGAGGGCGCGTTCCTCAACCCGTTTCGGAGGACACGCGGATATGACGAAGAGAGTCACGGCGAAGCACAAGCTCGACCGACGGATGGGCCAGAACATCTGGGGCCGTCCGAAGAGCCCGGTCAACCGGCGCGAAT
>CAXUHE010000329.1:0-3274 GCA_964250725.1 uncultured Enterovirga sp. | reverse complement strand
ACCTCGACCTCGGCGAGCCGGCTCGTCGCGGGCGAGCGGCCCGCCCACCGCGACCTCGAACGGGGGCTGGCGGAGATCTACCAAGCGGACGATTGCGTGGTGATGGTCAGCGGCCACGCGACCAATGTCGGCGTGCTCGGCCAGATCCTCGGGCCGAAGGACCTCATCGTCTACGACGAGCTCAGCCACAACTCGATCGTGGTCGGCGCGCAGCTCTCGGGCGCCCAGCGCCGCAGCTTCCCGCACAACGACCTCGACGCGCTGGACGCGATCCTCGCGGCCAGCCGCCGGCAATTCGCCCGTGCGCTGATCGTGGTCGAGGGGCTCTACAGCATGGACGGGGACTGGCCCGACCTCGCGCGCCTCGTCGAGATGAAGCGCCGGCACGGCGCGTGGCTCATGGTCGACGACGCGCACGGGCTCGGCGTCCTGGGGCAGCGCGGCTACGGCCTCGCCGAGCATGCCGGGATCGACCCGCGCGATGTCGACATGTGGATGGGGACGCTGTCGAAGACGCTGGCCGGCGCCGGCGGCTACGTGGCCGGGCCCTCGCCGCTCATCGACTACATCAAGACCTCGGTCGGCGGCTTCGTGTTCAGCGTCGGGCTGGCGCCGCCCGTCGCGGCTGCCTGCCTCGCGGCGCTGAACCTCATGAAGAGCGAGCCGGAGCGGGTCGCGAAGCTGCACGCGAACGGCCGCGTCTTTCTCGATGCCGCGAAGCGCCATGGGCTCGACACGGGCACGAGCGGCGGCCTCGCGATCACGCCCGTGATCCTCGGCGAATCGCTCAAGGCCGCGATGCTGTCAGACAAGCTCTCCCAGCGCGGCATCAACGTGATGCCGATCCTGCATCCGGCCGTGCCGGAGCGGCTCGCGCGGCTGCGCTTCTTCATCACCTCCGACCATACGGCCGAGCAGATCGAGGAGGCGGTCGAGATCACCGCCGACGAGATCTCGAAGCTGTCGGGCACCGCCGACGTGATGAAGGCCTTCGCGCGCACGCTCGGCTGAGCGGCGCTCAGCGCTGCACCGAGTACCCCGCGACCAGTCGCGAGAGCGCGGCCAGGACCGCCCGGGCATCGTGCCGTGCGACCGCGTCCGACAGGACCGCGAGATCCGGCTCCAGCGATGCGGCGTCCTGCGCCGCGACCCGGCTCGCCCGGATCCCCGCGACAGCGGTCGGCACCAGCGCCTCTCCCTCGGATTCCAGCGCCTCGCTCAGCCGCTCGCCGGGCCTGAGCCCCGAGAACGCGATCGCGACGTCGACGTCCGGCTCCAGCCCCGCGAGGCGCACCATGCGGCGCGCGAGGTCGACGATGCGGATCGGCTCGCCCATGTCGAGCACGAAGGTCGACGATGAGGCGTCGCCCATGCCGAGCGTCGCTGCCATGAGGACGAGGCGCACGGCCTCGCTGATCGTCATGAAGTAGCGCTCCACCTCCGGGTGCGTGACCGTGATCGGGCCGCCCTGCCGGAGCTGCTCGGTGAAGAGCGGGATGACCGAGCCGGAGGAGCCCAGCACGTTGCCGAAGCGCACGGTGAGGAAGCGGGTCGGCCCGCCGCCATCCTCGCGGCCGCGCGCGGCCCAGACGAGCTCGCCCGCGCGTTTCGTCGCGCCGAGCACCGAGACCGGGTCGACCGCCTTGTCGGTCGAGATGAAGATCGCGCAGGCCGCCCCGGCTTCGGCCGCCGCGCGCGCCACCTCGGCGGTACCGAGCGTGTTCGTCCGTGCCGCCGCGACCGGGTGCATCTCGACGAGGTCGACATGCTTCAGCGCCGCCGCGTGGAAGACGAGTTCGGGCCGGAACGCCGCGAAGGCTTGGCCGAGATCCGCACGGTCCGCGACGTCCGCGAGCCGCTGACGAAGAGTCAGCTGCGGGTATAGCGGGGCCAGCTCGGTCGCGATCGACCAGAGCGCCAGCTCCGAGCGGTCGAGCAGGGTGAGTTCGCCCGCCCCCATGGCGGCCAGCTGTCGGCACAGTTCGGATCCGATCGACCCTCCGGCTCCGGTGACCAGGACACGCCGCCCGGCGACCAGCGCCCGCACCGGCGCGAGGTCGACATCGCGCGGCGACCGACCGAGGAGGTCGTCGATCGCGACGGGCGCGAGGGTCACCGGCCCGGCCTCCGCCCCGAGGTCGGTATAGGCGGCCGAGGGCCGCACGATGGTGAGCCCGAGCCGCCGGGCGGTGACGAGGAACTCGTCGACGGCCGCGCCGGCGCGCAGCACCTCGCGCGACACCACGATGCGGCGCGGCCGCACGCCCCGCGCCTCCAGCCGGGCGAGCACGGGCTCCAGGTCGGCGAGCGTGCCCAGGATCGCGACCTGCTGGATTCGCTCGCCCACCTGCCTCGCCTTGGCGGTGAGGAGGCCGACGGGTTCGAGCGGGCTCACCGCGTCGCGCCGCAGCCGCTCGATCAGCGCATTCGCCTCGTCGTCCGTCCCGGCGATCAGGACCGGCATGCGGTAGACGTCACGCGCGACGCGACGCTCGCGGCGGCGGTTGCGGTACAGCCGATAGGCGACGCGCGGCCCGGCGAGCAGCGCGACCTGGACCAGCCAGTAGATGACCGGGACCGTGCGGGGCACGATCAGCGCGCCCCGCGCGAGGAAGTCGACGAGAACGAGGAACACGGCCGGTGCCGCGACCGCGAGCGCGATCCGGTTCAGGTCCGGGATCGCGACGTATTTCCACGGGGATCGGTCGAGGCGGGCGAACCAGTAGGACGCGGCCGCGACCGGCAGGGTCGCGACGCAGGCGGCGACGATCGGCCAGAACCGCGCCTCGAACTCGGCCGAGCCCCAGCGCAGGAGGAAGCTCGCGAGCAGCGCCGCCGCCGTGACGAGGAGGTCGTGCAGAACGATGAGGAGGCGGCGGCTCAACGCACGGTCCCCGTTGCGGCCGACCGGGCCTGCGCGGACGCACGCGCTCCCGCCGCTAGGCTCGCCGCCGTGTCCGTCACGTCGCGCCACGCGAAGGCCCGCCGGAACCCGGACGAATCGACCTCGAGATCGCCGAAGAGCCGGGCCTCGATGCCGCCGCGCCCGAGCGCGGTCGCGGCCGCGCGGATGAGCCGGCGCGGGGCGGGCACCAGCCGGGGGGCTCGTCCGAGCCCGGCCCCGAGATGGCGCACGATCTCGGTCGTCGAGAGGGGCTCGGCGTCGCCGACGAGGTACGTGCCGGCCGGGAGGTCGCCCACGTCCCGGTCGAGGACCGTCCGGATCGCGTCGACGAGGTTGTCGAGCGACAGGAGCGTGCGGCGGTTGTCGATG
>CAXUHE010000328.1:0-3291 GCA_964250725.1 uncultured Enterovirga sp. | reverse complement strand
CGAGGTCCGGGAACTCCTCCATGGAGCGCACGAGCTCCTTCAGGTTCTCGAGGCGGCCGGCGGCGTCGGCGGATTTCTCCGTCTGCCACATGTCCGTGTAGCCGGATTCCTCCAGCACCTGCGCCGCGAGGTCGTGGTGCTGGGTGCGGTCCATGAGCCCGCGCCAGCGCTCGAAATCGGCGAGGAGCGCGCGCAGGACCGCCCGGGAGCGCGGCTTCATCTCGTCCGTCTCGACGAGGAAGCGCGCCGCCTGCATCAGCGGCACGCGGGCCCGCCGCGCGTAGACATGCATCTGCTGCACGCAAACGTCGCCGAGCCCGCGCTTCGGCACGTTCACGATGCGCTCGAAGGCGAGGTCGTCGGCCGGGTTCGCGGTCGCCCTGAGATAGGCCAGCGCGTCGCGGATCTCGGCGCGCTCGTAGAAGCGCGGGCCGCCGATGACCCGGTAGGGAAGGCCCAGCTGGACGAATCGGTCCTCCAGCTCGCGCATCTGGGCCGAGATGCGCACCAGCACCGCGACCTCGGAGAGGCGCTCGCCGCGCGACTGGATCGCCTCGATCTCCTCAGCCACGAGCCGCGCCTCCTCGTCCGAATCCCACGCGCCCGTGACGGTGACGCGCTCGCCCGCGACGTCCTCCGTGCGCAGCGTCTTGCCGAGCCGGCTCTGGTTGCGGGCGATCAGCCCCGAGGCCGCCCCCAGGATGTGCCCGGTCGAGCGGTAGTTGCGCTCCAGCCGGATCACGGTCGCGCCCGGGAAGTCGTGCTCGAAGCGCAGGATGTTGTCGACCTCGGCGCCGCGCCAGCCGTAGATCGACTGGTCGTCGTCGCCCACGCAGCACAGGTTCTTCCGCGCCTGCGCGAGCAGCCTGAGCCAGAGGTACTGCGCGACGTTCGTGTCCTGGTATTCGTCCACCAGCATGTAGCGGAAACGCTGCTGGTACTGCTCCAGCACGTCGGGGTGCTGGCGCCAGAGACGCAGGCACTCCAGCAGCAGGTCGCCGAAATCGCTCGCGTTCAGCGTCTTCAGCCGCGCCTGGTAGGCTTCGTAGAGCGCGCCGCCGCGCCCGTTCGCGAAGGCCGCGGCCTCCCCGCCCGGCACCTCGGAGGGCTGCAGCCCGCGGTTCTTCCAGCCGTCGATGAAGCTCGCGAGCTGGCGCGCCGGCCAGCGCTTCTCGTCGATGCCGTCCGCCGCGATGACCTGCTTCAGGAGCCGGATCTGGTCGTCGGTGCCGAGGATGGTGAAGTCGGATTTGAGCCCGACGAGCTCCGCGTGGCGGCGCAGCACCTTGGTGCCGATCGCGTGGAAGGTGCCGAGCCAGGGCATGCCCTCGCCGGCCGCGCCGACGAGCTTCGCCACGCGCTCCTTCATCTCGCGCGACGCCTTGTTGGTGAAGGTGACCGCCAGGATGTTCGACGGCCAGGCCCGGCCGGTCGCGATGAGGTGGCCGATCCGGGTCGTGAGCACGCGGGTCTTGCCCGTGCCGGCCCCGGCCAGCACCAGCACCGGCCCCTCCGTCGCCTCGACGGCCTGACGCTGCTCCGGGTTCAGCCCGCCGAGATAGTCGGCGGGGCGCGGCGCCGCGGCCGCGCGGGCACGCTCGGAGAGCGTCGGGGCGCGGAGACCGTCCGGGGCGTCGGCCGCGGAGGGCGCGAGGTTGGCGCGAGTCATGAGGTCATCTCTGGATCAAATCGCGAACGCCGTCGAGGTGAACCCGGATCCCGACGGGCGGGCGCGGGCCGCGCACGATGTCGCGCAGCGAACCGACGATGGGTGTCGCGGGTTGAACCGCCATATGGGACCGAGACGGTTCCGGGAGAAATCACGTGCGCAAGACCATCGTGGCGGCAAGCATCTTCGCGGCTCTGTCCGCGGCCACGCTCGCCGGGCCGGCCTCGGCCCAGATCCAGACCCTGCCCGAGACCAGCCGCTCGCAGGGCCAGGCGACCGGGATCAACGAGAACCTGGCGAACCAGGGCCAGAACCGCGGAATCGTCCAGCAGAACCAGTTCGAGATCAACTCGTTGCGCACGACGCCCGGCATGGGCGCCCCGCCCCCGCCCGTCGTCACCGGCCCGGGCGTCGTCGGACCCGCGCCCGTCCGGCGCTAATGCCGCGTCCCCGGCGGGACGGCCTGATCCGTCTTGCGCCGGATGCCGATCGTGCGCCCGATCCCGGGCGGTCGCGGCATGGCCCCGTGCGAGGCGCGCATGATGTCGAGATTGGCCCGGATGTCGTCCGGAAACGGCGCGGCCTTGCGGGTCGCGAGATCCACGTGGACGAACAGCATCTCGCAGGTCGCGGCCGTCCAGCCCTCCTGGAGATGGTGGATCTCGAAATAGGCGTGGATGCGCCGGTCGTCGGCATCGACGAGTTGCACCGTCGTGCGCACGGCCGCGTGCACTTTGAGCTCACGCAGGTAGCGCGTGTGCAGCTCGGCCGTGAAGTAGGAGGCGCCCCGCGCCTCGACGTAGTCCTGGCCGAGCCCCACGACCGTGAAGGCCTCCTCCACCGCCCGGTCGAACAGCACGTGGTAGAAGGCCATGTTCATGTGGCCGTTGTAATCGATCCAGGCGGGCTCGACCTGCGCGGTCGAGGCCACGAACGGCGCGAAGACGAGGATCGGCACGCCCGTGTCGCTCAAGTTGTACCCCCCCGACCACACGGGCAGCTACACGCGCCGGCCCGGCCTGCGCCGCATCCGAGCCGCGTAACGTGCGGCGGACGCTACGACGCGCGGGTGTTGCGGACCCGCCACGTCTGCTAGCATGTGTGACGACACCGGGGGAGCATCCGCCGCCCCGACGGGTTTCGGCCCAGGACCTACGCCATGACCATAGCCGTGCCCCCTCCCTCGACGCGCCCGCCCGCCGGGCGTCCCGCGCCCGCCACGATCGAGCGGATCGCCGCCGCCCTGAAGGCCCGCTTCGGCGAGCATGTGCAGACCGGCCTCGCGATGCGCGAGCAGCACGGCCACACGACGACCTGGATCGTGAACCAGCCGCCCGACATCGTGGTCTTCCCCGAGACCACGGAGGAGGTGGCGGAGATCGTCAGGATGTGCGCGGCCGAGCGCGTGCCGATCATCCCGTTCGGCACGGGCACCTCGCTCGAAGGCCACCTCAACGCGCCGCTCGGCGGCGTCTCGGTCGATACGAGCCGGATGAAGCGCGTCCTGGCAGTGCATCCCGAGGACCTCGACTGCGTGCTCCAGCCCGGGGTCACCCGCAAGGAGCTGAACGAGCACCTGCGCGACACGGGGCTGTTCTTCCCGATCGATCCAGGCGCCGACG
>CAXUHE010000327.1:849-3321 GCA_964250725.1 uncultured Enterovirga sp. | reverse complement strand
GGCGAGTACCGGGACGGGCGCCTCGGCGAGATCTTCATCGACATGCACAAGGAGGGCGCGGCCTTCCGGGCGATGATGAACAACTTCGCGATCGCGATCTCGCTCGGCCTGCAATACGGCGTGCCGCTCGAGGAATACGTGGAGGCCTTCACCTTCACGCGCTTCGAGCCGGCCGGGTTCGTGGCCGGGAACGAGCGCATCAGGAACGCGACCTCGATCCTCGACTACGTGTTCCGCGAGCTCGCGATCTCGTATCTCGGGCGCACCGATCTCGGCCATGTCGACCCCTCCGAGATCGGTCACGACGTGCTGGGCTCGGGCGAGACCGAGGGACGGCCTGAACCGGCCGATGCCGACGCCCCGGCGCGCGCGCCGGCCGTCATCGCGGCGCCGGTCTCGTCCGGCTTCGTGCGCGGCCGCGCCTTCCAGGTGCTGGACGGGGGACGCGGGCCCGCGTCCGGCGGCTACGCGACGCATGGGGGCGTTCTTGGCGCGACCGCGCTGAAGGCCGAGCCCGAGACGCTGGTCGACCTCGCGACCGGGCAGCTCGGCTTCCTGGCGCTGGACACCGCACCCGTCATGTCCCGCGTTTCCGCCGCCCAGGCGACCACGGCCGACCGCCGAACGGAAGCGCTGATGAAGGGCTATGTCGGCGACAGTTGCGGCGAGTGCGGCAACTTCACGCTCGTGCGCAATGGCACGTGCCTGAAGTGCGACACGTGCGGCTCGACGACGGGGTGCTCGTAGGGGCCGCAGGTTGACTACGAACGGCGACGTTCGTCGGCCCGTCGAACAACGAGGACCTCGGACCTGATCGCTGTGTCAGCCGGTCAGGGAACCGTCGGAGCTGGTGGTGCAATCTGCAGTGCCACCGCGTCGACGAATGCATCGACATCGTCGAGCTTGCGTTCGATGTCCCGCTTCGCCGGCAGAGGCTGCGCAGTGAAAGGGTCGTCCGCCGGATAACGGAATGCGGTCGCCCAGGGCGTGAGATGCGATAATTGCTGCGCCTGAGTGCTGAGCGCATTGCTCGCCGGAATGAGCTTTGCCAGTTTGTCCAGGTCGTGTCCGGCGCCTCCGCCACGGGGAAACTTGACACCTTCGGCGATCAGGATGGCCTTCGACGCCTTCTCGATCGCTTGGTGCAAGTGGTAGGCGGCATTCTCCAACTCGGGTGGATCGATCAGCAGACGACGCGCCGAACGCGCGTCCTGCCGCGCCTTCTCGATCCAGCCGGTCGGGTTCGCCGCGCTACTCACGGCTACGGGCCCGAGAGCCTGTCGAAGAGGACGATGCCGTCCTCCGCCACGTCATGCGCCAGCGTGTTCAGGTCGCGACACCTATCCTCGAAGACGCTCCTGCGCATCGGAACCACTTGGATGACGAGGCCGAGATCACGCACCGCCTGCCACATCGATTCGGGAGTATAGATGCCTGCCGGTATGTCGTCCCGCAACAGAACGCACAGGTCCCAGTCGCTGTCCTCGTCGTGGTCGCCTCGTGCGCGGCTACCGAACAGGACGATACGCTCGACCGGCGCGACGTCACGCAGACGATCGACGGCCACATGAAGCGCCGGGTCGATCATGTCCGGCACATCGAGGCGATCATGCAGACGATATACGACGTCACCCGGCGACTTTCACGTATGAGCCGCGATCCTGGGTGTACATACCCGCCCGACGCGATGGTCACGGCTTCTCGCGTTCAGGAGCTCAGCCCAGGGTCCACCAACAATCTCGCGCTGGGACACGAATCCAGACACGAAGAGCAGCCCTGGTCGTCGAGGACGACCCATTCGGGATCGCATCGCCCAAGGCTCCTGATCGCGTCGCCGCCGATATCCGATGGGGAAAGCCCGGCCTTCCGGCCGGGCTCGTGTCACGTGAGCGATGCGTGAGGATCAGGCGGCTTCGTCCTGCACCTCGGCATCCGCCTCGATCTCGGCGGCATCAGCATCGCCGGGCTTGGCGCGCTTCGGCGACTTGGCGAGGCTCGCCTCGATCAGCTTCAGCGCCTCGGTGTCGGTGATCCTGTTGACGTGCGAGAGCTCGCGCATGACGCGGTCGAGCGCCGCCTCGTAGAGCTGGCGCTCGCTGTAGGACTGCTCCGGCTGCGATTCCGCCCGGTGCAGGTCGCGCACCACCTCGGAGACCGCGATCAGGTCGCCCGAATTGATCTTCGCCTCGTATTCCTGGGCGCGGCGCGACCACATGGTGCGCTTGATCCGGGCGCGGCCCGTCAGCACGTCGAGCGCCTTCTGCATCTCGGCCGGCTCGGCGAGCTTGCGCAGGCCGACGCTCGCGGCCTTGGCGGTCGGCACGCGGAGCACCATCTTGTCCTTCTCGAAGCCGACGACGAACAGCTCGAGCTTGAAGCCGGCGATCTCCTGCTCCTCGATCGCCGTGATGCGTCCCACGCCATGGGCGGGATACACGACGGCCTCACCCACCTTGTAACCCTGTCGCAGGA
>CAXUHE010000327.1:0-839 GCA_964250725.1 uncultured Enterovirga sp. | reverse complement strand
GATGAGCATGAACCCCTTCGACGAGATCGCCGTGATGCGACCGACGCCGTGAGCCGGGTAGACGACGGACTCGCCCGTCTTGAAGCCCTGCTTGGCGGCTGTCTTCTTCTGGATCGTCATGCGAAGGTGCCTTCCTGATTCCCGCGCGCCCGAGAGGGTGCCGGTCCCGTCAAAGGTCGCTCAGGCCGGCCCTCGGTCGGACGGTCGATCGCGGCATGAAGCCGCGTCCGTCCGGCGAGCCCAGGACATCCCACGGCAGCGACGCCGCGGGTCCAACCCGTCGAATTCCGTGGTAGAACCTGGTTCGCGCCAGGGACCCCGAGCCATCGTGGCCGGAGTTGTTTCGATACCACAGCGGGCGGCCAAAATCAAAAGGTTTCGCCTTTGCAATGGGCTGTTACAGTTTTTTTCAACGTGTAAAGACACGGGCAACCGCCGCGCAGCACGCGGGCGCCATGAGACTCGGGAGCGAGACATGATCGGGAGCGAGACATGAGCCAGGCGATCCAGAACTACGAGCCCGCGATGGCGGTGGCGCCGAGCGCCCGCTTCGAGTGGGAGGACCCCTTCCTCCTGGACGAGCAGCTCACCGAGGACGAGCGCGCGATCCGCGACACGGCGCGTGATTTCGCGCGCGAGCGTCTGCTGCCGGGCATCGTCGACGCCTACGCGAACGAGACGACGGACCGGTCGATCTTCAACGCGATGGGCGAGCTCGGGCTCCTCGGCGTCACACTGCCGGAGGAATATGGCTGCGCGGGCGCGTCCTACGTGTCCTACGGGCTCGTGGCGCGCGAGGTCGAGCGGATCGACAGCGGCTATCGCTCGATGATGAGCGT
>CAXUHE010000326.1:0-3355 GCA_964250725.1 uncultured Enterovirga sp. | reverse complement strand
GGCACGCTGACCCTCATGAAGGCCCTGGGACACGCGGATGCGCGGCCGCGGGTCGTCGTCCTGAGCTCGGTCGCGGTCTACGGGCTCGCGTCGCCCGGGCCGGACGGCCTCTACGACGAGGCCGCGTCGGCGCCCGACCCGGTCGCGCTCTACGGGATCACGAAGCTCGCGGCCGAGCGGGCCGCCCTCCGCCTCGCGGCGCTCTACGCCCTCGACCTCACGGCCATCCGGCTCGGCGCCGTCTTCGGACCCTGGGAACACCGGAGCGGCGCGCGCGACCTGATGAGCCCGCAAGGCCAGGCGATCGACGCGGCCCGCGCCGGCCGGCCGGTCCGGCTCCCGCGTCCGATGAGCTCGGACTGGCTCTATTCCCGCGACGCCGGCGCGGCCATCGCCACGATCCTCATCGACGGCGCTCGGAGCCCCGTCCTCAACGTGGGCGGGCCTGCGGTGAGCGACGTCGCGCAATGGTGCGGGCTCCTGGCGGATCGCATCCCGGGCTTCGACTGGCGTGTCGCCACCCCCGAGACCGCGACGGTCCGCTACGGGATGGCCGCCGACCGGCCGGCCATCTCAAACGCGCGGCTTCTCGCCGAGACCTCGTTCCGCCACCGCTACGATCTCGCGGCCGCCTGTGCCGACCACGTCGACTGGCTCGACGGGTTGGAGGGTCCGTGATGCGTCTCGCGGACCGCGTCGCCCTCGTGACGGGCGCCTCGTCCGGGATCGGTCGCGCCATCGCGCACCGCTTCGGCCGCGAAGGCGCACGTCTGATCCTCGCCGACGTCACGCAGGACGTGCGCGAGGGCGGCGAGCCGACGGCCGCCCTGCTCGCGGCGGACGGCATCGCGGCCGATTTCATCCCGACCGACGTCTCCCGGGAGGCGGACGCGGAGGCGGCCGTCGCGGCCGCTCTCGCGCGGCACGGCCGGCTCGACATCCTCGTGAACAACGCCGCGACCGGCTCCGGCAAGCCGCTGACCGAATGCACTCTCGACGAGTGGCAGCGGGTGATCGGCGTGAACCTCACCGGCGCCTTCCTGATGGCGCGGGCCGCCGTGCGGGCGATGCGCGCGCAGGAGCCGCGCGGCGAGGTGCGGGGCCGCCTCGTCAACATCTCGTCGCAGCACGGCATGATCGCGGCGCCGGAGGACGTCGCCTACGGGGTCTCCAAGGCCGGGATCGTCTACCTGACACGCCAGATCGCGGCCGATTACGCGGCGGACGGGATCGTCTGCAACGCGGTCGCGCCCGGCAAGATCGTGACCGGCAAGGGCGGTCGCTCGGCGGAGCCGCGCTGGATCGAGTATTCCCAACGCCGCACGCCCTGGCCGCGACTCGGGCGACCCGAGGATGTGGCCTCCGCGGCTTTGTTCCTCGCCTCCGACGACGCGAGCTTCATCACGGGCGAGAACCTGCTCGTCGACGGGGGATGGATGGCCGCCTGACCCGCGCCCGGTACGGCAGGCCACAAGGCCGCGGAACCAGTGACCCGTTCCTCCGCGTGCTTCAACAGCCCTCGTCGAACCCGAGGAGGCCATAGATCCGGCGCGCATAAGCGCCGAACTCGGGACTCGTCTTCAGCGCGATGGTGCGCGGAAACGGCAGGTCGATCGCGAAATACTCCGCCATGCGGGCGGGCCCGGCCGTCAGCACAGCGCAATGCGAGCCGAGGAACACGGCCTCCTGGATCGAGTGGGTGACGAACAGGATCGTCTTGCCGCTCTCGCGCCAGATGCGGAGCATCTCGAGGTTCATCTGGTCGCGCGTGAGGGCGTCCAGCGCCCCGAACGGCTCGTCCATCAGGACGAGCTTCGGGTCGTGCACGAGCGCACGCGCGATGGCGGCGCGCTGCTGCATGCCGCCCGAGAGCTCCTGCGGGTGGCGGTCGGCGTGACCGGCGAGCCCGACCATCCGCAGGAGGTCGCGCGCCCGCTCGCGGGACGCCTTCATGGGCAGGCCGATGATCTCGGCCGGGAGGAGCACGTTCGCGAGGATCGTGCGCCACTTGAGCAGCAGCGCCTGCTGGAACACCATGCCGACGTCCCGGCCCGCGTCGAAGGGGACCGCCGCGTTGCCGATCCTGACCGTCCCGGAATCGGGCGCGTGCAGGCCGGCCAGCATCTTGAGCACCGTGGTCTTGCCGCAGCCGGACGGGCCGACGAGCGACACCATCTCGCCCGCCGCGACCGTCATCGACACGTCCGAGACCGCGAGATGCTCGCGCCCGCCCGTCCGGTACGTCTTGCGGACGTTCGCGAGCGTGATGAACGGCTCGGTGCTCACGCGAGCCAGCGACCGAGGTTCTCGGCCACGAACGCGTCGTCGGAGAGGTCCGCGTGCTCGGCCAGCACGCGGTCGAGCTCCTCGCGCTGGCCTGGGCTCAGGCCTTCTCGAGGATCGAGGCACCAGATGCCCTCCAGCAGTCCCTGGCGGCGCAGCACCTCGTGGCAGCCCGCGATGCAGCCGTGGAAGGCGTTCGCGACGTCGAAGAAGGCCGCGTTGCAATCCGTCACGCGCGCATCGAGCGCCAGGAGGTCCGCGTCCGGTCCCCCGGCCGCGCGGGCGGCCCGGCAGCGCTCGAAGAGCGCGACCGCGCCCCGCGTCCAGACGGACCAATGGCCCAAGAGGCCGCCACGGAAGCCGGTGCGGATCGTGCGGCCCTCGTGGCGGATGTCGAAGGGGAGCGTGAGGTCGAGCACGATGTGGTCGTCGTTGCCGGTATAGAGGGCGATCCGATCCTCGGCCCCGGCCGCCACGATCCCGCGCAGCACGTCCAGCGTGCGATAGCGATTGAAGGGCGCGACCTTGATCGCCACCACGTTGTCGATCGCCGCGAAGCGCCGCCAGAAGGCCGCCGAGAGCGGAACGCCGCCGACCGCCGGCTGGAGATAGAAGCCGACGAGCGGGATCTCGCGGGCGACGGCCTCGCAATGGGCCACGATCGCGTCCTCGCCGGCCTCCTTCATGGCCGCGAGGCTCAAGAGGCCCGCATGGTAGCCGAGCGAGACGGCGAGCCGCGCCTCGGCGACGGCCTGCTCCGTGCGGCCCGCCAGGCCCGCGACCAGCGCCACCGGCCGGTCCGTCCAGGCGGACGCCGTCTCGGCCGCGAGCCGCAGGACGGGCTCGTAGAGGCCGACGTCCCGGATCGCGAACTGCGTCGTGTGCACGCCGACCGCGAGGCCGCCGGACCCGGCATCGAGGTAGTAGCGCGTGAGCGCCCGCTGCCGGCGCTTGTCCAGCCGGCGCGCACCGTCGAGCGCCAGCGGGTGGGCCGGGATGACGGTCCCGGCCGCGATAAGGTCGGCGACCGCGTGCGGCAGCTCGGATCGGTGCAGGCCCACCATCGTCTCCT
>CAXUHE010000325.1:0-3374 GCA_964250725.1 uncultured Enterovirga sp. | reverse complement strand
ACCGCTCCGTGATCTGGACCCGCGAGGACCTGAACTGCGAGCCGGCCTTCTGGGCGCAGCTCCCTGGCAACTTCCCCTACATCGCGCGGAAAGCCGTGATCTCGTCGAAGAACTTCGCCGGGTTCACCTCGCTCCACAACTACCCGAGCGGGCGCCCGGCTGGGAACCATTGGGGGCCGGCGATCTCGGTCTTCGAGACGACCTCGCAGACGGCCTACTACTACAACCACCACGTTCGCGACCTCGGCAACTTTACGATCGTCGGGCCCTCGGGCTCGGGCAAGACCGTGTTCCTGTCCTTCATCTCGGCGCAGTCGCAGCGCGTCGAGCCGCGCCCGAAGCTGCTCTTCGTCGACAAGGACCGGGGCGCCGAGATCTTCATCCGGGCGATGGGCGGGCAGTACGAGGTGCTGGTGCCGGGCGAGCCGACCGGCTTCAACCCGCTCTCGCTGCCCGACACCGCCCCGAACCGCGAGTTCCTGTTCCAGCTCATCGGCTTCATGCTCCGGCCCGCGAATGGGGGCGAGCTCTCGGCCTCCGAGGAGCAGGTGATCCGCAACGCCATCCGGTCGGCGCTCACGGCCGGGCCGGACGGGCGCACGCTCCAGGCCTTCTCGACCCTGCTGCGCGGCCGCATCCGGGCCGGGGAGGGGGACCTGCTAGGGCGGCTCGAGAGCTGGATGCGCCCCGACCAGCGCGGCTGGCTCTTCAACAATCCGACCGACCGGTTCTCGGTGTCGAGCATCTTCGGCTTCGACATGACGCGGGTGCTGGACGACCCGGTCATCCGGACCGCGGCGCTGATGTACATCTTCCACCGCACGGAGGAGCTGCTGACGGGCGATCCCGTGATGATCTTCCTCGACGAGGGCTGGCGGCTCCTCGACGACCCGGTCTTCGCGTTCTTCATCAAGGACAAGCTGAAGACGATCAGGAAGCAGAACGGCATCATCGGCTTCGGCACGCAATCGGCCGCCGACATCGTGCGCTCGAGCTCGGCCTCGACCCTGATCGAGCAGACCGCCACCAACGTGTTCTTCCCGAACCCGAAGGCCGACGACGAGAGCTACGCGCGCGCGTTCCGGCTCTCGAGCCGCGAGGTCGCGTGGATCCGCCAGACCGCGCCCGAGAGCCGTTCCTTCCTCATCAAGCACGGGCGCGACAGCGTCATCGCGCGCCTGAACCTGTCCGGCATGCCGGACCTCATCAAGGTCCTGTCCGGCCGCACCGAGACGGTGGCCGAGCTCGAGGCGCTCCGCGCACGCGTCGGCGACGATCCATCCGTGTGGCTGCCGATCTTCATGGGGAGGTCGTCCGCGTGAGAGCTCTTGTCATCCCGGCCCTCCTCGTCGTGTCCGCCTGGACGGGCGCGGCTCGGGCCGACATCCCGACCGCTGACGCGGTTCTCCTGACCGAGCGCGCGCAGACCTCCTCGACGACGATCAAGCTCGTGCCGATCACGACGGGACGGCAGAATGCGAACCAGGGCGTGAACTGCGCGGTGACGACGGGGAAGAAGGCCGGCGTCACGGATCCGACCGTGCAGCCGCAACCGGGCGCGGGACGCCGCACGATCCAGCCCTACGCGCCGGACATGCCCGCCGTCCCGGCGCCGGGCGCGCAGGGCGGCGTGCTTGGGTCCCAGACGCTGTTCGGGTCGGCGGGCGACGTCGTGGCGGGCCTCGACGCGAGCCGCTCGACTCTGGGCGCGGCAGGATCGGCGTTCCGGGCGACGGGCCAGCAGGTCGGCACGGCCCCGACCGTCATGGGCGCGCTCGACATGAACTCGGGCGCGCGTACCCAGAACAACCTCGCCTGGAACGGCACGATCGGCTCGGCCAACCTCTGGGTCACGGCGCTGAACGCGCTGAACCTCGCCCGCACGGGCGACGCGAGCCGGGCCGCGACCGGGATGGCGTCTGGCTCCCCGCCCGTCGTCGTTTCGATCGCCGGACCCGTCTGCCCGGTCGGGGCGATCGGATCCGGCACCGGGACAGACCCGTGCAGGCCGCTCGCCGGCATGTGCTCCGTCGCGGCGGCGCCGGCCTGCACCCCGACCCGATTCGTCGACGCCAATGGCGGCACGTCGATATCCCTGCTCCCTGCCGGAGCGGGCACCAGCCCGGACACGCTCCTGTCGCTCGCCGATGTCGTGGCGGCGCTCGCCACAATCCCATCCACCACACCGTAGGAGAGATCCATGCCGCTCAGCCGAGGAGCGCTCGTCCTCATCGCCGTTGGGGCCGCGCTCCTTCCCGGGGGCGTGCACGCGCAGGTGCCGGTGATCGACAGCGCGAACCTGACGAAGGCGCAGGAGATCGCGACCTCGACGCAGCAGATCCTGGCGGCCGACCGTCAGATCATGCAGTTCACGCAGAAGACCCTGCAGGCGGTGACCGGAGATCGGAGCTCGCTCGCCCAGGGCAGCCTCGCCCAGATGGCGCTCGGGGGCGGCTTCTCCATGGCGCAGGCTCCCTCCCTCGGCCAGGTCATCTCGGGCGGCGCGCTCTCCTTCGCCGGCATGGGGGCGGGATCGCAGAATTTCGTCTCCTCGCTGATCAACGGGCTGCAGCTCGTCCAGACCATCACGGGCTTGGCGTCCGGGCAGAGCCACCCGGCCGACACCGCCTACCGCAACTCCGTCAACGTCGCGGCGACGCTCTCGGGCCTGATCACCTCGACCCAGGGCGCGGTCCAGACGCGCTCGACTGCCTTCACGACAGGAAGCCGGCAGATCGGGTCGGCGCCCGACCTCAAGGGCAGCATCGACCAGAACACGCAGATCCAGGTCCAGACCGGGCAGACCATCAACGAGCTGAACGGCGTCGTGAACAACGCCGCCGCGGCCGCGAACCAGGCGAACCTCGACCGCATCGCGGCCGAGTCCGCCGTCGCCCGCGCCATGAAGTTCACGGACTGAGGCGAGCACGGTGAGAACCAAGCGGAACCTGCCGATCCCATTCCTCCTGTTCACGGCAGCTCTCGTCGTTCTCGTGGCCGTCGTGGCCGTGATCGATCGCGCGAACCGGCCTCGTCCCGTCGGACAGGCGGAGGGTGGGGCGGGACCGCCCGACCTGTCGCGCGCCATGACCTTCACACCGCCGACGGAGCCGAAGCCGTGAGCCCCGGTCCTCGCCTGATCACCGTTCTGGTCGCCGCCCTGATGCTCTCCGGTTGCGGGTATCGTCCACTGAAGGCGCCGTGCTCGGCGGACGAGGGCGGCGTGCCGGTGGCGTACTCCGCGCTGAAACCGACGCGGTCGTCGGAGCCCCTCGCCCTGCAGGACGGCTGCGGCCCGATGCGGAAGATCTGAGGATCCGGATGGCGACGTTCAACGTCACGACGCTCCTCGCCCAGGTCGACCAGATCGGCCA
>CAXUHE010000324.1:0-3392 GCA_964250725.1 uncultured Enterovirga sp. | reverse complement strand
GATGCTGTCCGCCGGAACCGACGCGCTCGCGCTCTCGGACGGCCGGATCGTCACGCTTGCGGGGATCCGGGAGAGCGCCGTCGCGAACGGGTCGAACCGAGGTGCGCCATGATCGTTCAGCCCCCATGAGCGACCACATCACCCCTCCGGATGCCGCGCGGATCGTGGAGGCCCGTCACCGCGAGATGGCGATCGAGCATCTCCTGTTCGGCACGATCCGGTTCATGGCGGAGCGCCATCCCGAGCTGCTCGACCGGCTCGAGGGCAGCCTCGACCATCTCTGGGATCACGCCTCGGACGGGACGCGCGACGACGAGGCTGTCCGCACCGTTGCCCGCCGGTTCGTGGGCAGCCTGCGGAAGGAGGTTTGAATGAGCTCCTATCTCGACTTCATCTCCATCGAGCCCGGCCATCGCGGCGGCCGACCGTGCCTGAAAGGCTCTCGCATCGCGGTCGCCGACGTCCTGGGCTGGCTCGCCTCGGGTCTAGCCATCCCAGAAATCCTGGAGGATTTCCCGGAGGTGACGGAGGAGCAGATCCGGGCGTGCCTGGCCTACGCCTCGCACCGCGAACGACGGGTCGCTATCGCAGCTGAATGAAACTGCTGTTTGATCAGAACCTCAGTTTCAAGCTGGCAGCTGCTCTCGGCGATTGCTTTCCCCATTCGTCCCAGGCTCGCCTACTTGGTCTAGAGACAGCCAGCGATTTTCAGATCTGGAACTACGCCGCCCGGGAAGGCTTCGTGATCGTGAGTCTGGATGCCGATTTCGCCGAGATGTCGGCGCTTTATGGGCCGCCTCCGCGAGTTATCTGGCTGCGGTTCGGCAATCGGTCGACGCGCTCGACAGAGATGCTGTTCCGGCGACGCGCGGCGGACATCGACGCATGGGCCGCCGACCTGAACTCCGCCTGTCTCGAGCTATATGGCGCTGAGAAGTAGGCCACCATCAAGTGGACAAGGATGATCGCGTCGATCAGCAGCGACCTCCTCGCACCTCACCGGGGTCGTGGCCGGGCTTGTCCCGGCCATGACCCCGGCCCGCGAAGCTTTCGCATCGGGGTGGCCGGGACAAGCCCGGCCATGACCCGGTGAGGTGCACCCGCGCGGAACTCCCGCGCGGGCTTTGTCAAATCACGTGCGTGCGCAGCGGCGGCAGGCCGTTGAACGCGACGGCCGAGTAGGTCGCCGTGTAGGCGCCGGTCCCCTCGATCAGCACGCGGTCGCCGATCTCCAGGCTCACGGGCAGCCAGTAGGGCGCCTTCTCGTACAGCACGTCCGCCGAATCGCAGGTCGGCCCCGCCAGCACGCAGGGGACGCGGCGGTCCTCGTCGTGCTCGGTGCGGATGTCGTAGCGGATCGACTCGTCCATCGTCTCGGCGAGGCCGCCGAACTTGCCGATGTCGAGATAGACCCAGCGCACCTCGTCCTCGGCGCGGCTCTTGCGGGAGACGAGCACGACCTCGGATTCGATGACACCCGCATTCCCCACCATGCCGCGGCCGGGCTCGATGATCGTCTCGGGCAGCCGGTTGCCGAAATGCTTCGAGAGCGCCTGGAAGATCGAGTCGCCGTAGGCGTCCACCGCCGGCACGTCCTTCAGGTACTTCGTCGGGAACCCGCCGCCGAGATTGACCATCGAGAGATGGATGCCGCGCTCGGCCAACTCGCGGAAGATCCACGAGGCGGAGCCCAGCGCGCCGTCCCACGCCCCCGTGTTCGGCTGCTGCGAGCCGACATGGAAGGACACGCCGTAGGCCTCGAGCCCGACGCGATGCGCGTGCTCGAGGACGCCGACCGCCATGTCGGGCACGCAGCCGAACTTGCGCGAGAGCGGCCACTCGGCGCCCGCCCCGTCGCACAGGATGCGGCAGAACACGCGCACGTCCTCGACGCCCGCCGCCGCCTTGGCGCGACCGATCTTCTCGACCTCCGCCTCGCAATCGACCGCGAAGAGTCGCACGCCGAGCTCGAGGGCGCGCACGATGTCGCGCTCCTTCTTGATCGTGTTGCCGTAGGAGATGCGGTCCGCGGTCGCGCCCGCCGTCAGCGCCATGCCGATCTCCGCGACGGACGCCGTGTCGAAGCACGAGCCCAGTTTCGCGAGCAGCGCCAGGAGCTTCGGCTCGGGATTTGCCTTGACCGCGTAGAAGACGCGGGTGTCCGGCAGGGCGCGCGCGAACTTGGCATAGTTCTCGCGGACTACGTCCAGATCCACCACCAGCACGGGGCCGTCCTCGATGCCGGCACGTCGTCGGTCACGCAGGAAATCACGAATGCGCGCGGTCATGGCGCTCTCCCACAAAGGTTCAACGAGGCGGATTCGCGATCCGGCCTCTGGTTGAGATCAGGCGGTTGCCCGCCCGGCGTCTTCGGGGTTCGGATGCCTGCGCCGCCCGTGCGGTGGAAACACGGAATCGGCGCGGATCTTCGACCCGACGATGCTGCCTTCGTTTGGATGGGGAGACCCCGTCCGCACGCCTGGCAAAGAGAAACAAGCCTCTTCGGTGTCGGCCTTTGGAGGGCCGACGAGACCAAAAAAGCCCGTCCGTCGTTGCTTCAAGCTGCGTCCCCCGTGGAGATCGGGGTTCGCCGGTTTTCCCTCCGGCTGCCGGTTGTTGTCGGAACTCGGTGTTACCACCTGAATCGCCGCCTTGGGGCTCCCGCCCGTCCGGCATCGATCCTAAAGTCCCTGGCGGCTGTCCGGCCTCTTGTCCGGATGCCCACCAACCGACACGCTGCCACAGGCACGTGCGAAATTGGGCAAGTCATCAAATAGGGTGAGTCTCCCTTTCGCGCAAGGGGAATTATCGGCCTCCGCGTTCAGCCACGGGTCAGGCGGTTGCCTTTATCGCCTGAACCTCGTCTTGAACCCCGACCAAGCCCGACGCGGAGACCCATGTCCGACCTCACCCGCCGAACGGCGCTCGCGGCCCTCGCGGCGCTTGCCGCCACCCCCTCCCCGGCCCAGCAGAGCGCCGCGCCGGCTCTGATCCCGTTCCGGTTCGAGGACGTCGTGCGGCGCGCGCGGGGGCTCGCGGGCGCAGCCTTCGACGCGGGCCAGCCTCCCCTCCCCGAGCCCTTCGCGAGCCTCGATTTCGACGCCTATCGCGACATCCGCTTCCGGCCGGAGCGCGCGCTGCTCGGAAGCGCGGGCGGCCCGTTCCGGTTGCAGCTCTTCCATCCCGGGTTCCTGTACCAGCGCCCCGTGACGGTGAACGTGATCCGCGATGGCGTGCCGACCCCGATCCCCTACCAGCCGCAGCTCTTCGATTACGGGCGCACCAAGATCGAGCGGCCGCTGCCGGTCAATCTCGGCTTCGCGGGCTTCCGCATCCATTACGCGCTCAACACGCCCCGCGTGCTCGACGAGTTGGTGGCGTTCCTGGGTGCG
>CAXUHE010000323.1:0-3472 GCA_964250725.1 uncultured Enterovirga sp. | reverse complement strand
GCGCGGAGGGATCGTCGAGGAGCCGCACGGCCTCGCCGGCGAGCGACGCGTCGCCCGAATTGCCGATGGCGACCAGCACGTTGCGCACCACGCGCTCGCGCCCCGTGCGCTTGACCGGAGTGCCGGCGAACATCGCCCGGAACGCCGCGTCGTCGAGCCGCGCGAGCTCGGTCAGGCGAGGTGCCGCGAGTTCGTCCCGTGCTGCGAGCTTCACGTCGCGCGCGGTCGCGGCGAACTTGTTCCAGGGGCACACCGCGAGGCAATCGTCGCAGCCGAAGACGCGGTTGCCGATCGCGCGGCGGAACTCGCGCGGGATCTGTCCACGGTGCTCGATCGTGAGGTACGCGATGCAGCGCCGGGCATCGAGCTGGTAGGGCGCCGGGAAGGCGGCCGTCGGGCAGATGTCGAGGCAGCGCGTGCAGGTGCCGCACCGGTCGGGCTCGGCGGCGTCGGGCGACAGCTCGACCGTGGAGAAGATCGCGCCGAGGAGCAGCCAGCCGCCATGCTCGCGCGACACGACGACCGAGTGCTTGCCCGTCCAGCCGAGGCCGGAGGCCGCCGCCAGCGCCTTCTCCATCACGGGCGCGGTGTCGACGAAGACCTTGACGGCGCCGCCCGAGCGCGCCGCCAGGACACCGCCGAGCTCCTTCAGCCGGCCCTTCACCACATCGTGGTAGTCGCGCCGCGTCGCGTAGGCGGCGACCGCGCCGCGATCGTGGAGCGCGAGCTTGTCCAGAGGGTCCTGCGCCGGCGCGTAGCTGAGGCCCAGCATCACGATCGAGCGGACCTCGGGCCAGAGCCCGCCCGGCGTCTCGCGCCGCTCCGGGTCGGCGCCCATCCAGTCCATCGTGGCGTGCCGGCCCTCGCCGAGCCAGTGCCGCAGCCGGGCGGCGGCTTCCGGGATCGCGTCCGGCGTCGTGACCCCGACCGCGTCGAAGCCGAGCGCGCGCGCCCGGTCGACGACGTCGCGCTTCAGCGCGTCGGGGGTCAGAAATCCGGGTCGGCGTAGTGCGCGGGCGGCGTCATGCCGGGGATCCGGTCCGCCAGGATGGCCCGGAAGGCCGGGCGCGACTTCACCCGCGCGTACCAGTCCCTCGCCGCCTCGTCCTCGTCCCATGGCACGTCGCCGAGATAATCCACGCAGGAGAGATGAGCCGCGGCCGCGAGGTCCGCGTAGCTCAGCGCGTCGCCGCCGAGCCAGTTCCGGGTCGACGCCAGATACCCGATATAGCGCAGATGGTAACGCAGATTCGTGCGTCCCGCCCGGATGGCCGCGCCATCCGGCGATCCACCACCCAGCGCCGCCGGCATGATGCGCTTGAAGATCTTCTCCGTCACGAGATGGGCCGTGACCTCGTCGAAGAACTTGAAGTTGAACCACTCGACGAGGCGGCGCACCTCCGCCCTCTCGGCCGGGGCGGCGGGCAGGAGGCGTCGCCCGTCGGGGCTTCCACGCGTCTCGTCGAGGTACTCCGCGATGACGCCCGCGCCCGGAATGGCCGCACCGTCCTCGAGGTAGACCGGGACCGTGCCGGAGGGGTTCAGCGCGAGGAACCGGTCCTCGCGCTCCCAGGGTCGCTCCTCGCGGATCTCGGGCGCGAGCGCCATCTCGCCGAGCGACAGGCGGACGAACCGCGAATGCGGGCAGAAGGCGTGTTGATGGAGGGTGGGCATTACAATCGCGTAATGAAAGGTCGCACGGACTAAGCGTCCGGCTTGGTTAACGGCCGGTAACGATCGTCGAAGGCCTCGGCCCGCACTGGACCGGGCCGCGTCGTGCGGGTAACCGTGCCGCCCGCGATCAGCTCTCACGCTCCCGATCCGTCCTCCGCCGCCCCGCGGAGGTGACCCAGCCCAGGCCGCATGGACACGATCCGCCTCCTGCAATCCATCTTCCTCGGCCTCGTGGAAGGGATGACGGAGTTCCTGCCCGTCTCCTCCACGGGCCATCTCCTCCTGGTGCAGCACTTCTTCGGGCTCGACGGCGAGGCCAACAAGACCTTCGCGGTGCTGGTCCAGCTCGGCGCCATCCTGGCGATCGTGACGGTGTATTTCGGCCGCCTGCTGGCGATCGCCCGGGGACTGCCCGGCGAGCCCGCGGCGCGGCGTTTCGTGCTGGGCGTGCTGATCGCCTTCCTGCCGGCCGCCGCGATCGGGGCGGCGCTGCACAACTTCATCAAGGACGTGTTGTTCAATCCGCTCATCGTGTGCGTCTCGCTGATCGTCGGCGGCATCGTGCTCCTCGCCATCGACCGGCTCGACCTGAAGCCGCGCTACCGGGACGCCACCACATTCTCGCTGCCGATGTACCTCTCGATCGGCTTCATCCAGTGCCTCGCGATGATCCCCGGCGTGTCGCGCTCGGGCGCGACGATCGTGGGCGCGATGCTGCTGCGGGCCGACAAGCGCTCGGCGGCCGAGTTCTCGTTCTTTCTCGCCATGCCCACCATGGCCGGGGCCTTCGCGTACGACCTCCTGAAGAGCTACAAGCTCCTCGCCTTCGACGACGTCGCGATGATCGCGGCCGGGTTCGTGGCGGCGTTCCTGTCGGGCCTCGTGGTGGTGCGCGTGTTCCTCGACTACATCTCGCGCCACGGCTTCGCGCCCTTCGCCTGGTGGCGGATCGCGGTCGGCGCCGCCGGGCTGGTGGGGCTCCTCGCCGTCCATTGATCCCGCGGCCCGAGCGTTAGCCGTCACGGACACCCATGCGCGCCTTCCTGGATTTCGAGAAGCCGGTCGCCGAACTCGAGGCCAAGATCGAGGAACTGCGCGCGCTGACGGACGCCGGCGACGCGGTCGAGATCCTGGACGACGTCGCGCGGCTGGAGGCGAAGGCCGCGGACGCGCTCGCCGGCCTCTACGCGTCGCTGACGCCGTGGCAGAAGACCATGGTGGCGCGCCACCCCGAGCGGCCGCGCTTCCTGTCCTATTGCCGGCAGCTCGTCTCCGACTTCGTGCCGCTCGCGGGCGACCGCAAATTCGGCGAGGACGAGGCGATCCTCGCAGGCGTCGGCCGCTTCCGGGGCGAGCCGGTCTGCGTCATCGGGCAGGAGAAGGGGCACTCGACCGAGACCCGGCTCAAGCACAATTTCGGCATGGCGCGGCCGGAAGGCTACCGCAAGGCCGCCCGCCTGATGGCGCTCGCCGACCGGTTCGGCCTGCCGGTGCTCAGCTTCGTCGACACGGCGGGCGCGTATCCGGGCATCGACGCGGAGGAGCGCGGGCAGGCCGAGGCCATCGCGCGCTCGACCGAGGCGTGCCTGGCGCTCGGCTCCCCGAACGTCGCGCTCGTCATCGGCGAGGGCGGGTCCGGCGGCGCCATCGCGATCGCGTCCGCGAACGTCGTGCTGATGCTGGAGCACGCGATCTACAGCGTGATCTCGCCGGAGGGCGCGGCCTCGATCCTGTGGCGCGACCCGAGCCGGGCGCAGGACGCCGCGACCGCGATGAAGATCACCGCGCAGGACCTGCG
>CAXUHE010000322.1:0-3521 GCA_964250725.1 uncultured Enterovirga sp. | reverse complement strand
TATTCCCGCCCCGAGATGACCGCGATCTGGTCGCCCGAGACCCGGTTCCGGATCTGGTTCGAGATCGAGGCGCACGCGACGAGCGCGCTGGCCGAGCTCGGGGTGGTTCCGAGGGAGGCGGCGGAGACGATCTGGCGCGAGGGCGGCAAGGCCGTGTTCGACGTCGCGCGCATCGACGAGATCGAGCGGGTCACGAAGCACGACGTCATCGCGTTCCTCACTCACTTGGCCGAATTCGTCGGGCCGGACTCGCGCTTCGTCCACCAGGGCATGACCTCGTCCGACGTGCTCGACACCTGCTTCAACGTGCAGCTCGTGCGCGCGGCCGACATCCTGGTGGCGGATGTCGACGCGCTCATGGCGGCGCTGAAGCGGCGCGCCTTCGAGCATAGGATGACGCCGACGATCGGCCGCTCGCACGGCATCCACGCCGAGCCCGTCACCTTCGGGCTGAAGCTCGCGGGCGCCTACGCGGAGTTCGCGCGCCACCGCGAGCGCCTCCTCGCGGCGCGGCGCGAGGTCGCGACCTGCGCGATCTCCGGCGCGGTCGGCACCTTCGCGAACATCGATCCGCGCGTGGAGGCGTACGTGGCGGACAGGATGGGGCTCGAGCCGGAGCCCGTCTCGACGCAGGTCGTCCCGCGCGACCGCCACGCCATGTTCTTCGCGACGCTCGGCGTCGTCGCGTCCTCCGTCGAGCGCGTCGCGATCGAGATCCGCCACCTGCAGCGATCGGAGGTGCTGGAGGCGGAGGAGTTCTTCTCGGAGGGGCAGAAGGGCTCCTCCGCGATGCCCCACAAGCGCAACCCCGTGCTGACCGAGAACCTGACCGGGCTCGCCCGGATGGTGCGCTCCTACGCGCTCCCCGCGATGGAGAACGTGGCGCTCTGGCACGAGCGCGACATCTCCCATTCCTCCGTCGAGCGGATGATCGGGCCGGACGCGACCGTGACGCTCGATTTCGCGCTGGCCCGTCTGACAGGCGTGATCGACAAGCTGCTCGTCTACCCGGAGAACATGCGCCGCAACCTCGACCGGCTCGGCGGCCTCGTCCACTCGCAGCGCGTGCTGCTCGCCCTCACGCAGAAGGGCGTCAGCCGCGAGGACTCGTACCGCTTGGTCCAGCGCAACGCGATGCCGGTCTGGCGCGGCGAGGGCGACTTCCTGGCCCTCCTCAAGGCCGATCCCGATGTCCGGGCCAAGCTCGACGACCACGAGCTCGATGAGCTGTTCGACCTCGGCTACCACCTGAAGCACGTCGACACGATCTTCGCCCGCGTGTTCGGGACGGCCGTCACCTCTCCGACTCCACCCTCGTAGGGGCAGGGCCATCGCATTTGGGATTCGGGTCTGGCGCGGGGAACCCTCTCCCCGAGGGGGAGAGGGCAGGGTGAGGGGGTGCCGCCCTCTCCGGACAGCGCGCTTCCCCCTCACCCGGTCGGCGTTGCCGACTCGACCTCTCCCCCTCGGGAGAGGGAGCCCGCGCTCTACGCCCATAGGCCTACGGGCGTCGAGGATGAAGGATTCTCGACGCGGGCGCGCGACGCCGTTATCGCGGGGCGATGAAAACCTCGGATTGTACGATCCTCGTGGTGCCGGGGCTCGGCGGCTCGGGCCCGGATCACTGGCAGACCCGCTGGCAACAGAAGCTGTCGACGGCGCGCCGCGTCGAGCAGGCGGACTGGGACAGCCCGGACCGTGCGGACTGGACCGTCCGCCTGGTGGACGCCGTCGCGGCGGCCGAGCGGCCGGTCGTGATCGTGGCCCACAGCCTCGGGGTCGCGACCGTGGCCCACGCGGCGCCCCGGCTCAGGCAGGGTTCCGTGATCGGGGGGTTCCTGGTCGCACTCCCTGACGTGGAGGATACGGGCATCGAGCCCGATTGCTTGGCGGCGTTCGCGCCATTGCCGCGCGATCCCCTGCCCTTCCCGTCTCTGCTCATCGCGAGCCGCAACGACCCGTATTGCGGCTACGACCGTGCGGAGGACGTCTCGTATTCCTGGGGCGCGGCGCTGGTCGACGCGGGGGAGGCCGGCCATCTCAATCCGGAGAGCGGCTTCGGCCCCTGGCCCGAGGGCCTGATGCGCTTCGCGGGATTCCTCAAGCGGCTCTGAGGCCGATCGGCACGATCTCGATCGTCCGGGAGGACGCCACGGCATCACGGGCCGGAGCGTCCGCTTCGAAGAGGGAGGTCAGACGATCGATCTCCCAATCCGTCTCGACGATCCGGGTCGCGACCCTCTCCGGGTCGAGGTCGACGATACCGACCAGCGAGGCGCGCATGCGCTGAAGCATCTCGAGCTGTTTCGCGATCAAGGCCGGCCCCCGGAGAGCCACTATCTTAGCCGGCGTCTCTTTACGGACCCTTAGCGAGGTCGATCGAGGACGCCGGAATTGCGGACTGGCCTCGCGGGACAAGATCAGTCACGCGTCGCGTAGAAGAAGATCTCGGGTGCCGAGCCGTGCGGCGTCGGCCACACCCGCGCACGAAGATCCGCTCGGACGCCGACCGCCTCACGCAGCGGCTCGCCCGCCGCAAGTTCTCCGGCCTCTTTGGCCGACACGGCCGTGACCTCCGTTTCGTTGCCCCAGCTGCGGCTCTCTATGCTGCGCAGCTTGACGATGAAGGTTTCCATTCGACGGTTCTCCCAGGCGTGCCACACGCCGCGCTTCCGTTCGGTCCGCGTCCAGCGCCCGTGACGCCGCACCCTTGTCGCGGCCTGCCGCCGTGCCGATCTCACACGTGGCTCGGGGGCGATGCTCGACCCCGGATCCACCGGCGTTTCGCGGCCTCGAAGCGATGTCCCACCAGGAGCTGCGCCGATGTCAGACGACCATACCTTCACGGCCGACCAGGCGGCGGCCGCGACGACCGCCATGAGGATGTCGCTCGGTCTGCCGCCCGATCAGGTCGGCATCGCGCAGTTCGTCGCGATGATCTCCGACGAGATCCAACAGATGCGGGAAGCCGGCCACAGCGATGACGACATCGCGGCGGTCGTGCGCGAAAGTACCGGCAGCACGCTCGATGCAGGCGACATCGAGGCCCATTACGCGCCGCCTGAAGCCCGGGGCCGGGCGGGAGGTCGCGCGGGTGATTGAGAGCCGCAGATGCAGCTTGCGTCGCGCCGCCGTGTCGTTCGCGGCCCTCGCCGTCGCCCTCCTCTTCGGGACGGTGGAGGCCAACGCCGCCTCGAAGCCCCGACCCGCCAGCAGGTCCGTGAGCCCAAGCGATGTGCCGTCACGGCGTGGGATCGGCCGCGACGACCCGAACCCGCCGGGCACGATCACCTGGTCGACGACGAATGCCTCCGGCAACCTCGGCGGACCGACGACCGGGGGTGGTGGGGGCGGTGGAAAGTAGAAGGATCGACCTGATCCGTCTCGATCGCGGCGACGGCACGTTCTCCAAACGAGAAAGGCCGCCCGATGGGCGGCCTCACGTCGCCCGGCATGGAGCCGACGAGATCAGCGCGAGTAGAACTCGATCACGAGGTTCGGCTCCATCTGGACCGGGTACG
>CAXUHE010000321.1:0-3558 GCA_964250725.1 uncultured Enterovirga sp. | reverse complement strand
TTTGATCGGCGCGACCTTGCGGTGGATCATGTCCTCGACGCGCTCGCGAAGGCGCGGGCGTGAGCGGGGAGCATCCGGGCGAGACCCACACGCACTCGGTCCAGCGCACGATCCTGATCCTGGCACTCGCGGGCGGCGCTTCCTCTTTCACGACGCGCTTCGTCGATCCGATGATCGGCGTTATCGCCCGCGATCTGCGCGCCGACCCGCACACGATCGCGCTGCTCTCGACCGCCTTCGCGCTGCCCTACGCGTTCATCCAGCCGATCCTCGGGCCCGTGGGCGACGCGCTCGGCAAGGAGCGTACGACCAAGATCTGCCTTGGCGTGCTGACCGTCACCCTGATCGGGGCGGCGTTCGCGACGAGCCTGCCCGTGCTCGTCGTGCTCCGCATCCTGTCGGGCGCGGCGTCGGGCGGCGTGATCCCGCTGGCGCTCGCGACGATCGGCGACCGCACCAGCATGGCCGAGCGGCAGGTCGCGATCAGCCGCTTCCTCGTCTTCACCATCTCGGGCCAGCTCGTCGGCAGCAGCCTGTCGGGCCTCCTGGCGGACCTGTTCGGCTGGCGCGAGGTGTTCGGGCTCGCGGCGGCTCTGGCGGCGCTCGCCACGGTCTCCGTCATGCTCGGGTTCAGGAGCTCCAGCCGGACGGGCGGCGTCTTCAGCGTCCCGGCCTCGATCCGGCGCTACCGCCAGATCGTCGGCATATCCCGCGCCCGGGCGCTCATGGCCTTCGTGTTCTTCGAGGGCATCGTGATCTTCGGCTTCCAGCCCTACATCGCGCCGTTGCTGGAGCTGAGGGGAGAGGGCGGCGCGCGGGAGGCCGGGATCATCATCGGCGGCTTCGCGATCGGCGGGATCGCGTACACGCTGATCGTTCGCCTCCTGCTGCGGGTGCTCGGGCTCGGCCGCATGCTGGCGGTCGCGGGCCTGCTCGGCGCGGCCGCCTACCTCGTCTTCGCGCTGCAGCCCTCCTGGCCGATCGAGGCCGCCGCCATGGCGTCGGTCGGCATGGGCTTCTACATGCTTCACAACTCGTTCCAGGTACAGATGAGCGAGGTGGTCCCGGAGGCGCGTGCCTCCGCGATCTCGCTCCACGCCTTCTCGTATTTCGTCGGCCAGGCGATCGGCCCGGTCGTGTTCGGATACGGTCTGACGTCCATCGGCGTGCCCGCGACGCTGGTTCTCGGCGCGCTCTGCATCGCGGCGCTCGGCTTCACGGCCGCCTCGGTCTTCGGTCAGCCGCGCGCCCGGTAGGGCGCGACGCCCTGGTCGGGCAGCCAGACGGACGGGAGCGGCGAGCCGGTCTGCCAGAACACGTCGATCGGGATGCCGCCGCGCGGGTACCAGTAGCCGCCGATGCGCAGCCAGCGCGGCGCGAGCAGGTCTACCAGCCGCTTGCCGATCGCGACCGTGCAATCCTCGTGGAACGCACCCTCGTTGCGGAAGCTCGTCAGGTACATTTTCAGGGACTTCGATTCGACGAGCCAAGCGTCCGGCACGTAATCGATCACCAGGATCGCGAAGTCCGGCTGCCCGGTCACCGGGCAGATCGACGTGAACTCGGGTGCGGTGAACCGCGCGAGGTAATCCGTGTCGGGATGCGGGTTCGGCACGCGGTCGAGCACCGCCTCGTCGGGCGAGCGGGGAGGGGAGGTCGAGCGGCCGAGCTGAAGGTCTGACATGGCTCGGACGTAGCGCAGGTCCTCCGGAGGTCAAGGTTCGCGGCGCGAAGCGCGGTCGAAGGCCGCTGGGTCCGGTCGGGAACGCCCGGAAACGATGCGAGCCTCCGGCCGTTCTGTGTACAGCTTTCAAGCATTCGGACTGGACACATGGACACCAAGAACGACACCCCCCTCTCGCGCCGCCAGATCGTCGGTGGGGTCGGCGGGGGCTTGGCGGTCGTCGCGGCCGCGCCCGCGATGGCGCAAGGCGCCGCCTCGCCCGCGGCCGTGAAGCCGCTGATCGATCCCACGACGAAATACCCGCGGCCGCCCTTCAAGGGACAGTCGCAGCCCTGGCCGGGGCTCGCCGGCAAGATGGAGCCGAGGCCCGACCACGGGGAGACGAGCTACAAGGGCTCCGGCCGCCTCGCCGGGCGCAAGGCGCTGATCACGGGCGGCGATTCGGGGATCGGCCGGGCGGCCGCGATCGCCTACGCGCGGGAGGGCGCGGACGTCGCGATCTCCTACCTGCCGGACGAGGAGCCGGACGCGCGCGAGGTCGTGGCCATCATCAAGGATGCGGGCCGCAAGGCGGTCGCGATCCCGGGGGACCTGCGCGACGAGGCCTTCTGCGTGCGGCTGGTCGAGGAGGCCGTCCGTGAACTCGGCGGGCTCGACATCCTGGTCAGCAATGCCGGCCGCCAGCAGGCGCATGATTCGATCCTCGACATCTCGAGCGAGCAGTTCGACTGGACGATGAAGACGAACATCTACGCGCCGTTCTGGATCATCAAGGCGGCGCTGCCGCACATGAAGCCGGGCTCGACGATCATCGCGACGACCTCCGAGCAGGCCTACGACCCGACGCCCGACCTCTACGACTACGCGCAGACCAAGGCCGCCACGATGAACTTCGTGAAGTCGCTCGCGAAGCAGCTCGGGCCGAAGGGCATCACGGTGAACGGCGTCGCGCCGGGTCCCGTCTGGACGCCGCTCCAGGTCAGCGGCGGGGCGAGCCAGGAGAAGCTGAAGAAGTTCGGCGGCATGTCCGCGCTGGGCCGTCCCGGCCAGCCGGTCGAGCTCTGCGGGATCTACGTCCAGCTCGCCGCCTCGGACGGCAGCTTCGCGACGGGCCAGATCTACGGCGCGTCGGGCGGGCAAGGGCAGCCATGATCGGGGCAGCCGTCATGGGCGTTGCGCAATCCAGTCACTGCGAGCGCAGTGAAGCAACCCAGCAGGGCGACGCGGCGGCCCCTGGGTTGCTTCGCCGCTGACGCTCCTCGCAACGGCGTGATCGCGCGAAGATCCCGTAATAGGGCAGCGCTGACCAGTCTTAGGTCCCGCCGCGGTCGAAAGCGGTTCCCAGGGTCGTGGCCTTTGCTCTAAAGAGCCGCGACCCGTGACAGGACGCTTCGACCGCCATGACCACCATCATCGACATCGCCGCCCGCGAGATCCTCGACAGCCGCGGCAATCCGACCGTCGAGGTCGACGTGGTGCTGGAGGATGGGTCGATGGGCCGGGCCGCGGTCCCGTCGGGTGCGTCGACCGGCGCGCACGAGGCCGTCGAGCTGCGCGACGGCGACAAGTCCCGCTACGGCGGCAAGGGCGTCACCAAGGCCGTGCACGCGGTGAACACGGAGATCGCGGAGGCGATCGCCGGATCGCAGGCAGAGGACCAGGTGGCGATCGACCACGAGCTGATCGAGCTCGACGGGACGCCGAACAAGAGCCGGCTCGGGGCGAATGCGATCCTTGGCGTATCCCTCGCGGTCGCGAAGGCGGCCGCGGAGGCATCAGGCCTGCCGTTGTACCGCTACGTTGGCGGCACGCAGGCCCGGGTGCTGCCGGTGCCGATGATGAACATCATCAATGGCGGCGCGCATGCCGACAAC
>CAXUHE010000320.1:0-3600 GCA_964250725.1 uncultured Enterovirga sp. | reverse complement strand
GCTCCTCGCCGCCCGCGAGAGCCTCGGCTACGAGGGCTCGGGCGATTTCGAGATGGCGGGCGACGGCCGTCTCGCGCGCCGCGCGCCCGGCGGCACGGCCCCGCTCGTCTACGCGGGGGTCGCGATCCTCGGGCGCGACCTCTTCGCGGACACGCCGGAGGGCGCGTTCTCGCTCAACCTCCTGTTCGACCGTGCCATCGCGGCCGGCCGCCTCTATGGTGCGCGGCTCGACGGCGAGTGGCTCCATGTCGGCACCCCGGAGGCGATCCGGGACGCGGAGGAGAGGCTCGCCGCCCACTCACTCTGAGGCCGCGATCCTGCGCGAACCCCGCATCTTCTCGATCCCGACCGGGACGCCGTTCCTGCCGACGCTGGCGGACGCGCTCGTGTCCGGCGAGCTGGTGGACGGCTGGCCGGACGGCGCGACGCTCGCCGACGCCACGATCTACCTGCCGACGCGGCGCGCCGGGCGGGCGCTCGCGCAGATCCTGGCCGAGCGTGTGGGCGGCCGCGCGCTCCTCCTGCCGCGCATCGTGCCGCTGGGCGAGGCGGACGATGCCGAGCCCGGCGACCCGGACCTGCCGGGGACGCCGGCGCTGGCGCCCGCCATCCCGCCGCTGGAGCGCCGCCTCATCCTGACGCGACTCGTCCAGTCCTGGGGCGCCAGCGTGAACCGCGCCGGGCACGGGCTGCCGGACGGCGTGCCCTTCCGGGTGCCGGGCTCGCCGGCCGACGCGGTCGCCCTCGCGGCCGATCTCGAAGGCCTGATGGATTCGCTCGCGACCGAGGGCGTGCCCTGGGACGCGCTCGCGGAGGCGGTCGATGTCGAGCACTCGCGCTACTTCGCGCTGACGCTCGATTTCGTCCGCATCGCACACGAGGCCTGGCCCGGCATCCTGGCCGAGCGGAGCGCGAGCGACCCGGCGCGTCGGCGGGGCGCCGTGCTCGACGCGGAGGCCGCCCGCATCATGGCGGAGCCGCCGCGCGGCCCGGTGGTGGCCGCGGGTTCGACGGGCTCGATCCCGTCCACCGCGCGCCTGCTGGCGGCCATCGCGCGCGCGCCGTTGGGGGCGGTCGTGCTGCCGGGGATGGACCGGGAGCTCGACGAGGCGGGCTGGCGCGCCATCGGGGGGGCGGGTCGCAGGGCGGTGCCGGACGGCATCGATCCAGGCCAGCACGGGCACCCGGACTTCCTGCTGCGCCGCCTCGTCGAGACGCATCTTCGCGCGACGCGGGACGCCGTGCGCCCGCTCGGGCGAGGCGACGGTCTCGCACGGCGGCGCTTCCTGTCGCAGGTGATGCGCCCGGCCGAGACCACGGAGGCCTGGTCCGCCATGCTGCCCTTCGAGCGGCAGACGCTGGCGGCCGAGGGCGCGGACGGGATCGCGATCGTCGAGGCGGCGGACGAGCGCGAGGAGGCGCTCGCCATCGCGGTGGCGCTCAGGGAGACGATCGCCAGCCCGGGCAAGCGGGCGGCCCTGGTGACGCCCGACCGGTCGCTGGCGCGCCGGGTCGCGTCCGAGCTCGCGCGCTGGGGGATCGCGGTCGAGGATTCGGGCGGCCTGCCGCTCTCCGAGAGCCCGGCCGGCCTCCTGGCGCGGCTCGCCGCGGAGGCCGCCGCCCTCGCGTTCGCGCCGCCGAACCTGATCGCGCTGCTGGCGCACCCCGGCGTCACGATGGGGTGGCCCCGCGCGACGGTCGAGCGGGCGGCGGCGGCGCTGGAGATCGCGGTGCTGCGCGGGCCGGCGCCCCGGCCGGGGCTCGACGGCATCGCGGATGCCCTGGCCTTGCGGCGGGAGGCGCGCAGCCGCCGCGATCCGCTGCCGCGTCGCGACCTCGACGACGCGGACTGGGACCTCGCGCGCGACCTCGTGCATCGACTGGCGACGTCGTTCGACGACCTCGCGCATGATGCGGACGACCTCGCGCGAGATCGCCCGCTCGACCTCGTGAGATTGGCCGAATCCCACGCCCGCGCGGTCGAATCCTTGACCGAACGTGCCGCCGAACCCGAGACCGACGCCGGTCTCGACGCCAGTTTCGACGCCCTCCACGCATTGTTCGACGACCTCGCGGCCGTTGCCGACGAGCCCGGCGTCACCGGAAGCCTGCGCGACTACCCGGCCTTCTTCACCGCGCTCGCGCGCTCGCGCACCCTGCCGCCCGAGCACCGCGCGACGCATCGGCGCGTGAAGATCCTGGGCGTGCTGGAGGCGCGGCTCCTCGACGTCGACCGCATGGTGCTGGGCGCGCTCGACGAGACGATCTGGCCGCCGGCGCCCAAGACCGACGCGTTCCTCAACCGGCCGATGCGCCTGACCCTCGGCCTCTCCCCGCCCGAGCGGCGCATCGGCCAGACGGCGCACGACTTCGTCCAGGCTTTGGGCACCGCCGACGCCGTGATCACCCGCGCCCGGAAACGCGACGGCAGCCCGACCGTGCCGTCGCGGTTCCTCGAGCGCATGCAGGCCTTCGCGGGCGAGAGCGTCTGGTCCGCGATGACGGCGCGGGGGCGGCGCTACCTCGACCTCGCGGCCCGCCTCGACCGGCCGGAGCCTGCCCTGTCCCTGCCCGCCCTCGCCCGCCCTGCCCCGCGGCCCGGCCCCGAACGCTTCCCGCGCCGGCTCAGCGTCACCGAGATCGAGACGCTGGTGCGCGACCCCTACGCGATCTACGCGAAGCACGTGCTGCGGCTCGAACCGCTCGACCGCATCGCGGTCCCGCCCTCGGCGGCGGACCGTGGCACCATCCTGCACGACGTGCTGGCGGATTTCGCGAAGGCGTTCCCGGCCGCGCTGCCGGACCATGCCGAGGCCTGGCTGAACGAGGCCGGCACCGCGGCCTTCGCGCGCACGAAGGCGACCTATCCCGAGCTGCACGCGCTGTGGTGGCCCGCATATCTGCGCTTCGTCGGGCCCTACCTCGCCTGGGAGCGGGAGCGTCGCGACACCATCTCGGCGATGCATATCGAGACGTCGGGCGCGCTGGAGCTGCCGATCGGCGAGCACGAGGTCTTCACGCTCACCGGCCGCGCCGACCGCATCGAGCTCCGCCGCGACGGCCCGCCCGCGATCCTCGACTACAAGACCGGGCAGGTGCCGAGCGACCGCGTGGTCGGGGTCGGCTTCTCGCCGCAGATGACGCTGGAGGCCGCGATGCTGATGCGCGGCGGCTTCTCGCGCGTGCCCACGGCGGACGAGACGCCGGACCTGCTCTACGCGAAGATCGGCGGCCGGGCAGGCTTCGTGCCGCCGGACCCAGTCGCGCCCGCGCGCGGCGACGCCCGCACGATGGCGGAGATCGTGGCCGCGCATGTCGAGGGCCTCGCCTCGCTCGTGCGCCGCTACGGCCTCGACGGGGAGGGCTACGTCTCCCGGCCCTACCCGCAATACGCGAACCGGTTCTCGGCCTACGACCACCTGGCCCGCGTCAAGGAATGGTCCGGCTCCGGCCTCGGGGCCGGCGAGGAGGACGGGTCGGGCGACGCGCCCGCGCCCGAGGGGGGCCTGCCGGCATGAGCCCCGAGCGCTTCATCGTCCCGCCGGCGACGCTGCACGACCAGCGCCGCGCAGCCGACCCGCGCGCCTCGGCCTGGGTCTC
>CAXUHE010000319.1:0-3614 GCA_964250725.1 uncultured Enterovirga sp. | reverse complement strand
CCGGCATGTCCTTGGCGCAGAGCGTGGTACCCTCCAGCGGGTCGACCGCGATGTCGACGCGGGGGCCCTGCCCGGTCCCGACCCGCTCGCCGATGAACAGCATCGGGGCCTCGTCGCGCTCGCCCTCGCCGATCACGACGGTGCCGTCGATCGGCAGCGTGTTGAGCTCGCGCCGCATCGCGTCGACCGCGGCCTGGTCCGCCGCCTTCTCCTGGCCTCGCCCGCGCAGGCGCGAGGCGGCGACCGCGGCGCGCTCCGTCACCCGGACGAGTTCGAGCGTCAGGATGCGCTCGATGAGCTGGCTCGGCTTCTCGTCGGTCGGTGTGGCCATGGCGTGTTCCTCTGCGTTGTTCATGTGCCGGGCGACGGCCGGTCCGCGCTCTACTCGCGCTCGATCCGGATGACCTGCGGCGGCTCGGACAGGAGCCCGTCGGCTCCGATCGCCTCGAGGGCGCCGCGCACCGCGCTCTCCGTCGCCGCGTAGGTGATGAGGACGAGCGGCACCGGTTCGCCGGAGCGGCCGTGCTTGTCGCGGTCGGCCCCGGGCGGACGCTTCTGGATGATCGATTCGATCGAGATGTTCGCCTCGGCCATGCGGGTCGCGACGCCCGCCGCGACGCCCGGCCGGTCATGCACCGTGAGGCGGACGTAGTACCCGCCCTCGTGGCGCTGCATGGGCGAGCGCTCGGCGCGCTCCAGCCGGTCCACGGGACGCCCGAAGGGCGCGCCGACGAGCCCGGCCGCCACGTCGCCGAGGTCTGCGACCACCGCGGAGGCCGTCGCGTCGCCGCCCGCGCCCGGGCCGATCAGCGTCAGCTCGCGCACCGCGTCCGCGTCGATCGTGACCGCGTTCGTCACGCCCATCACCTGGGCGATCGCGGAGGCGCGCGGCACCATGGTCGGGTGGACGCGCTGCTCGATGCCGGTGGCGGAGCGCTCGGCGACGCCGAGCAGCTTGATGCGGTAGCCGAGCTCGTCCGCCATCTTGAGGTCGAGCGGGTCGATCTTGGAGATGCCCTCGACGTAGATCGCGTCCGCGTCGATCTCGGTCCCGAAGGCGAGCGCGGCGAGGAGCGCCAGCTTGTGAGCGGTGTCGAATCCCTCGATGTCGAAGGTCGGGTCGGCCTCCGCGTAGCCGAGGCTCTGCGCCGCCGCGAGGCACTCCGCGAAGGAGCAGCCCTCCGTCTCCATGCGCGACAGGATGTAGTTGCAGGTGCCGTTGAGGATTCCGTAGAGCCGCGAGACCCGGTTGCCGGCGAGCGCCTCGCGCAGGGTCTTCACGACCGGGATGCCGCCCGCCGCCGAGGCCTCGAAGGCGAGCGCGACGCCCGCCGCCTCCGCACGGCGCGCGAGGTCGAGCCCGTGTCGCGCGAGCAGCGCCTTGTTCGCCGTGACGACGTGCTTGCCGGACGACAGCGCGGTCTCGACGACCGCTTTCGCGGCCCCGTCCGCCCCGCCGATCAGCTCGACGACGCAATCCACTTGCGCCGAGCGCGCGAGCGCCAGCGGATCGTCGAACCATGCGTAGCGCCCGAGATCGACGCCGCGGTCGCGCGCGCGGTCGCGCGCCGAGACGGCCGTGACCCGGATCGCGCGGCCGGAGCGCTCCGCCAGCGCGTTGTCCTGGCGCGCGATGATCTTGAGGACCGACGCGCCGACCGTGCCGAGGCCGGCGACGCCGACCCTGAACGGCTGCAACGACATGCGGCGCTCCTTCGGGTGAAAGCGGCCGTGTCTTAGGCGGGCCGCGGGAGCGCGGCAAGGGCGCGTCGAACGGCGACGACCAGGTCGGTTTCCAGGGAACGTCGAATCGCGGGATCGGTCGACCGTTAAACGAGTTGAGAGTTGTTAACCTCCGAGATTAACACCGATGACGAGCCGGGTACCGCGTATCATGTCGTGCCGAGCCTTGAGCGTGCTGGCGATCGCGAGCGCGATGGGGATCGCCTATCCGGCGCTCGGCCAAACGGGTTCGCAGCTGCCGTGCAACGCGCTGTGCCGCGCCTATATGGGCTCCCACTATCGGCCGCCCGGCGATCCCGCGGTCGAACCGTCCGAGACGTCACCCGCGCGGGTGCCCGACGAGGGGGTGGCGGTTGCGCCCACGCCGCCGCGCCGGCCGATGCAGGCCGGGCGGCCGGCCCCGAGGCGTTTCGCAGTGCTCCCGCCGCCTCGACCCGAGATCGAGACGCGAGACGCCGTGTCTCGGAAAAGTGAGTCGGTCGGACCTCTCTCTTCGCCTGTCGCCCCGGACCCGATGCCGGTCTCGGCGATGAGGCCGGACCCGGTCACGCCGTCGGTGGCCCCCCGCCCCGACACGCCGGCCCGGCCGGACACGCCGGCCCGGCCGGACACGCCGGCGACGGTCGAACCGCCCACGGCCGAGCCGGTCGCGGTTCCCGCCCGGACGATGCCGGTCGACACGGTCCCGGCCGATGCGGCTCCAGCTCTGGCGGAACCGTCCATGAACCCGGATCCGCCGGCCGCCCCGTCCCTCGTCGCGCCCGTGCCGGAACCCGAGCCCGAGCCCGAGCAGCGAGGCCTGCTCGAATAGCGGCCGCCGGCGCTAGTGCCGGCGTCCGGACGGGTCCGGGCTGGAGAGGAGTGCCGCGGCCCGGTCGAGTTCGGCGTGAAAGGCGTCCGCGGCCCCATCTGTCCAGATCGCCACGCAGGCCGTGTCCGTGCCGGCCTCGGCGAGCGCTTCCGCCCGCGCCAGGATCGTCGAGACGCCCGCCTCCCCGATCGCCCGGAGGTCTGCGCGCGTCAGGTCAGCCCGCGTCATCTCGGCGGCCGTGTGCCGGCCCGTCTCGCGTCCGAACGCCTCGCCGTCGCGGCGGGCGGTCTCGTCATCGAAGTCGGCGTCGTTCATGCCGGTCGAAGCTCTCCTGTCCACCACCTATCTGCCCCTCGCGATGTGGCCCGGCCATGCGGCCGAGCCGCACGCCCGGCCGCCGCTCCTTGGACGGTCACGCCGATCTGACGAGAACGCGGTGAACGCCAGAGCAAGTCTCCCGTTGACGGCCCGGGCCCGGGCGGCCACGGGGAGAACGTATGAGCGCGCAGCCGAAGACCAGGGTTCCGACCGACGCCGACCTCAAGGGCAATCCCGGCATCGGGTCCTCGACCGGCCTCACGGGAACGGATCCCGAGATCATCGAGGCCGACTCGACCTTCGAAGGCGATGTCGAGAACGAGACGACGGACGAGGGCGGGGTCGACCCCAAGCATGTGGGCCGTACCAACAGGTAGCGTCGCGAAAGGGGCTGGCCCGATCGCCGGAAGCGGGCGATAGACCCTCATGAGCGAACCCGATCCGGACCGCCGTCAAGCCACCATCCCACCTCCAGACGAGGACGAAGCCGAGGGCGGCTGGCTCGCCGAGTACGGCGGCCTCATCGGCGTGCTGTTCGTGCTGATGCTCATCGGCGGCGCGATCTACATGATCGAGCGCATGCGCCACTACGCCGACCTCGGCGATTGCGCCTTCACGCACGCGCCCCAATGCGCCGAGTTGCTGAAGCGGTGATCGTCATCCGGTCACGGGAACCGGCTCTGGCGACCCCGGTTGGGCTCGAACCAACGACCTGCCGCTTAGAAGGCGGCTGCTCTATCCA
>CAXUHE010000318.1:0-3627 GCA_964250725.1 uncultured Enterovirga sp. | reverse complement strand
GAGCTCGGCCGCAACCAGATCGTCGGCGAGATGGCGATCATCTCCGACACGCCGCGCTCGGCGACGGTGGTGGCGGGCGAGCCCTCCGCGGCTCTGCGCATCGACAAGCGGGTTTTCCTCGATCTCCTGGTGCAGTTCCCGCAGATGGCGATCGCGATCATGCGGGAGATTGCGCGCCGCCTGGAGCGGACGAACGCGCAGCTCGTCTCGGCACAGCGCGGCTGAGCTCCACGATCAGAACGCCTTGAAGGTGATGATCGTGCGGGTGTCGGCGATCTGTGGGATCGGGTGGACGTTCTCCGCCACGAAGTGACCGATATCGACGTGATCGTCGACGTGGAACTTGGCCAGGATGTCGTAATTGCCCGCCGTCGAGTAGATCTCGGACGCGATCTCACGGTCCGCCAACGCGCTCGCGACCGGGTAGGTCTGCCCGAGCTTGCACTTGATCTCGACGAAGAAGGTCTGCACGGGCGGCTCCGGTCCGAGGTAGAGCTACTGGCTTAGACTGCCGACCGGACACCTTCAACGAACCCGCATGAGGAGACGTGCGACCTCGACCAGGGCTGCATCGAGCCGCGCGTCGTCGCTCTTCAGCGTCATTCGCCGAGGTCCCGGGCGCCGTGTCTCCGAGGGCTTCGGGATGTGGATGAACAGCACGGGCGCTCGCGATCCGAGCGCGTGGAAATACGCGGCGTTGCAGAGATAGCGGCCGGCATCGCGCGAGAGACGTGCGGGCACGCCGTGCCGCACGACGGCGAGACGCGCCGCCTCGGCCGGGGCCGTGGTCGAGCGCGGGGGTGCGCGACTGATGGGCGCGCCGGCCGTCTCGCCCGCGCGATCCGGGAACAGAGTGCTCCGGCGCGCGGTCGCGCGGCGCTCCACCCGGATGCGGCGCGAGCGGCCCGCGACGCCGATCATGATGACCGCCGACGGTCTCTCGGCCAGAGCCGGCTCCAGCTCGGTCAGGATCGCCGCGTAGGCGGTCGTCAGCACCCACAGCCGCACCTCGATGCCGAGCACACGCCAGCGTGGCGAGGCCGCGACGGCGCGCGCCGCCCGGGCGCTCGGGTTTCGTGGCATGGACGGGAAGGGTCCGAAGCCGGTGACGAGAAGGTGGCCGGGCACGCGTCAGATTCCGAGCAGGGCGCCGATCTCGTCGGCCGCGGCGGCGGGCGAGAGTGTCGCGTCCGCGACGCCGGCCTCGATCTGCGGGATGCGGGCGCTGAGGCGCGGATCGCCCCGCAGCTTCGCCCGGATACGCTCGTCGACGAGCGCCCACATCCATTTCAGGTCCTGGGCACGCCGTCGGGCCATCAAGGCACCGCTGGCCTCGTGCAGCCGCCGATGGTCGACCACGCGCGACCACAGCTCGTCGAGGCCGCTCTCGGCCAACCCCGAGACCAGCACCACGGGCGGCATCCAGTCGACGCCGGCCGGGACCAGGATGTGCAACGCCGAGCGGTATTCGGCGGCGGCCGCGGACGCCCGGTTCGCGCCCTCTCCGTCCGCCTTGTTGACCGCGATCATGTCCGCGAGCTCGATCACGCCCTTCTTGATGCCCTGGAGTTCGTCGCCCGCGCCCGGCAGGGCGAGGACGAGGAAGAAGTCGGTCAGGTCCGCGACCGCGGTCTCCGATTGCCCGACGCCGACCGTCTCGACCAGCACGACGTCGAACCCGGCCGCCTCGCAGAGCAGCATCGCCTCGCGGGTCTTGGCCGCGACGCCGCCCAGCGTGCCGGAGGAGGGGGACGGCCTGATGAACGCGTCGGGGCTCACCGCGAGCCGCGCCATGCGGGTCTTGTCGCCGAGGATCGCGCCTCCGGTGCGGCTCGAGCTCGGGTCGACCGCGAGCACCGCGACGCGATGCCCGGCGGCGATCAGCGACATGCCGAGCGCGTCGATGAGCGTCGACTTGCCGACGCCGGGCACGCCGGTGATCCCGACCCGCACCGCCCCGCCGGTCCGGTGCATGATCCCGTCGAGCAGGGAGGCCGCCGCCGCGCGGTCGTCGGCGCGCTTCGATTCGACGAGCGTGATCGCGCGCGCCAGCGCCGCGCGGTCGCCCGCGATCAGGTCCTCGGCCTGGGGACGCCGGCTCACGGCGTCGCCCGCCCGCCGAGCGCGACGACGAGCGCCGCGGCGGAGAGGACGAGGCCAGCCGTGAAGATCTGGTCGTGCGAGCCGGTCGCGCGGAAGAGCGCCGCGAGGGCGAGCCCCGCGACGGCCTGCGCGACCGCGAAGGAGGCCGTCGCCTGGACCCAGATGCCCGCCGAGGCCGGCCCGGCGAGCTCCCGCGCCCGGGCGAGGCAGATGGCGGTGAGACCTAGCGCGCTGAAGCCGCCCAGAGCCGCCGAGAGCGCGAGCGGGACGAACCCGGCGAACAACGAGGCCGAGAGCGCCGCGACCTGGACGCCGAGCCAGATCCGCAGGGCCGGGCGCGCACCGAACCGGTCGGCCGCCCGGCCGGCGGCCAGAGGGCCGCAGAGTGCCCCGATCCCGAAGACGAGCCACAGCATCGCGCCGTCGGACGGCGTGAGGCCGCGTCCGCGCACCGCGAGGTCGCCAAAATACACCATGTGCGGCACAAGGCCCGCGCCCGAAATGCCGTAGGCCGCACAGAGCCGGCCCGCTCTGGCGGGCGCGGCGGGCGTCGCCGGGGAGAGCGGCGTCGCCGGCCAGGAGCCGTGCGCCAGCGCCAGCAGGCACATGACCATCGCGGACAGGCCGATCCAGGCGGCGGGCACGCCGTAGGGGAGCGCGACCGGGACTAGGACCGCACCGAGGATGATGCCGATCGCGACGCCTGAGACCGTGATGCCGCCGGCCAACCCGCGCTGGTGCGACGCGACGGCGCCCTGCACCGCCGGGCCGGCCAGCGCCATCAGGGCGCCGCCGGCCGCCCCGGACACGAAGCGCCACCCTGCGAGCCAAGCGATCCCGCCGTTGAAGCCGCAGGCGAGGAAGGCGAGCGCCGCCGCCAGAAGTCCGAGGTCCAGCGCGCGGGGCGTCCCGGTGCGCCGGGCGAGCGAGCGGCCGCCGAGCACGCCCGCGAGGTATCCCGCGAGGTTGAGCGCACCGAGCAACGCGCCTTGCGCGCCCGTGACCCAGCCGGCCGACACCATGGCGGGGAACAGCGGCACGTAGGCGAACCGGCTGAGCCCGACGCCGGAGAGCGTGGCCGCGATGCCGGCGAGGGCCGGTCGGAGAAGACCGGTCGAGCCCGGCATGACGATTCCCATTCGGGCAGATGATCAGGATCGCGGCTGTCGTCCAGCCCATGTCCGGTCTGTCAGGCGCTCGCCGCCCCGACGCGACCCCAGCCGGGCAGCTTCAGAGCGGGGCGTCTCAGGTCGAACCCGGTCACGAGCCCGAGGAAATTCATCTCAAATCCCTCGACCCAGCCGACCGTCAGGCCCGCGTAGCCGCCGAGCTGGATCCGGATCCCGGTGCGGCTCGGCGTGAGGCCGACCACGTCGCCGATCGCGTGGAAATCCTTGCCGAGCGCGGTCGGCGGCAGGGCGGCCCGGAGACCTGGGACGCGCGACATCACGTGAGCCGTGAACGTGTTGGAGTTCGGCCCCGGCCAGACGTGGTAATCGCCCCAGCCGCGATACGGGTATTCCG
>CAXUHE010000317.1:0-3642 GCA_964250725.1 uncultured Enterovirga sp. | reverse complement strand
CGAGCAGATCGGCCTCAACGGCGAGCAGCTCGGGAACTTCCCCCAGGCTTTCTCGCACCTCGCTCTCGTGTCCGCCTCGCACCGCCTGATGATGGCGGAAGAGGCGTCCCGTTCGGCCGAGATGCCAGTCGAGCTCGGGATCGCGGCGGGTAGCTGATCAGGTTGTCACCTCCTCGGCGAGGCTCGTGCGAGCGTGCACGCTCGCCATCGCGAGCAGCGTCATGGCGAGAAGCTGGTGCGCGAGGCCGGCCCAAAGCGGCACGGCCAGCAGCAGGGTCGTGATGCCGAGCGCCATCTGCGCCAGCGCGATCCCCGCCACAGCGCTCGCGCGTCGCGCTGCCGGCCGGTTCGCTCCCGTGCGCCACGCCGAGACCGCCCCCCAGATCGCCAGCGCCACGACCAGATAGGCCGTGAGGCGGTGGTCGAATTGTACGAGAGCCGGATTGTCGACGAGGTTCTCGAACCAGGGCCGCACGACGAACAGCGTCTCGGTCGAAGGTACGATCCGCCCATCCATGAGCGGCCAGGTGTTGTAGGTGAGGCCGGCCTTCGCGCCTGCGACCAGCCCGCCGAGCGCGATCTGCACGACGACGAGCGCGAGGAGCGCGACGGCAAGACGCGCCTCGCCGGTCGCCTCTCCGCGGCGTCGCCCGCGTCCGAGACCTGCAGCGGTCCACACGATCAGGCCGAGGATCACGCTCGCGATGAGGAGGTGCAGAGTCAGCTTGACGGGCGCGACCGCCACCATGCCAGGCTCGAGCCCCGACGCCACCATGATCCAGCCGACCGTCGCCTGCAGCCCACCGAGAGCCCCGATGCCGAGAAGCCCCAGCGCGAGCCGCGCCCGGAGCGCACCGGTCCAGTAGAACCAGGCAAGCGGCAGGAAGAACACGAGCCCGATCAGACGGCCGAGCTGGCGATGGCTCCATTCCCACCAGTAGATGAACTTGAAGTCGGACAGGGTGAGCCCGCGCGTCAGGTTCTCGTATTGCGACGAGCCCTGGTAGCGGGTGAATTCGGCCGCCCAGCCCGCCTCGTTCAGGGGCGGGACAGCCCCGGTCACAGGCCGCCATTCCGTGATCGAGAGGCCCGAGCCGGTGAGCCGGGTCGCCCCGCCGACCGCTACCATCAGGATGACGAGGCCGGCCAGCACGTAGAGCCACGTCTTCACCGCCGCGAGGGCCGGCGATCGATCGAGCGCGGGAGAGAAGGAAGCGGGGCGGGCGGCGGAGATGGCCGACATGGTAGCCTCGTGCGGCGCCTGCGGCGCTTGGAATTCGTCGTTGCAGGGCTCAGATAGAAGCTTGAGATCGGGGGGACAACGAACGCCCTCGTCGCACCCGCCCGGCGGCTGCACCCGCTCCGGAGGACCCGATGCCAAGACGCCTGCGAACCCTCATCGGCACGATCGCGATCCTGGTCTTCGTGTGCCTCTACGCGCTCGTCGCGATGGCGCTGGCCGAGAGCCGCATCGTGGATGCGCCGCGCCTCGTGCAGACCCTCGCCTATTTCCTGCTGGGGATCGCCTGGATCGCGCCGGTGTTCCCGCTCATTGTGTGGATGGAGCGCCCACGGGCCTAGCTGACGCGTCCGCCCGTCATCCAGCGGGCGATGTCGAGGAACACGGTGCTGGACGCCCGGTCGAGCGCCTGGGTGACGTCGAGCGCGTTCGATGTACCGGCCGGCTCGCGGGCGGTGAAGACGCGCGCCCGCACGATCTTGCCCGCGGGCAGCGCGATGACCTTGGCGGAGATCTCGACGAAAGCCTCCCCCGTCGCGGCGTCGAGCTGGAAGGCGCGCAGCTCGGTCGCGAGCTGATACTCGGCGATGACGCCATCACCCGGCCGCGCGGCGGCGCGCAGGCGCGTGCCGTTCTCGAAGGTCTGGATCAGCCGAGCCTGGACGAGCCGCGGCAGCCGGTCCGACCATTGCCCGCCGCCGAGATTCGACACCGCGCCCGACGCGTCCTTGACCAGGATGCGCTCGCTCTCCAGCGGCGCCAGCGCGACCGGCTCCACCACGACGAGCTGGCCGGTGACCCCGCCCCCGCCGCGCGGCGGCTGCCCCGGGGCGGTGAGGTCGAAGGCGGTGACTGGGGCCGACGAGCATCCAGCGACCCCGGCCAGCACGGCCAAGAGGGACACCGAGATCGCGAACCCGCGCAGGCTCGACCTCGGACCGGTGATGACGCGGTAAACGCGATGTTGCATGACGCCGATACTAACGGAAATTCAGCGTCCGCTGTAATCGGGAATCGCCGCGCGTCCACCACCGAAAATCACGGATTGCGGATTTCGCTCCAGATTGCGCGCCGCGCGGCCGACATCGCTGATCGTCCGGCGCGCATCGCCCGCCACCCCTTCGAGCTGGCGCGTGCCGGCGCCGGACAGCTTCGTGATGCCGCCCGAGATCTCGGTCGCGCGTACGCTGAGGTTGTCCGCCGACTTGCGCACCGAATCCGCCGCCGCCCGGATCGACGCGAAGGTGCTCTGGCCCTCCTGGCCCGCCGCGGAGCCGAGGAAGTTCTCGGCCGCCTTCAGGACGCCGTCGATGCGGCCGGCCGCCTGGTCGAGCTTCGCTGTCAGCGAGTTCGCGTTGCGCGCCGTCGCCTCGACGTCGCGGCTCGAGTTGGAGAGCGAGGTCGCGAAGCGGCTCGTGCCGTCCACGATATTGTTGAGCTTGACGGCATCGATCGCCGCGACCACGCGGCCCGCGTCGGCGAGCAGGCTGTTCAGGGTGGGCGCGACATCGTTCAGCTGGCGCATCAGGGTCGAGGTGTCGGCCAGGATGCTGCCGATCTTCGCGCGGTTGTCGTTGACGGTCTGGAGGGTGTTGTCGACGCTCGTCAGGATGCTCGCGACACGCTGCCGGTCGATCGCGCGGATCAGCGCGTCCGTGTCCTCGGTCAGGCTCTCGAGCTTCGCCGCGACCGGACCGATTCGGTCGGCCGCGCTGGAGAGCGAGGTCAAGAGCTTGTCGATCCCGGGTGCGCTCTTGCCCAGCGCGCTCGAGAAGGCCTCAACGTTCTGAAGCGTCCGGTTGATGGATTCGCGGTTGCCCGCCACGATGCCGTTGAGGCCGTCGAGGAGGTCGTTCGCCCGCTCGGTCGTGCCGCGCGCCGTCTCGAGCAGGCTCGATATGCCGCCCCGCTGCGCCTCGATCGTCGGCATGTCCTCGCCGGGCTTCGTCTCGAGCGCGGGCGAGGTCTCGCCGCCCCCGTTCAGCGCGACGAGCGCGGTGCCGGACAGGATCGCGACGTCGAGGCTCGCGCTCGTGTCCGTCTTGACCGGCGTGTTGCGCTCGACCTGGATCGTCGCGAAGGCCTGCTCGGGTTTCTTCGCGTCGAAATACACGGTTGTGACGTCGCCGACCCGGATGCCGTTGAAGAGCACCGACGCGCCCTTCGACAGGCCCGCGACCGAGCCGTTGAAGACGACGCGGTAGGCCTGCTTCGCCTGCCCCGTGTCGCGCCCGGAGAACCAGAACACGAACCCGAAGGCGGCCGCGATCACCGCGACGGTGAAGATGCCGATGATGGCGTAGTTGGCGCGCGTGTCCATTCGTCTCTCAGTGTCTCGCCGCGGTGGCGGCGCGCGCCCGCTTGCCGTGGAAGTAGGAGCGCACCCAGGGGTCGTCCGACGC
>CAXUHE010000316.1:0-3649 GCA_964250725.1 uncultured Enterovirga sp. | reverse complement strand
AGGATCGTGCAGGCCTTGACCGCCTGCCCGTCGAGATGGACCACGCAGGCCCCGCACTGGCTCGTGTCGCAGCCGACATGCGTGCCCGTGAGCCGCAGGTCCTCGCGCAGATACTGGACGAGCAGGGTGCGCGGGTCGATCTCGCCCGATACCGCCTTGCCGTTCACGTTCATCGATATGGACGCCATGATCCCTCCCCGCACGCGCGGTCGCCATGGGACGCTCTGTAGCGCGCCCGGCGCTTCTTGCGAACTGTTCCGGTGTGAATTTGGACGAGGCGGCGGGCGGGGGTCAAGCGGGAGAAGACGGCCTCTTCATCCGGACGAACCATCACACCGTATAAAACTCCTTTGACATATAGGAATATATACTGTAGCGAGAGGCCTGATGGAGTGCTCGATGAGTGCAGTCTCGCCCGATTACAGCTCGAACCGGCTCAGGCATCGTCTTGCAGGCGAGATGGTCATGCTCGCGTTCAGGCGGTTCATCGCCGTCTACGAGCGTCGCTACAACCCAGACCAAGCCAGGGTGCCGGCGGGCGAGCCTGGAGCCGGCCAGTGGGCTGAGGGCGGTGACGACGCGGATGGAAGCATCGGATCGCCGTCAGGTCAGGCCCGCGAGGCGACGACAACGCTCGTGGGCGGCTTCGAGCCCGGCGATTCCGATCGCACTGTCCAGGAATTCATGTCCGCGAACTGCCAAGGCCGCATTCGATCGAAGATGCCCAGCCAATTTCTCGAGATGACGATCGGAGAGGTTCAAGAACTCGCGGATCGAGGCAACAAACAAGCAAGAACTTGCATAAAGATAATTGGGCGAGATGATTACAGGAAGTAGAGATGAACCATCTAAAATTGTCGGGGATCATCGATCTGATATCGTTCCTCCACCTATTGGAACGGAATAAAATCTGGTTCCGACTAGATCGACTTCGTCAGGAATCGGTGATGGTGACGATCCATATGGTGAGTCGACGCCTTGAGGTCGATTTCTTTCAGGATCACATAGAGTATAGCTGGTACGATGGTGACGAGAGCGTTCACGACGATCAGGGCTGGCTGTACGACGTCCTCGAGGAGTGGACGGCGCAGTAGGCTCGATCCTTCACGAGAGGTCGAGTGATGCGCAGACGCGCTCCCTCTCCCGGAGGGAGAGGGTTGGGGTGAGGGGTCGGCCATATCCGGAGAGGGCGCTCCCCTCACCCGGTCGTTCGCTGCCGCGGACGCGCGACCTCGCCCGGCCGGCAGAGGCGACCCTGCCCTACGCGGCGCTGAGTGGGGGCGGCGCGACGGATGTCGGGGACTCGCCACTGAGTGCCTTCGCGAAATTGGCGAAGAACTCGTCCGCGTATTTCTTCGCGACGCCGTTGATGAGGCGGCCGCCGAGCTGGGCGATCTTGCCGCCGACCTGCGCCTCGACGTCGTAGCCGAGCACGGTGCCGCCGCCCTCCGCCTCGTCGAGCTTCACCTTGGCGCCGCCCTTGGCGAAGCCCGCGATGCCGCCCTGTCCTTCCCCGGAGATGGTGTAGCCGTTCGGCGCGTCGATGTCGGAGAGCGCGACGTTGCCCTTGAACGTCGCCTTGACCGGGCCGATCGACACCTTGGCGATCGCCGAAAACCCCGTGTCGCTCGTGCGGTCGAGCTCCTGGCAGCCCGGGATCGAGCTCTTCAGCACCGCGGGATCGTTCAGCGCGGCCCAGACCGCCTCGCGGTCCGCCGGCAAGGTCACCGCGCCCGCCATCGTCATCGCCATGCCGCTCTCCCCACGTCTCGCGCCCCGAGAGTCCGAACCTCGGTGTTCCGAGCCCGCTTCTGCCATCACCGGAGCGTGATGCAAAGCCGCCCGCCGGCCCGCATGCGCCTGGCCCGTCCTTTGCTGATCCGGCCGGCGATGATGCGCGGCGGCGCTGGCGCGCCCCGGCGTTCCGTGCATGATCGGTATCCGTGGCGCCATTCATCTCGCGCGTGAATGGATCGTGGGGTCGGAGTTCCGATGGAAGTGTTCGTGCAGCAGCTCATCAACGGGCTGACGCTGGGTTCGATCTACGGCCTCATCGCCATCGGCTACACGATGGTGTTCGGCATCATCGGCATGGTGAACTTCGCCCACGGCGACGTGTTCATGCTCTCCGCCTTCATCGCGCTGATCTTCTTCCTCATCCTGACGACGTGGCTCGGCATGACGTCGGTCGCGCTGGCGCTCCTCATCGTGATGATCATCGCGATGGTGCTGACCTCGCTCTGGGGCTGGGCGGTCGAGCGCCTCGCCTACCGGCCGCTGCGCGGCTCGTTCCGGCTGGCCCCGCTCATCTCGGCCATCGGGGTGTCGATCTTCCTGTCGAACTTCGTGCAGGTGGCGCAAGGCGCGCGCAACAAGCCGACCCCGCCCATGATGCCGGAGGTGATCCCGCTCTTCGAGCGCAACGGCTACGTGGTGGCGCTCTCCTACAAGCAGATCATCATCATGGCGACGACGAGCGTGCTGCTCGCGATCTTCTGGTTCGTGGTGCAGAAGACCTCGCTCGGCCGCGCCCAGCGCGCCTGCGAGCAGGACCGCAAGATGGCGGCGCTGATCGGCATCGACGTCGACCGCACGATCTCGATCACGTTCATCATCGGGGCGGCGCTCGCCGCCGTCGCGGGCACGATGTACCTCCTCTATTACGGCGTCGTGAACTTCGCGGACGGGTTCGTGCCGGGCGTGAAGGCCTTCACGGCGGCCGTGCTCGGGGGCATCGGGTCGCTGCCGGGCGCCGTCATCGGCGGGCTCATCATCGGGCTCGTCGAGGTGATGTGGTCGGCCTATTTCTCGATCGAGTACAAGGACGTGGCGGCCTTCTCGATCCTCGCGATCGTGCTCACCTTCATGCCGTCCGGCATCCTCGGCCGGCCCGAGGTCGAGAAGGTCTGATGGCGGCGACGCATCCGACATCCGTCGCGCCGACCTCCGACGCGGCGCTCGCGAGCGACCGTTCGAACGTCCGCACGAAGCCGGCCGATTTCGCGACCGCGGTGCGGGACGCGCTCGTCGCGGCGCTCATCATGTTCGGCCTGTCGATCCCGATCCTGCTCCTGCGCACCGAGCAGGGAGAGACCGGCTCGCTCGTGCTGCGCCAGCGATGGCCGCTCGTCGCGGTGTGCTGCGCCATCGTCTTCGCGGTCCGACTGGCGCTGCGGCTCTACGGCATCCGGGCGCTGCCCTCCCGCAAGGCGCTGCGCCGGGAGGCCGTCACCACCTCGGCCGACCCTGCCGCGCAATCCGGCTTCCGCTTCGCCACGATCGCCACGCCCCTCTTCCTAGGCGTCGCGGTGGCGTTCCCGGTCCTGATCATCCTCGGCAAGGGCGGGCTCTCCGAGTCGCGCTACTGGATCGACCTCGGCGTCCTCATGCTCACCTACGTGATGCTGGGCTGGGGGCTGAACATCGTGGTCGGCCTCGCGGGGCTGCTCGACCTCGGCTACGTGGCGTTCTACGCGGTGGGGGCCTATTCCTACGCGCTCCTCGCCACGACCTTCGGCCTCTCGTTCTGGATCTGCCTGCCGATGGCGGGCCTGCTGGCGGCCTTCTGGGGCATCCTGCTGGGCTTCCCCGTCCTGCGGCTGCGCGGCGACTACCTGGCAATCGTCACGCTCGCGTTCGGGGAGATCAT
>CAXUHE010000315.1:0-3654 GCA_964250725.1 uncultured Enterovirga sp. | reverse complement strand
ATGAGCTCCTTCAACCTCTCCGACTGGGCGCTGCGCCACCGCTCGCTCGTGTGGTATTTCATGATCGTCTTCATGGCGATCGGCGCGATGTCGTATCGCAACCTCGGCCGCGAGGAGGACCCGAACTTCACGATCAAGACGATGCTGATCTCGGCCAAGTGGCCGGGCGCGTCGGTCGAGGACACGATCGCGCAGGTGACGGACCGGATCGAGAAGAAGCTGGAGGAGCTGGAGGCGCTCGACTTCACGCGCTCGATCACCACGCCCGGCGCGACCACGATCTTCCTCAACCTCAAGGAGACCACCCGGGCGCGCGACGTCGCGCCGACCTGGACGCGGGTGCGCGCCATCGTGTCGGACATCAAGGGCGACCTGCCGCAGGGCGTCACCGGGCCGAACTTCAACGACGATTTCGGCGACGTCTTCGGCAACATCTACGCCTTCACCTCGGACGGCCTGAGCCAGCGCCAGCTCCGCGATTACGTGGAGGACGTGCGCGCCAAGGTGCTGACCGTGCCGAACGTCGGCAAGGCGCTGCTCGTCGGCGCGCAGAACGAGGTCATCTTCCTGGAATTCTCGACGCGCCAGATCGCGGCGCTCGGCCTCGACCAGCAGGCCATCGTCAAGACGCTGCAATCGCAGAACGCCATCGCGCCCTCCGGCGTCATCCAGGCCGGGCCTGAGCGCATCAGCCTGAGGGTCGGCGGCCAGTTCGTCTCGGAGGAGAGCCTGCGGGCGATCAACCTGCGCATCAACGACCGCTTCTTCCGCCTGTCCGACGTCGCCACGATCTCGCGCGGCTACGCCGACCCGCCCTCGCCGATGTTCCGCTACAACGGCCAGCCGGCGATCGGGCTCGCGATCGGCATGAAGCCGAACGCCAACCTCCTGCAGTTCGGCGAGGCGCTGAAGGAGGAGATGCGCAGGATCGAGGGCGAATTGCCCGTCGGCGTCGGCGTGCATCTCGTGTCCGACCAGCCCGCGACCGTCGAGGAGGCGGTCGGCGGCTTCACCAAGGCGCTGGCCGAGGCGGTCGTCATCGTGCTCGCGGTCAGCTTCATCAGCCTCGGCATCCGGGCGGGGCTGGTCGTCGCGCTGACGATCCCGCTCGTGCTCGCGATCACCTTCCTGGTCATGGCCTATTGGGGCATCTCGCTCCAGCGCATCTCGCTCGGCGCCCTCATCATCGCGCTGGGGCTCCTCGTCGACGACGCCATGATCGCGGTCGAGATGATGGTCGCCCGGCTGGAGGCGGGCGACACGCTCGCGAAGGCCGCGACCGCGGTCTACACCTCGACCGCCTTCCCGATGCTGACGGGCACGCTCGTCACCGTGGCGAGCTTCATCCCGGTCGGGCTCAACGGCTCGGCGGCGGGCGAGTTCACCTACACGCTCTTCGTGGTGATCGCGGTGTCGCTCCTCGTCTCGTGGGTGGTGGCCGTGCTGTTCACGCCGCTCCTCGGCGTCACGATCCTGCCGAAGGCGCTCAAGCACAAGCATGCGGGACCCGGCCGGTTCGCCAGGGGGTTTTCCCGCGTGCTCGCCGCCGCGATGCGCCGGCGCTGGGTGACGATCGCCACGACGGTCGCGATCTTCGCGCTCTCCGTCTACGGGATGGGCTTCGTCCAGCAGCAGTTCTTCCCCTCCTCGGACCGGCCCGAGCTCATCGTCGACTGGACGCTGCCCCAGAACGCCTCGATCGCGGACACGAAGGCCAACATGGACCGCTTCGAGGCCTCGCTGCGCGGCGACGACGACGTCGCGCACTGGTCCTCCTATGTCGGCCAGGGCGCGGTCCGGTTCGTGCTCTCCTTCGACGTCCAGCCGCCGAACCCCTTCTTCGGCCAGATCGTCGTCGTGACGAAGAGCCTGGAGGCGCGCGAGCGGATGCACGCCAAGCTCGACGCGCTCGCGCGCCGCGACTTCGTGGGGATCGACCTCTACGTCCACAACATGGATCTGGGGCCGCCCGTCGGCCGCCCGGTCGCCTACCGGCTCGGCGGGCCGGACATCCAGACCGTGCGCCGCCTCTCGCAGGAGCTCGCCGGCATCATGGGGGCGCATCCCCGGGTCGGCCTCGTGATCTTCGACTGGAACGAGCCCGCCCGGGTGGTGAAGGTCGACGTGCTCCAGGACAAGGCGCGCCAGCTCGGCGTCAGCTCCGAGGACATCGCGGGCACGCTGAACGGCATCGTGGGCGGCGCGGCCGTCACGCAGGTGCGCGACAGCATCTATCTCGTGGACGTGGTGGGGCGCGCGCGGGGCGCGGAGCGCGGCTCCATCGCGACCTTCCAGAACCTGCAGCTGCCGGGACGCAACGGCCAGTCCGTGCCGCTCGCCGCGGTGGCGACCTTCCGCTACGACCTGGAGCAGCCGATCGTGTGGCGGCGCAACCGCCTCCCCACGATCACGGTGCGCTCGAGCGTGCTCGACACGACGCAGCCCGCCACGATCGTGACGCAGCTCCAGCCCGAGATCGACGCCTTCACGGCGCGCCTCCCCGCCGGATACGGGCTCCAGATCGCGGGTGCGGTCGAGGAGAGCGGCAAGGGACAGGGGCCGATCGCCGCCATCGTGCCGGTCATGCTCTTCGTCATGGCGACGATCCTGATGCTCCAGCTCCAGAGCTTCAGCCGGCTCGTGCTGGTGGTGGCGGTCGCGCCGCTCGGGCTCATCGGCGTCGTGGCGGCGCTCCTGCCGAGCGGCTCGCCGATGGGGTTCGTGGCGATCCTCGGCGTGCTCGCGCTGATCGGCATCCTGATCCGCAACTCCGTCATCCTGGTCGTGCAGATCGACGACCTGCGCGCCGCGGGCCGGCCGCCCTGGGAGGCGGTCCTGGAGGCGACCGAGCACCGGATGCGGCCGATCCTGCTCACCGCCGCGGCCGCGAGCCTCGCGCTGATCCCGATCTCGCGCGAGGTGTTCTGGGGTCCGATGGCCTACGCGATGATGGGCGGCATCATCGCCGGCACCGTACTCACGCTGCTCTTCCTGCCGGCGCTCTACGTCGCGTGGTTCCGCATCGAGGCGCCCGGCTCGGAGGCGAAGACCGGGGCCGCACATGAGCCGTCGTCAGGTCGGCTCGTCGAGAGCTGACGAGCGCCGGGGATCGGCCGACAGCGACCCGCCCGAGCGTGATCCCGCCCGCGAGCGCGCCGAAGGGTGATCCGTTCCTACACCGCACCCCGGGACACGACGGCACGCCGTATTCGCTACCATTTGGATTCCTCGCCTTTTCGGCTGGGGATCGGGCACGTAGGTTGATGCACGTTGAGCCTCCCGCAACGCGCCGAGATCGGCTACTAGCCACCTGGGAAGCCGATAGGCTTCATGCGGGTGTGGTGGAATTGGTAGACGCGCCGGACTCAAAATCCGGTTCCGCAAGGAGTGCCGGTTCGACCCCGGCCACCCGCACCACCGAATAAGATCAGCAACAGCTCGAACCTCTTCCCGAAGCTGTTCCGCCACACCGTCCGGGCCGGTGTCCGAGACCGCCGAGTAGCGGGGCATGAAACCCCTTGAATCGGGTGGGGCCAAGGCTTATCAGGGCGAACGGGGCGGTCCGACCAGAGCCGCCCTTTTCCCTGTGTGCAGGGTCGTCGGAGTGTAGCGCAGTCTGGTAGCGCACCACGTTCGGGACGTGGGGGTCGCAGG
>CAXUHE010000314.1:0-3683 GCA_964250725.1 uncultured Enterovirga sp. | reverse complement strand
ACGTCGCCGTCGTAGTTCTTGCAGGCCCACACGTAGCCGCCCGACCATTTCAGCGCCGACGCCACCATGTCGTCGATCAGGCGGTGCTCGTAGGTGATGCCGAGCGTCTTGAACTTCGACGCGAACTCGGCCTCGAACACCTCCTCGAACAGGTCCTTGAAGCGCCCATCATAGGCCTTCAGGATGGTGTTCTTCGTCGAGAGATAGACCGGGTACTTGCGCGAGAGCCCGTAATTCAGGGAGGCGCGCGCGAAATCGCGGATCGAATCGTCGAGGTTGTACATCGCCATCGCGACGCCCGCCCCGGGGAACCGGAACACCTCCTTCTCGATGACGGTGCCGTCGTCGCCCTCGAACTTGACCGTCATCCGGCCCTTGCCCGGCACCTTGAAGTCGGTCGCGCGGTACTGGTCGCCGTAGGCGTGGCGGCCGACCACGATCGGCTGGGTCCAGCCGGGCACGAGGCGCGGCACGTTGCGGCAGATGATCGGCTCGCGGAAGATGACGCCGCCGAGGATGTTGCGGATCGTGCCGTTCGGCGACTTCCACATCTCCTTCAGCTTGAACTCGGCGACGCGCGCCTCGTCCGGCGTGATGGTGGCGCATTTCACCCCGACGCCATGCCTCTTGATGGCGTTCGCCGAGTCGATCGTGACCTGGTCGTTCGTGGCGTCCCGGTGCTCGACGCCGAGGTCGTAATATTCGAGGTCGACGTCGAGATAGGGATGGATCAGCTTGTCCTTGATCGCCTGCCAGATGATCCGGGTCATCTCGTCGCCGTCGAGCTCGACGACGGGGTTCGCCACCTTGATCTTCGCCATGGGTCTCACCTGAAGGGGTCGGGATGGTCCGGCCGGCCAGTTGTCGAGCGGGTTCTGGCCGGCGATGCGGGGCGGTCATAGCGCGGGCGAGGGGGGCCGGGAAGGTGCTGCGTCCGTCACCGGCCCACGCGACACGTTCATTGAATGTGCCCGGAGAGAGCCATATGGTCGTTGGACGGAGATCGTGATGGCCGACGAGACAGTCAGCGTTCGCAGCAAGCCGGTGACGCCGGTCCGGACACCTGCGGGACCGAATGTGACGGCCGGCGTTGCGCGGACCCAATTCGCGGCCGCGGTGGACGGTCTGTTGAAGGACAGGCGCTTCGATCCGGAACTGACCGTGCTCCCCGAACTCGAGATGCTGGAGGCCTCGACCGCCCTCGCTTTGAAACGGTGACCACGAGGTCGGGCGTCGAGCCCGGCAGCGCTGCTCGCAGGATCGGCGGTCGCGCTCTTCGCGTATGTCTCGACGTGAACGTATGGATCGCCTTCCTGATCGCGCGATCCAGCGGTCGGGACGGCACGGCGGCGGCCTCGCTCGTCGATGGTGTGTCGCGCGGGAAGATCGGCGGGATCCCGATCCAGCTCGTCCTCTCTCATGAACTTCTGGACACCCTGGCGCGAGTGCTCACTCGTCAAGGCTTCGGCCGAGAGCCGATCGACCGCGTCACCATGAGCGTCACGAACCTCGGCCTGACCGGGCCGGAGCGGCTGGATCCGGCGTTGCTCCTGGCAGGTCGAGATCAGCTGGCTATGCATGACCGGGAGGACGCAGGTATTCTGGCGACATGTCTCGCGGCGAGGGCGAACCTCCTCGTGACCGACAATCTACGCGATTTCGTCACGAACGATTCCGAGCGGATCGAGACTCGGACGGTACGCTATGCAGACGGGAACGCGCGTAAGCTCTTCGCTCTCGTTCACGGACGTAACGATGGCGTAACCCTCGTCGTCATGCACCCGTTGGACGCGATCGAGTGGCTCCAGAGCGGTGTTCGTCCGGACCTGGATGAACTTCGGCGAAGGTACGGTCCGGACAGGGAGGCTTTGCTATGATGGTCCTGCCGACATACGGGATGTCGGCTGCGCCCCCCTGGCGATCGACCGGTCCGGCTCGCGCCTCATGACGCTCACCCCTCCCGCGATCATCCTGGTCGAGCCGCAACTGCCCGAGAATATCGGCATGGCGGCGCGCGCCATGGCGAATTTCGGCCTTGCCGAGATGCGGCTGGTCGCGCCGCGCGACGGCTGGCCGAACCCGGCCGCCCGGGGGCCGGCGGCCGGCGCGACCGCGATCCTGGACGCCGCCCGCACCTACGCGACGACGGCGGACGCGATCGGCGACCTGCATCATGTGGTCGCGACGACCGCCCGCACCCGCGACCAGATGAAGCGCGTGCTGGCGCCGGACGCGACGGTCGCGGAGCTCGCGCGGCGCTCGGGCGAGGGGCAGCGCGTCGGCATCCTGTTCGGGCGCGAGCGCACGGGGCTGGAGAACGACGACGTCTCGCTCTGCGACGCGATCCTGACCTTCCCGGTCGATCCCGCCTTCGCGTCCTTGAACCTCGCCCAGGCCGTGCTCCTCGTCGGCTACGAGTGGGCGCGGGTCGCGACCGCGCTGCCGCTGCCGTTCACGGCCGATCCCGGGACGCCGCCCGCGACGCGGGAGGGCGTCACGAGCCTCTTCGCGTACATGGAGGCGGAACTGGAGGCGGCGGGCTTCTACCCGCCCGACAAGAAGCCCTCGATGAGCCGCAACATGCGCGACATGTTCCACCGCATGGCGATGAGCGAGCAGGACGTGCGGACCTGGCGCGGCGCGATCCGGGCGCTCGCCGAGGGCCGGCTTCGACGAAAAGCATGAGCGCCGTCCGGCGCGTCTTCGACGAAAAGGCTGAGCGCGGGCCGGCAAAGTCTGATAAGGAAGAAACGCTTCCTCAACGCCCGGATCGTCGGCGATATGCGCTCGCGTTTGCTGATCGGTACTCTCGCGCTCTGCCTCGGGGCGGCCCATGCGCTCGCCTCGACACCGCCCGCGCAGCCGAGATCGGGCCCGGGCGGCCTGGAGAATCCCTCCGCCGAGGTGGTGAAGCGCGGTGTCGGGCGCGCGAGCGCCGCGACCTACGTCTACCATGTGGCGGGCGATGCCGCCGAGCCGCGGCCCGTCGTGGTGCTGCTCCACGCCTGGGGGGCGGTCAACCCGTCGGCCTATGGCGGGTGGATCGACCACCTCGCGCGGCGCGGCTTCCTGGTGCTCGCGCCCGCCTTCCAGGAGATCGGCCGCACGCGTCCGGTCGAGGCCTCGGGGCGCGCGGCCGAGCTCGTGCGCGACGCGCTCGCGGCTCTGGCGTCCGACGCGGCCGCGCGGCCCGACCTCGCGCGCGTCGCCTATCTCGGCCATTCGGCGGGCGCCGGGATCGCGGCCAACCTCGCGGCCTCGGGCGGCCGGGATGGTCTCCCGGTGCCGAGGCTCGTCTTCGCGGTCATGCCGGGCGGCATCGCGTCCGACGACAAGGCGCGCGGCATCCAGCTCGGCGACCTGTCGAAGGTCGATCCCGCGACCGCGATCGTCGCGATGTCGGGCGACCGCGAGTTCCAGGCGAGCGACCGCGCGGGCCGGCGCATCTTGCGCGAGGCCGCCGAGGTGCCGGCATCGCGCAAGCTCTTCGTGCGCGCGGCCTCCGACGATCACGGCTTCCCGGCGCTCTCCGCCACGCTCGCGTCGCCGGGCTCGCCGCTGGAGGCCTACGATTCCGCGCAGGTGAAGCTCCCGCCCGATCCCCCGCTCGATCCGCGCGCGCCCCGCATCCAGCGCCCGCGCTGGTCGCCCGACATGGTGCTCTCGGGCGAGCAGACGATCCT
>CAXUHE010000313.1:0-3684 GCA_964250725.1 uncultured Enterovirga sp. | reverse complement strand
AGCCTCGTGCTGAAGGAGCAGAAGCTCCTCGAACGCGCCTTCGAGAAGGACGGCATCGCGATCCGCTGGGTGCAGACGCTCGGCTCCAACAAGGCGCTGGAGTTCCTCAACGCCGACTCGATCGATTTCGGATCGACTGCGGGCTCGGCCGCGCTCCTGGCGCGCATCGGCGGCAACCCGATCAAGTCGGTCTACGTCTATTCGCGCCCCGAATGGACGGCGCTCGTCACCCGCAAGGAGACCGGGCTGACGAAGGTCGCGGACCTCAAGGGGAAACGCGTCGCGGTCACGCGCGGCACGGACCCGCACATCTTCCTCGTGCGAGCCCTCGCCGACGTGGGCTTGACCGAACGCGACGTGAAGCTCGTCCTCCTCCAGCATTCCGACGGGCGGCTCGCGCTCGACCGCGGCGACGTCGACGCCTGGGCGGGCCTCGACCCGATGATGGCGTCTGCCGAGATCGAGAGCGGCGACGTGCTGTTCTTCAGGAAGCCCGAGGCGAATACCTGGGGCATCCTCAACGTGCGCGAGGCCTTCGCGGAGAAGAATCCTGACCTCGTGCGGCGCGTGCTCGGCGTCTACGAGGAGGCGCGGCTCTGGTCGCTGGCGCATCCGGCCGAGCTGAAGCGCATCTTCGCGTCCGCCACGAAGCTCCCCGACGCGGTCGTCGACCGGCAGATCGACACCCGCACCGAGCTCACCCACAGCGTCATCGGCGAGCCGCAGCGCGAGTCGATCCTCGCGGCCGGGCTCGCGCTCCAGAGCGCGGGCGTGATCGAGCCGAAGGTCGACGTGAAGGCGACGGTCGACGGCCTCATCGACCCGCGCTACCTGACGCGCCAGACGAACTGAGCGCGTCCGGCACATGGGGCAGCTGACGGCCGACGGCCTCGTCGCGCCGGAGCCGGCGGCGACCGTCAGCCGTCCGCGCATTTGGCGTCCAGGCGTCTGGGCCGGCCTCGTTCTGCCGCTTGCGCTCGCCGGCCTGTGGGAGGCAGCGGTCGCGCTGGGGCTCGCGACGGGCCGGCTCATGCCGCCGCCGAGCCGCGTCTGGCACACGCTCTACGGCCTCGCGGCCAGCGGGGAGCTCGCGCCCCACGTCTGGGCGACGGCGTGGCGCGTCGCGGTCGGGTTCGGCCTCGGGGCGGCGGCCGGCATCGCGCTGGGCGCGCTCTCCGGCGCGAGCGGCCCCGCCCGGCGGGTGCTCGACCCGACGCTCCAGGCGCTCCGCGCGATCCCCTCCATCGCGTGGGTCCCGCTCTTCATCCTGTGGTTCGGCATCTTCGAATCCTCGAAGGTCGCGCTGATCGCGGTCGGCGTGTTCTTCCCCGTCTATCTCGGGGTCGCGGGCGCGATCCTGTCGGTCGACCGCAAGCTGATCGAGGTCGGGCAGGTGTTCCGCCTCTCGGGGCTCCGCCTCACCCGGCGCATCCTCCTGCCCGCCATCCTGCCCGACGCCATCCTGGCGCTGCGCTCGGGGCTCGGGCTCGGCTTCATGTTCGTCGTCGCGGCCGAGTTCATGGGCGCGTCGGAGGGGCTAGGCTATCTGCTGATCGACGGGCAGCAGCTCGGCAAGCCCGACCAGATCCTGGCGGCCATCATCGCGTTCGCGCTGCTCGGCAAGGCGTCCGACGCTCTGCTCGTCGCCGCGACCCGGCCGCTCGTGCGCTGGCAGGACACCCGCCGGGACCGGCTGTGACGGCGTCCGCATGACCCTCGCGCTGGAGCGGGTCTCGAAGACCTACCAGGACGGCACGGCCGCGCTCGCGGGCATCACGCTCGAGGTCGCGCCGTCCGAGATCGTGGCCCTCGTCGGCGGGTCGGGCTGCGGGAAGACGACGCTGCTGCGGCTCGTCGCCGGCCTCGACCGGCCGAGCGGGGGCGCGATCCGGCTCGACGGGGACGCGATCCTCTCGCCGCATCCGGCCGTCGGCATCGTGTTCCAGGAGCCGCGGCTGCTGCCCTGGCTCACCATCGCGGACAACGTGGCGTTCGGCGTCACCCACCTCCCGGCGGTCGAGCGGCGGGAGCGGGTGGGGCACGCGCTGGAGAAGGTCGGCCTCCAGGCGCACGCGGCGCGCTGGCCGAAGGACCTGTCGGGCGGGCAGCAGCAGCGGGTGGCGATCGCCCGGGCCTTCGTGACGGCGCCGAAGCTGCTGCTCCTCGACGAGCCCTTCTCGGCGCTCGACGCCTTCACGCGGGCGAGCCTGCACGCGCATCTCCTCGGCCTGTGGGAGGAGAGCCGGCCGATGGTCGTCCTCGTGACGCACGACGTGCGCGAGGCCGTGACGCTGGCGGACCGCGCGCTCGTCATGCGGCCGGCGCCGGGCCGGATCGACGACGCGGTCCCGCTCGGCCTCGCCCGCCCGCGCAACCCCGCCTCGCCCGCCTTCGAATCCGCCACGCGGCGCGTGATGGCGAGCCTCGACCGTTCCCTCAAGCCGGCAAATGGTGCGGAGGCGCCCGAGCCCGCCGGGCTGTGGTGGTAGGCGCGTCGAGCCTCAGTCGCGCAGGCTCGGCAGGTCGAGCCCGCTCTCGCGGGCGCACGCGATCGCGTCCTCGTAGCCGGCATCGGCGTGGCGCATCACGCCGGTCGCGGGGTCGTTCCACAGGACGCGCTCAAGCCGCCGCGCGGCCTCCGGCGTCCCGTCCGCCACGATCACCATGCCGGCATGCTGCGAGAAGCCCATGCCGACGCCCCCGCCGTGGTGCAGCGACACCCAGGTTGCGCCCGACGCGCAGTTCAGCAGCGCGTTGAGGAGCGGCCAGTCGGAGACCGCGTCGGACCCGTCCCGCATCGCCTCCGTCTCGCGGTTGGGCGACGCGACGGAGCCCGAATCCAGGTGGTCGCGCCCGATCACGATCGGGGCCTTCAGCTCGCCCGACGCCACCATCTCGTTGAACGCGAGGCCGAGCCGGTGGCGGTCGCCGAGCCCCACCCAGCAGATCCGCGCGGGCAGGCCCTGGAACGCGATGCGCTCGCGCGCCATGTCGAGCCAGCGGTGGAGGTGGTGATTGTCCGGCAGGATCTCCTTGACCTTGGCGTCGGTGGCGTAAATGTCCTCCGGGTCGCCGGAGAGCGCCGCCCAGCGGAACGGCCCGATCCCGCGGCAGAAGAGCGGCCGGATATAGGCCGGGACGAAGCCCGGGAACGAGAAGGCGTCCGCCACCCCCTCCTCCAGCGCGACCTGCCGGATGTTGTTGCCGTAATCGACCGTCGGCACTCCGGCGCGCCAGAAATCGAGCATGGCCCGGACGTGCCCGGCCATCGAGGCCTTGGAGGCCCGCGCCACGCCGGCCGGGTCGCGCTCGCGCGCGGCCTCCCACGCGTCGAGCGTCCAGCCCGCCGGCAGGTAGCCGTTGACCGGGTCGTGCGCGGAGGTCTGGTCGGTCACGATGTCAGGCCGCACGCCGCGTCGTATGAGCTCGGGCAGGATCTCGGCCGCGTTGCCGAGCAGCGCGACGGAGAGCGGCTTGCGGGCCGCGCAGGAGCGCTCGATGATCGCCAGCGCATCGTCGAGGTCGCGCGCCTGCACGTCGACGTAGCGCGTGCGCAGCCGCGCCTCGATGGAGGAGGGCCGGCACTCGATCGCGAGGCAGGACGCGCCCGCCATCGTGGCGGCGAGCGTCTGCGCGCCGCCCATGCCGCCGAGCCCCGCGGTCAGGATCCAGCGCCCCTTGAGC
>CAXUHE010000312.1:0-3695 GCA_964250725.1 uncultured Enterovirga sp. | reverse complement strand
AGAAGGTCGCGATGCTCCACCTCCAGAAGATCGGCGTGAACCTGACGAAGCTCCGCCCCGACCAGGCCACCTATATCGGGGTGTCGGAGACGGGACCCTTTAAGCCCGACCATTACCGCTATTGAGCAGGCGGATACCGCTACTCGGCAGGCAGACGGGGTCGCTGTGGCGGCCCCGTCACAGGCGTTCGCCGACATCCGGATGGACGTACAAAGCTGTCGATAACTCCTTCCAGCCGGACTCCACGAGACTCTAGACTGCGCTGATTCGCACAGCCGGCGCCCCATGCCGAGCGCGACCAGGTCAGCAGTCAGATGAATCGCCACAGGACGCCGGCTCGGACGGGGTGGACCCGACGGGACAGGATCGCGCCGGACGGACCGGGGCACGCCGCTGGAGCGCCGCGACGTTGATCCCCCGGCATGGCCCGGGGGGAGCCGCGCTCGTCGGTCTCGCGCTCACCCTCTCCGGAACGATGCCGGCCCGCGCGGCACCGCTTCTCGATCTCGCGGCGGGGGAGCTGATCCCAGCCATCGTCCGGGTCGACCCGAAGGGTGCCTTCGGGATCTCGGTCCTCATCGGGCTCGTGATCTTCGCGCTCGTGCTTGCGGTCCTCCACATCCGGGAGCGCCAGGCCTGGGCGATGCGTGAGCGGACGCTCCGGGCGGAGATCGCGATCCTGCGGGACGCGACCGAGAGGGCGGACGTCCTGATCGGGTCGGAGCCGCAGTTGGTCGTGACCTGGAACGGGCGTGGCGATGCGCCCGGGGTGCACGGCGACACCGCGATCATCGGCGGTGGGGAACCCGACCGTGCGCTCGCGTTCGGATCGTGGCTCGGCGCAACGGATGCAACGCGCATCGCGGCGCGCGTCGAGAGCCTGCGCGAGCGAGGCGAGAGCTTCGCCCTGATCCTGCGCACGACCGCGCTCGGCTTCATCGAGGCGCGCGGATTCACCGTGGGCAGCCGCGCGATGCTGCGCCTGCGCGACGTGACCGGCATCCAGTCCGACATGCTCCGGGTCGAGCAGGATGCGGCCGAGGCCCGCAAATCGCTGGGCGCGTTCCGCGACCTCCTCGACTCGATCCACGAGCCGATCTGGCTGCGTCGTCCGGACGGACGTCTGTCTTTCGCCAACCGAGCCTATTGCCGGGCCGTCGAGACGACGACCTCCGAGGAGGCCGTGGGCCGGTCTCTCGAGCTCATGGATCGGGGCGACCGCGAGCAGGCCGCGCGCAAGCTCGAGGCCGGCGAGCCGTTCCAGGCGCGCGTGGCGGCGATCGTCGGCGGCGTGCGGCGCGTGCTCGACATCAACGAGGCGGCGCTGCCGGAGGGGAGCGGCGGCATCGCCCAGGACGTATCGGAACTCGAATCCGTCCGCTCCGACCTGCAACGCCAGATGCGGGCGCATGTGCGTACGCTCGACCAGTTGCCGACCGCGGTCGCGATGTTCGATGCCGGTCAGACGCTCACCTTCCACAATGCGGCCTATCGCCAGCTCTGGGGGCTCGACGAAGCCTTCCTGGCCGGCAAGCCCAGCGACGGCGAGATCCTCGATCGCCTGCGCTCGATGAGCCGCTTGCCCGAACAGGCGGATTACTGGGGCTGGAAGGCCGGCGTGCTGGCCTCCTACCAGGCGGGCGAGCCGCAGGAGACCTGGTGGTACCTGCCCGACCGGCGCACGCTCAGGGTCGTCGCGACCCCGACGCCCAAGGGCGGGCTGACCTACCTGTTCGACGACGTGTCGGACCGAATCCACCTCGAGTCGCGCTACAATTCGCTCGCCCGCGTGCAGAGCGAGACGCTGGACACGCTGCTCGAGGGAGTCGCCCTGTTCGGGACGGACGGACGGCTGAAGCTCGTCAACCGTGCATTCGCGCAGATGTGGCGACTCGATCGCGACGCGCTCGGCGGCGAGCCGCATATCGGCCAGATCGTGGAGCTGTGCCGGGGTCTCGCGCCAGGCGAGGGCTGGGACGAGCTCACGACCACGATCTTCGGCCTGTCCGATACGCGGCTGCGCGCGACTGCCCGCATGGAGCGACTCGACGGCTCCGTGCTCGAATGCGCGTCCGAGCCACTTCCCGACGGCGCGACGCTGCTGACCTTCGTGGACGTGACCGCGAGCGTGAACGTCGAGCGCGCGCTGACCGAGCGCAACGACGCGCTGGAGCTGGCCGGCCGCCTGCGCAACGAGTTCGTGCACCACGTCTCCTACGAGCTGCGCTCTCCGCTCACGACCGTGATCGGCTTCTCCGAGATGCTGGGTGCCGGGACGGCCGGGCCCTTGAACGCGCGGCAGCGCGAATATGCCGATCACATCGCGCGGGCCTCCGGCGCACTGCTCACCATCATCGACGACATCCTCGACCTCGCGTCGATCGACACCGACACGATCGACCTCTCCCCCGAGAGCGTCGACATCCGCGACACGATCGAGGAGGCCGCGAAGGGCATCGAAGGACGTCTCGTGGAGGCAAGACTGCGGCTCGACATCGATGCGCCGGACGATATCGGGAGCTTCACGGCAGATCCGAAGCGGCTGCGGCAGGTCCTGTTCAACCTCCTGTCCAACGCCGCCGCGTTCTCGTCGGCAGGCCAGACGATCCGGGTCGTGGCCCGCAAGGCGGGTGGCGAGGTCCTGCTGTGCGTGGCCGACCAGGGCCGCGGCATCCCGGACGAGGTGAAGGCGCGCGTCTTCGACCGCTTCGAGAGCCACCCGCTCGGCACCAGCCATCGCGGCGTGGGGCTCGGTCTGTCGATCGTGCGCTCCTTCGTCGAGCTGCATGGCGGGCACGTCGAGCTCGTCTCCGAGCCGGGGACCGGGACGGTGGTGTCCTGCCACTTCCCCGCCGACGGCAAACCATCCCACCGGGTCGCAGCCGAATGATCGGTCAGGTGACCAACGGCTGGAGCGGCGCGGACTCGACGCTTCGCGCGGTGCTGCCGTTGCCGGACGAGGACGCGACGATCGCGCTCGGCCGCATGATCGCCGCCGAGCTCGCGAGCGGGGACGTCGTGGCGCTCAGCGGCGAGGTCGGGGCCGGCAAGACGACGCTCGCCCGCGCGATCCTGCGCGCACATGTGGGCGATCCTGATCTGGAGGCGCCGAGCCCCACCTTCACGCTCGTCCAGAGCTATGACGGCCCTGTCGGGCCGATCATCCACGCGGATCTCTACCGGCTCGCCGGCGAGGGCGAGCTGGTCGAGCTCGGCTTCGACGAGATGCGCATGGACGCGATCGCGCTCGTCGAGTGGCCGGATCGCGCAGGCGATACGCTGGGCCCCCACCGGCTCGACGTCGCGCTGGAGCTCGACTCGCTCTCGGGCGGACGGCTCGTCACGCTCTCGGGTTCCGGCCCGCTCGCGGAGCGCATCGCGCGCACGAGCGCCATCGTGGGGTTGATCGACCGCATCGGCTGGGCCGATGCCCGGCGCATCGTGATGGGCGGCGACGCCTCGACCCGCGCCTACGAGCGGCTCGTCAAACCGGCCGGCGAGACCGCCATCCTGATGATCTCGCCGCCGAGACCCGACGGACCGCCAGTACGGCGCGGCAAGCCCTACAGCACGATCGCGAAGCTCGCGGAGAGCATTCATGCATTCGTGGCGATGGACCGGGGTCTCTCCTCGATCGGGTTCAGCGCGCCCGCCTCGCCCAGATCCGCGCCGTCAACCAAGCCTTCGAACATGTC
>CAXUHE010000311.1:0-3769 GCA_964250725.1 uncultured Enterovirga sp. | reverse complement strand
AAGGCCGAGGATCTTCAGCGGATGGCGGGATTCGATAGTCGCGACATGGTGCCGAAGGATCGCACGGTGCGGGATGGGCGCGTTCATCGAGACACCTGATCGGCCAACCTCATCCTTCCATATACTCCGCGAACGCCTCCGTGTAACGCGCGTCCCAGCGCGACAGGGCCGGGCGGTTCAGGACGATGTCGTCCGCCGCCCAGCGGATCCGTTTCTCGTCGTTCTCGCGCGCGACGTCGTTGTCGGGGCACAGGATGTAGAAGTCGCCGCGCCCGATCGCCTCCAGCATGAAGGCGACCGTCTCCTCCGGCGTCCAGGCGGCGTCCGGCTTCTCGGTCACGCCGCGCGCCTTGGTCAGGCCGGTATAGACGAAGCCCGGGATCAGGAGATGCGCGGTCACCCGGCACCCCTCGCGCGACCGGAGCTCGTGCGCGAGGCTCTCCGTCACGACCTTCACGCCCGCCTTCGAGACGTTGTAGGGGGTATTGCCGGGCGGCGTCGTGATGCCCTGCTTCGATCCAGTATTGATGACGAGCGCCGGCGCGTCCCGCTCCATCAGGGCAGGCAGGAACGCCTGCACGCCGTTGATGACGCCCCAAAGATTGATGTCGATGATGCGCCGCCACGTCTCGATCGGGCTCGCGAACCGGCCGCCGGCCTCGATTCCGGCATTGTTCATGAGGATATCGACGCGGCCGAATCGTGCGAACGTCCGGTCCCGCAGGGTCTCGACCTCCTCGATCCGGCTCACATCGGTGGCGACGGCCAGGATGTCCTCCGCCCCGCCATGGGCAATGGCGGAGAGGGCCGCGACGGCGTCGTCGAGCGGCGTGACGTCGGCCAGGACGACCCGCATCCCGAGCGACGCGAAGCGTGTCGCGGCCGCGAGGCCGATGCCGCTCGCCGCCCCCGTCACGACGGCGACGTGACCGGGCTCGATGGCGGGATGATGCGGCATGTCGGATCTCTCGGCGGCCTGGAGGACCCGATATGGTCGCTCAGCCGGGCACCCGCCAGACGAGCGCCTCGGTGACATGGGCCTGCGGCGAGATCCCGACCGACTCGAACGGAGCGCGGATCAGATCGAGGCCGAGGACGTCGGGACCTGAAGACCCGCACGACCGGGAGCCGGGCGGCCGGCCGAGACCGTGGCCCTCAACCGATCGGCCTCCGCCTTCAGGCGATTGACCTCACGGTGGGAGTAGCGCCGGGCCCGCCGATGCTTGCCTCCGGCGATCCAGGAGCCGGTTCCGCCGATCAGGACGCCGAGCACCAGGGCCGCGAATAGAAAGACGAAGAGCGGCTGCGTCACGCCGAGTTCGGGCGCGCCGCCGGAAAACGGGTCGAGCGACAGGGTTACGACGTGCCGGTTCGCGATCGCCAGGAGAACCAGCACGATCGCGACCGGCAGGAGGACGAGGCCCTTGAGAAACGCGATCACATCGATCCCCCGCGCGCCCGTCGGTCAGCGTCAGTCTCAAGCCTGCGCATCGCCACCCTCCCCTGGTTCGAGGTTCAGCCGCTTGCGCATGTCCTTGCCGGTCTTGAAGACCGGGATGAGCTTCTCGCAGACCGACACGGCCTCGCCTGTCCGCGGGTTGCGGCCACTACGCGCGTCGCGCTTCTTGACCGAGAACGCCCCGAAGCCGCGAAGCTCGACGCGATCCCCGCGCCCGAGAGCGTCACCGATCGTATCGAGGATCGCTCCCACGATGTTCTCCACATCACGCTGGTAGAGATGGGGATTCTGGGCTGCGATCCTCAGCACGAGCTCCGATTTGATCATCTTGCAATCGAGCTCTGACCCGTCATCGATCAGTGGGAGGCTGCCAAATCGCCAACAGACCGTCAAGCTTGACTGCGTCTGCCGAGGTCGCGAATCGCCGAAGCAAGGTGCCCGCCCCGTCGAGTCCCATCAGGTCCGCACCAGTGGCGGCTTTCGACCAGAACGAGAAGTCGGACGGCCCTCTCGGCCTCCAATCGGTGACGGGGAGGTCGCGCGGGACGCCTCTCTCGTGCTCGAGCCAGGCAACCGCGTCACGCTCGGTGCCGAGCTGATCGACGAGCTTCAGCGGCACGCCCTGCCGGGCGCTGAAGACGCGTCCGTCCGAGACGGCCGTCAGCTCGGCAGGAGACATGCCGCGGCGCTCCTGGACCAGTCCCTTGAACCACGCGAAGGTGTCGTTCACCACCGATTGCAACGCCGCGATGGCCTCGGGCGGAGGCGTCGTGAACCCGGACGGCTCGGCCTTGATCGGGCTCGACTTCACGGCCGACACGCTGACGCCGATATTCGCCAGGAGCTTGGAGAAGTCCGGGTACTGGAACAGGACGCCGATCGAGCCGACGAGCGACGTTTCCCGCGCCACGATCCTGTCGGCCGCGAGCGCCGTAATGTAGCCGCCCGACGCCGCGAGCCCGTCCACGAAGGCGACGGTCGGCTTCCTGGCCGCGAGATCGCGGATGCCGCGATAGAGTTCCTCGGATCCGGTCGTCGTGCCTCCGGGCGACGAGATCGAGATCACCACGCCCTTAACGGAGGGCGCGTCGCCGACGCGCCGGAACAGCTCCGTCATGCGCTGATCGCCTGTGATCACGCCGGAGATCCCGATTCGGGCGATCTGCGACCGGCCGGAACCGAATACACCCGATCGTCCGGCCGCGAACAGGCCGCCTCCGATCACGGCCAGGATCGCGACCGCGAAGGCGAGCACCCGCCAGAATGTCAGCTTGCGCCGGAGGCGGCGTCTGTCGGCAATCGTCTCGGCATCGGCGACCATGCGGTATCAAATCCTGGGGCGGCTCGGTTCGGAGCGGCGGCACACTAGTCCCGACGGTGCAGGCCTCGCAAGCCGCGCACGTCTCCACGGGAATGTGAGAACGCGAGCAACAGATGCCTTAACGAGAAAGGCCCGCGCGACGGATCGCGCAGGCCTCCTGGCACATGTCCGCTGGCTAGCCCGTACGGCCAGAGGCCGACGCGGCTACTTCTTGTCGGCGCCCGCCTTCTTCATCGCGGCGCCCAGGATCTCGCCGAGCGAAGCGCCGGAATCGGAGGAGCCGAACTGCGCGATCGCCTCCTTCTCCTCCGCGACTTCGAGCGCCTTGATCGAGAGCTGGACGCGGCGCGCCTTGCGGTCGAACATGGTCACCCGCGCGTCGACCTTCTCGCCGGCCGCGAAGCGGTCGGGTCGCTGGTCGCCGCGGTCGCGGGCGAGTTCCGCCCGGCGCACGAAGGCCGTGAGGTCGGTATCGACGATCTGCACCTCGATGCCCGAATCCTTGACCTCGAGCACCTCGCAGGTGACGACCTGCCCCTTCTTGATCTCGCCCGAATCCGCGAACGGATCGCCCGCGAGCTGCTTGATCCCGAGCGAGATGCGCTCCTTCTCGACATCGATGTCGATCACCTGGGCGCGCACCATGTCGCCCTTCTTGAAGTCGTCGATCGCCTGCTCGCCGGGACGGTTCCAGTCGAGATCCGACAGGTGGACCATGCCATCGACGTCGTTGTCGAGGCCGATGAAGAGGCCGAACTCGGTCTTGTTCTTGACCTCGCCCTCGACCTCGGAGCCGACCGGATGGGTCTCGGCGAAGGCCTCCCACGGGTTCTGGAGCGTCTGCTTCAGCCCGAGCGAGATCCGCCGCTTGACGGGATCGACCTCGATGATCACGACCTCGACCTCCTGGGAGGTGGAGACGATCTTGCCCGGATGGACGTTCTTCTTGGTCCAGCTCATCTCGGAGACGTGGACCAGGCCCTCGATGC
>CAXUHE010000310.1:0-3772 GCA_964250725.1 uncultured Enterovirga sp. | reverse complement strand
TTCGCCGGCGTCTTGATCGACTCGAAGTAGTTCCAGGCCGCGAGATGGCCGAGCAACGGCTTCGTGTCGATGCCCGCAAGCTCCTCCTCACCGACCGAGAAGGCCACCACGGGGATGTCGGTCGCCTTCACGCCCTGGTTGCCGAGTTCCTTGTAGAAGGGCACGTTGGCGTCGCCGTTGATGGTCGACACGACCGCGGTCTTCTTGCCGGCCGAGCCGAACTTCTTGATGTCGGAGACGATCGTCTGCCAGTCGGAATGGCCGAACGGCGTGTAGTTGATCATGATGTCCTCGGACTTCACGCCCTTGGACTTGAGGTAGGCCTCCAGGATCTTGTTCGTCGTGCGCGGATACACGTAGTCGGTGCCGGCCAGCACCCAGCGCTGCACCTTCTCGTCTTTGGCGAGATAATCGACCGCCGGGATCGCCTGCTGGTTCGGGGCCGCGCCCGTGTAGAACACGTTGCGCTCGCTCTCCTCGCCCTCGTACTGCACGGGGTAGAACAAGATCGAGTTCAGCTCCTTGAAGACCGGTAGGACCGACTTGCGCGACACGGAGGTCCAGCAGCCGAACACGACCGAGACCTTGTCCTTGCCGATGAGTTCGCGCGCCTTCTCGGCGAAGAGCGGCCAGTTCGAGGCCGGGTCGACCACCACCGCCTCCAGCTTCTTGCCGAGAACTCCGCCCTTCTTGTTCTGCTCGTCGATGAGCATCAGCATGGCGTCCTTCAGCGTCGTCTCGCTGATCGCCATGGTGCCCGAGAGCGAGTGCAGGATGCCGACCTTGATGGTCTCCTGCGCGGCGACGCCGCCCATCATCCCGGCCGTCATCGCGGCGGCCGCGAACGCGCCGAGCGCGCTCCGTCTCGTAGTGTTCATGGTCTGACCCCTCCGATGCTGGTTTATTGGCATGCAGCAACCGAACGGGCGCAAGGGATGTGCCAGCGACGGATCGGGGGAACTCAGGGACTCGATCGGCGTTCGCGCGACCCAGGGCAGAGAACGCTTAAATAATGGGCGGGACGGAAGGCCCTGCCTCATTTCGACATCGAGCCGAACCTCGCGAGCCGGCCGGGTACGTCTACGTGGCCGCCTCGTTCGCCGAGAACCGCAGCATCAGCACCTGCTGTCCGCTCTCGTCCGTCACGATCATCTTCCAGTCGCTACCGGACCACAGATCCCGGCAATCGCTCCGCAGCAGTTCGGACGCCGTCTTCACTGCCTCGGTGCGGACGGCATCGAGATCGGGAAGGTCCGACCCGACATTGTCCAGGAAATCCCGTCCATTGTAGACGTTGAAGTAATGCAGAGCCATCGCCGCCGTCCGTTGGTCGGGGGAGCGCGATGTCTCTCAGCCGTCGGAGCCCGACGAACGTGCCGACGATGATCTCTTATGCACGAAAGGGTACGTTCGTGGATAGAGGACGTACCGGGACGTACAGAACCCGCTCGTTATCCGGCCATCAGCCGTTCGTACTCCGCCTCGGGCAGGCCGTAGCTGTCGCCGGCCGCTTCCAGCAACTCGCCCCGGTCCAGGATCTCGATCCGACCGCGGGAAGCCTTGATGATATGGGCGCCCTCGAGGATCTGAAGCGCTGTCGTGACGCCCGCACGCCTCACCCCGAGCATGAGCGCCAGGAACTCGTGGGTCAGCGAGACGACGTTGTCGTCCACCCGGTCGTGGCACATCAGGAGCCAGCGCGAGAGGCGTTCGTCGATCGTGTAGCGCCCGTTCGCGAGGGCCGTGAACGAGACCTGGATCGCGAAGGCCTGGGCATAGCGCAGCAGTAGATCGCGCAAGGTCGAGCTGGCGGCGAGCGCCGCGCGAAACTCGTCGGTCCGGATGCGGATGCCGCTTCCGGCCACTTGGACGAAGGTGTGGAGCGGCGACCGGTCGGCTCCGTGGATGATCGGGATCCCGGACATGCCCTCCGGCCCGAACAGGCCGACCTCCATCTTCTCGCCCTGAGAGGTGATCGCCACGACCGAGGCGACGCTCGGCTCCAGAAAGTAGACGTGCCGGATCGGCTTGCCCGGCTCTTCCAGCACGTCCTTGGCATTCAGGACGACGCGCTCCAGATAAGGCCGCAGCAACGCGAAGTCGTCTGGGAGCATGATCGACAGGAGACGGTTGCGAGAGAAGCTCGCCTGAACAGTCCTCAACATTGCTCTTCCCGCTGAGGGCAAGAGCATGGATCTCTCAGCTGCCTGCGCCCGAATGATCCGGCAGGTAGTAGAACAGAGTTGGGCCTTGTCTCGGCATTTTACAACTCAATAGTACGTACGATACCGTTCAAAGCGTTATTGTATTTGTGCGTATCAGGACATGAACGGTCGTCTCGTGTTGCTATTTTCAGTTGACAATTTCATGGCGTAGAGAATGGGCGGCTCCGACCCGGACTCGCGCGACGAGAGTACCAGCAGAGGTCGAGTTTTGCCCCAACCACCCGATCAAGCCCGTCTCCGCAACAGGCTGCTCGCCAATCTCTCTCCCGACGATTTCGGACGCGTGCGAGGTCATCTCACGCGCATCGTCGTCGATGCTCACGACGTCCTGATCGAACCCGGGTGCGCGATCGAGCGTGTCTACTTTCCCGAGAGTGGCCTCGTCGCCTATGTCAGTCCAGGCGACGTCGCGACCGAGGTCGGCATCGTGGGGCGGGAGGGGTTTGTCGGGACATCCCTGACCCTCGGGGTGGACCGGGTGCCGCTCGGCGCGAGCGGGGAGATCGCCGGCGAGGGCTTCGCGATCGAGACCTCCGCCCTGATGGGGGCCGTCGAGTCGAGCGCGAGCTTGCGCGCCGCGCTGGCGCGCTTCACGCATGTTCTCATGATGCAGACGGTCTCGACCGTCTACGCGAACGCCCATTTCACGGTCGAGCAGCGGCTCGCCCGCTGGCTCCTGATGACGCATGACCGCGTGGACGGGGACGATCTGCGCCTCACGCACGATTTCCTCGCGATGATGCTGTGCGTGCGCAGGCCCGGCGTCACCGTCGCGACGCACGTGCTGGAGGGCGTCGGGGCGATCCGTGCCAAGCGCGCACTGATCACGGTCCTCGATCGCGACAAGCTCACGCAGATCGCCGGGGAGGGCTACGGGCTGGCGGAGGCCGAATACGACCGGCTGCTCCAGCCGAAGATCCAGGCGGCGGACCTCAAGGCCGTCGTGTGACGACGAGCATGGCGTCTCGCGCGCAGCCGGACGGCACGTCAACCATCACGATGCTGTGAGATGGCGAACCGGGCCGCGACGCCGTATGGGTCTCGTCTCGCTGCCCGGCCGATCTCCTCGGACGTGCCGCGTCCCGAGACCCACTACGATGAAACGCCTCGCATGAACCACCTCGATCGCCGCCGCCTCGTGGCAGGCCTCGCGGCCTCGCTCGCCGTCGTCGGGCCGGCGGACGCGCAAGGCCGACGAAGCGGCCCGGCCTACGATCCGTACGATCCCGGCCGCCCGGACGACGACAGGTGGCCGGCCGATGACGGCCGGGCCGGCCGCTCACGTCGGCGCGATCCGCTCTTCGATCCGCCCGCGAGCGCGGGCGCGACCGATCCGTACGGCCAGACCGCCGACCCTTACGGGGCGGATCCATACGGCGCGAACCCCTCCGGGGCGGATCCGCGCCGCCGCGGTCGCCCGGTCCGGTCGGCGGACGGCACTGGCGGGGGCCTCGACTACCGCCGGATCTACGCGGCGATCGATACCGATCCGTTCCCGATCCCGGCCTTCCGCTACACGCGCATCGCCCCGCAGCATCTGCGCCGGG
>CAXUHE010000309.1:0-3784 GCA_964250725.1 uncultured Enterovirga sp. | reverse complement strand
GTAGATCATCTCGTCCGTCACGATGCCCGCGCGCGCGAACTCGTATTGCGTGACGAGCTGCCCGTCGCGCCCGCGGCGGATGGCGCGCTCGGCCGGGCAGGCGGCGACGAGCTTGTCGGCCGAGATGTTGCCGTTGTCCTCGGGGCGCACCGCGCGGGGCACGACCGTGTCGAAGCCGCGCGCCGCGATCCAGGGCTCGCGCACGCCCGGCAGGCCCTGCAACAGGTCGATGCGCGCGTCCGTCTCGGTATAGGGGCCGGACGGGTCGTAGACGCGCACCGGCGGCTCCTTCGGGTCCGACAGCACGATCTCGCGCAGCGGCACCCGGATGTCCGGCCGGCCGGCCGGCGCCGCGTAGATCTTTCGCGAGCCGGTGATCGGGCCGGTCGTGACTGATTGCGGAACGCCTTTGGGCTTCTCGACATGGATCGTCATCGCGCGTGTCCTCCGGCCGGCGGGCATGATCGCCCGTGTGGGCTGCGGACGGAGGGGGCGGAATCGCGGCGTCGAGGCCGGTTCCCGTCCCTACGCCGGCATGACCCGGATCAGGTTGGAGGGTCACGGGGTCCACCCCGTATCTCAGCCCGTCGCTCGGGCCCCCCTCGGAACAGTTCGAATGTCGAACTCCGCCCGGCCGTTGTCAACCGCGGCGGCTCATCGGGTTGGGAACGGGTCCCGCAGAATCGTGGGTATTTCTCCCACATCAACCATTGGGAAACGGTATCGGCGCATCACGGCCGGGTCACAACGCGCAGGTGATTCATGACGTCCATCTCGGCCTCCTCCTCGCCCCTCTCCCGGCTTCAGAGCGAGCTCGCCTCCCAGGTCAAGTCCGGCACGGTCAAGTCGACCGACGAGGACGCGCTCAGCGGCGCGCTCCAGTCGATCGACTCGTCCCTCTCGGCGTCGCGGACGGCGGAATCCTCGCGCCCCGACCCGTCGGAGGTGAGGTCCAAGATCGACAGCCTGATCGCCGGCCAGGTCAGCTCCGGCGCCCTCACGAGCGATCAGGCGAGCGAGCTGTCGTCGCTGTTCCAGGCAGCCGGCTCCAAGGGCGGGCAGGGCCACGGCGGGCAAGGCCACGGCGGACTGGGCGGCGCCGGAGGCCCTCCCCCCGGGGGCGGTCCGGGCGGCCCCGGCGGTGCGGGTGGCCCGCCTCCCGGCCCTCCGCCCGGCGGATCGGATGTCGCGGACGATGCCACGACGTCGTCCGCGACATCCACGACGTCGTCCGCGACCTCGTCGGATCTCCTGGCGGATTTCGTCAAGCAGCTCCAGGCCTCGCTCCAGGACGGCTACGGGCAGGGCGGCACGTCGACGACCTCCTCCTCGACCTCGCTCCTGTTCAGCGTCACGGCTTGACGCCCCGCCCGGCCCGGCGTGGTACTCGCCCGCGAGACCACGCCCGGACCCCATGCCCCGCGAGCCACCCTCCCCGAAGCGCCACGATGGCGCCCTGACGCTCGCGGCGTTCCTGCCCTATCGGCTGAACGTGGTGGCGGCCTCCGTCAGCGAGGGGCTCGCACGCATCTACAGCGAGCGGTTCGGCCTCGGCATCCCGGACTGGCGGGTGCTGGCGACGATCGCCGAGTTCCGGTCGATCACCGCCAAGGCGGTCGGCGCGCACGCCCATATGAGCAAGGTTCGGGTCAGCCGGGCCGCGGCGGCACTGGAGGCGCGCGGCCTCATCCGGCGCGACCGCAACGCGGCCGACCTGCGCGAGGCCTTCCTCGTCCTCACGCCCGCCGGAGAGGCGGTCCATGCCGAGATCGTGCCGCTGGCTCTCGACTACGCGGCGCGGCTGACGGCCGGCCTCAGCCCTGAGGACATGGCGGCGATCGATCTCGCGATCGACACTCTCACGCGGGCGGCCGGGGAGATGGGCCGATAAGGCCGCGCCTCACACCTCCGGCATTCCGGCCGCCACCCAGGCGCTCGTCTCCTCCAGGGCTCGCGCGAAGCGGGCGACGAGCTCGTCCACCTGCGCTTCCGTGATGATCATGGGCGGGCAGAAGCAGATCGAGTCGCGCACGTTGCGCAGGATCAGGCCGTAATCCTGCGCGCGCTCGAACAGGTAGAGCCCGACCTTGCCCTGCGGGTCGAAGAGCGCGTGGGTCGACTTGTCGGCCACGAGCTCGACCGCCGCGATGAGGCCCGCGCCGCGCACCTCGCCGACGAGCGGATGGTCGGCGAAGCGCCGCAGCGCGGCCATGAGATGCTCGCCCATCGCGGCCGCGTTCTCGACGAGGCCGCGCTCCTCGATGATCGCCAGGTTCTCGAGCGCGACCGCAGTCGCGACCGGGTGCCCGCTTCCCGTATAGCCGTGGCCGAACGTGCCGAAGCGCTCGGACTGGTCGGCGACCGTCTGGTAGATCGCGTCGCTGAACACGACCGCCGCGAGCGGCTGGTAGGAGGAGGTGATCTGCTTCGACACGACGAGCATGTCCGGCTCGATGCCGAAATGCTCGCAGGCGAACATGGTGCCGAGGCGCCCGAACCCGTTGATGACCTCGTCCGCCACCACCAGGATGTCGTGGCGCCGGCAGATCTCCTGCACCCGCGCCCAGTAGCCCTCCGGCGGCACCAGGACCCCGCCCGCGCCGATCAGCGGCTCGCCGATGAAGGCCGCGACCGTCTCCGGACCCTCGGCCAGGATCATCTCTTCGAGCTCGGCCGCGAGGCGGTCGGTGAAGGCCTCCTCGCTCTCGCCGGGCAGGCCGTAGCGGTAATGGTGGGGGCAGGTCACGTGGCGCACGAAGGGCAGCGGCAGGTCGAAGCCGCGCTGGTTCACCTGGAGGCCCGTAAGGCTCGCGGCCGCCAGCGTGATGCCGTGATAGCCGCCGTTGCGGGCGATGAACTTCTTCTTCTCCGTTCGTCCGAGCGCGTTGTTGTAATACCAGACCATCTTGATGACGGAATCGTTCGCCTCGGAGCCCGAATTCGTGAAGGCCACGTGGTCGAGCCCGTCCGGCGTCATCTGGACGAGCTTCTCGGCCAGCATGATCGAGGGCTCGTGCGACTTGTGCGAGAACGTGTGGTAGTAGGGCAGACGGCTCATCTGCCGGGTCGCCGCCTCCACGAGACGCGGCTCGCCGAAGCCGACGCCGACGCTCCAGAGCCCCGACATCCCCTCGATATATTCGCGCCCCTGGTCGTCGTAGACGTGGATGCCGGAGCCGCGGTCGATGACGAGCGGCCCGATCCGCTCGTGCCGACGCGCGTTGGTGGCGGGGTGGAAATGGTACGCGATGTCGCGCGCGTGGAGCGAGTTCGGCAGGACGGTCATCGGGCAACTCCGTGTCGGCGGCCGATCAAGGACCGGCGGATTCGGGACGCGATCGTGTGGGGGCACGCGTTCGTCCGGATCGTGCGCCGCTCGCGCGGCGCCCCGCCTCGGACTTCATGCTTTCGTAGAAGAGATTTGCCGCCAGGGGAACCCGCCTACCGCCGCGTCGCGAGCCAGATGACGTGGCGCGCGCCGCCATTCCTGCCTCTCGCTCGCGTGACCACCTCCTCGACCGCGAACCCCGTCCGGCTCAGCCGCTCGGTGAAGTGCCGGTCCGGTCCCATCGACCACACCGCCAGGACTCCACCCCGGCGGAGCGCCGCCCGGGCGGCACCCAGGCCGGCCGCGTCGTAGAGCGCATCGTTCCCCGCGCGGGTCATGCCCTCGGGACCGTTATCGACGTCGAGCAGGATCGCGTCCCAGGCGGCGGAGCGGATCGCGAGGGCGACGTCCTCCTCCCGGACCGTGACGCGCGGATCGTCGAGGCTGCCGGCATGC
>CAXUHE010000308.1:0-3797 GCA_964250725.1 uncultured Enterovirga sp. | reverse complement strand
AGTACATCATCGTGCCGTCGAGGTTGAACGAGTAGCCGAGCGGCAGGACGAAGGACGAGATCTTCGGGCTGATCGGGAATTTCGCGAGCTGCTCCAGCATCTTGGGGTAGGCGGCCTCCGAGCTTGCCGTCGAGAAGGCGAGCAGGAAGGGCTCCTGCACGAGCTTCACCAGCCGCCGGACCGAGGGACCCAGGATCAGGAACCCGACGAGGATCAGGATGATCCAGAGACAGACGAGACCGAAGTAGAATTCCCCCATGAACTTCGCGTAGCTGACCAGGATCCCGAGTCCGTTCGTCGAGATCGTGGCCGACATGGCACAGAACACGGCGAGCGGCGCCAGCATCATCACGTAGCCGGTGACGCGCAGGATGATGTGCGACAGCCCCTCGATCGCCTCCAGCACCAGCTTCGAGCGCGAGCCCATCGCGGCGCATGCGACGCCGAAGAAGATCGAGAAGACGACGATCTGGAGGATCTCGTTATCCACCATCGGGCGGACCGAGGAATCGGGGAAGACGTGCTTGATGAAGCCGTCCAGCGTCATGGCGTGCGAGTCGATCCCGGAGCTCACCCCGCTGACGACCTTGTGCACGCCGTCGCCCGGCTGGAAGATGTTGACGAGAAGAAGCCCGAGGCTGAGCGACACGAGCGAGGCGCTGACGAACCACAGCATCGCCTTGCCGCCGACCCGCCCGACCGCGCCCGTATCCGACATATGTCCGATGCCGACGACCAGCGTCGAGAACACGAGCGGCCCGATGATCATCTTGATCAGGCGCAGGAACACCGTACTGCCGATCGACACGTAGGACGAGAACATCTTCCAGGTCGCGGGATCGTTGAATTGCGAGTGGACGATCCCGCCGACCACGATCCCGAGGACCATCGCGACAAGGATGTAGGTGGTCATCCGGCTCGACTTCATCATCATCTCCAACCGTCCGCCTCAGGACCACCCGACGGCTCGCCCCGACTTTGCAATATCGATGCCGCATTTAGGACGTGATTGAGACCATCGTCGAATATGACGGTCGTGCCGATGGCGAAGTACCCTGTCGACCGTGCGGGCGCGTATCGACGACGCCTCGCGGGTGCTATGAGATCCGGAAGAGATCCGGAAAACATCATGCGCATCATCGCCGTCGCCGCCCTGCTGATCGCCCAGGGCCTTCTCTCCGGGTGCACCAGCACGGGCAGCGGGGCGCTCGACGATTTCGGGTCGAGCGTCAGCGGCGGCTTCGTGCGCAACGGCGACACGTACGGCACGAACCGTCGCATGGACGTCTACGGAGCCGCCACAGCCCCGTCGCTGCCCTCGATCGGGGCGCCGGGATACGGAAAGTAGCCGCCGGCCGGTCGGCCTCAGGCAGCCGCGGGTTCCCCCGTCGCGGTCTCGTTCGCGAGGGCGGGCAACGGGTCCGCCGCCTCGACCATCGCGGCATCGGACCCGAAGACGTGGGAGAGGCCCGACCTTCGGCCGAGTGTCACTGCATCAGCTCGACGGCCAGGGCGGTCGCCTCGCCGCCCCCGATGCAGAGCGACGCGACCCCCTTCCGGAGCCCGCGCTCCTTCAGCGCGGCCAGAAGGGTCACCACGATGCGGGCGCCGGACGCGCCGATCGGGTGGCCGAGCGCGCAGGCTCCGCCGTGGACGTTCACCTTGTCGTGCGGCAGGTCGAGGTCGCGCATCGCCGCCATGGCGACGACCGCGAAGGCTTCGTTGATCTCGTAGAGGTCGACCTCGCCCGTGCTCCACCCGACCCTGTCGAGAAGCTTCGTCACGGCCCCGATGGGCGCGGTCGAGAACCAGGCCGGGGCCGCGGCGTGGCTCGCATGACCGCGGATGGCCGCGAGTGGGGTCAGGCCGCGCGACTCCGCCTCGGAGCTCCGCATCAGGACGAGCGCCGCTGCCCCGTCCGAGATAGAGGACGAGTTCGCGGCCGTGACCGTCCCGTCCGGCCGGAACGCCGGCTTCAGGGTCGGGATCTTCTCGGGCCGAGCCTTGGCAGGGCCTTCGTCGAGGCGGATCTCGCCCGCCTTGCCGGCCGACACCGGGACGATCTCACTCGCGAAGCTGCCGCCCGCGGACGCCGCCTGGGCGCGGGCGAGGCTCTCCAGCGCGTAGTCGTCCTGGGCTTTGCGCGTGAATTGGTAGTGCTGGGCCGTATCCTCCGCGAAGGTCCCCATGAGGCGCCCCTTGTCGTAGGCATCCTCCAGCCCGTCGAGGAACATGTGGTCGAGCATCCGCCCGTGCCCGAGCCGCTGCCCGGAGCGCGCTTTATCGAGAAGATAGGGCGCGTTCGACATCGATTCCATGCCGCCCGCCACCACGATGTCGGCGGAGCCGGCCGCGAGCACGTCATGCCCAAGCATGATCGTTTTCATGCCGGAGCCGCAGACCTTGTTCAGCGTCGCGCAGGGCACCGAATCCGGCAGTCCGGCACCCAGCGCCGCCTGACGCGCCGGCGCCTGGCCGAGCCCCGCGGGCAGCACGCAGCCCATCATCACCTCGGACACGTCCGCGCCGCCGACACCCGCACGCTCGAGGGCGGCGCGGATCGCCGCCGAGCCGAGCGCCGTCGCGGACATGTCCTTCAACTCGCCCTGGAACGCGCCCATCGGGGTGCGCGCCGCGCTCACGATGACGATCGGGTCGGCGGGCATCGGGCTCTCCGTGAATGGATCGATGCCTCTGAGAGCCCGCACAGGGCCTACGGCACCGTCACCACGATCTTGCCCTTCGCGCGCCGCGACGCAAGGGCCGCCAACGCATCACCGGCGCGCTCGAGCGGGAAACGGTCGACGATGCGAGGCCGGATCCGACCCGCTTCGTACAAAGCCGCGAGTTCACGCAGCGACGCGGCGTGCCGCTCCGGTTCGCGTTCCACGAAGGAGCCCCAGAACACGCCCACGATGTCGCAGCCCTTCAGCAGAGTGAGGTTCAGCGGGATGCGCGGAATGCCGGCCGGGAAGCCGACGACGAGAAACCGGCCCTTCCAGGCGATCGCGCGGAGCGCGGCTTCCGCATAGTCGCCGCCGACGGGATCGTAGATCACGTCCGCGCCGGCCGGTCCGCAGACCGTCTTGAAGCCGGCCGCGAGCGTCTTGCGTCCCGCATCGTCGAAGGGTCCTTCGGGATAGACGATCCCGTCATCGGCACCCGCCTCCATCGCGAGGTCGAGCTTGTCACGGGAGGAGGCCGCAGCCACGACCCGCGCGCCTAACGCCTTGCCGAGTTCGATCGCCGCAAGGCCGACCCCGCCGGCCGCGCCCAGCACGAGCAACCGTTCGCCCTCTCGCAGCCGCGCACGGTCCACCAGTGCGTGGTGCGAGGTCGCGTAGGTCAACAGGAACGCCGCGCCCTCGTCGAACGGCATCTCGGCGGGCATGGGGGCACACCGCTCCGCCGCGGCCACCACCTTCTCGGCCAGCGCGCCCGATCCCGTGGTCGCCATGACGCGGTCGCCGACCCGGAACGCGCTCACGCCGTCCCCCACCGCATCGACGAGGCCCGACGCCTCCATGCCGGGCGAGAAGGGCCGGGGCGGCTTGAACTGGTAGCGGTCCGCGATCATCAGCGTGTCGGGATAGTTGATCCCGACGGCCTTGACGGCGATCCGGATCTGGCCGGGTCCTGGATCCGGCTCCGGCACGTCCCCGACGACCAGCGTGTCGGGACCGCCCGGCAAAAGGCTCAGAACCGCTTTCAAGCCGTCACCATCGACTGGCCCTGCGGCGACCCGATCCGGTCCGCCACTCGGGTCTCAGCTCAGGTGCTTGCTGATGTACTTGTTC
>CAXUHE010000307.1:0-3836 GCA_964250725.1 uncultured Enterovirga sp. | reverse complement strand
CACCGATTGCAAAGTGGCCATTGGTGCAAAGGCCTTCTTCACGGCCACAGCATCGGCTTTTTTCATGCCTTCGAACAGGTCATCGACCGCCTGCATGATCGCTGCTTCGTCTTCGGGCGAGGCTTCCTGTGTTTGTGCCAAACCCATAAAGGGAAGAAAGAGGAGCAGAAGAAGGAGTTTCATAACGACAAATAAACGATTTTTTTGACGAGAACGCGGATCGGGCGGATGAGGCAGATTTTTCTTTCATTATCCACCTCATCCGCCCGATCCGAACGCTCACTTTCTTCGTCTAGATATACTGATTGACAATCATTTCATACAGTTCCTGCTGACCACTGCGCTGGGTAACCTCGCCGTTGGTCATGGCATACTGGCGGAGGTCTTCGAGGGTCGTGCCCTCGAGGAGGTCCTCGACGACGACGGCCTGAACGCGTCGTCGTGGGACGTGGCGAAGGCGACGGCTTCGGCGAGCTTCGCGGGGTCGAAGTTCCGGCCGAGCTTCAGGCGGCGCGCCGCGATGAACGTGCCGTTGAGCTCGCCCCCGAACAGGAACATGGCGGCGAGCCAGTAGAGGAACACCAGCGCCACCATGGCGGTCGCGAGGCCCCCGTAGGTCGACACGTACGCGCGCGAGAACCGGTCGAGGTACATCCCGAAGGCGAGGCCGCCGCCGAGCCAGAGCGCCAGCGTCATCCCGATGCCGGGCATCGTGTCGACGAACTTGCGCCGTCCGGCCGCGATGAACTTGTGCGCGACCGAGAGCGCGCCGACGATCAGCACGGTCGCGACCGTGAAGCGCAGGAGCGCGATCGTGAGGCCGAAGGGTTCGAGCCCCGGCAGCCAGTTCGCCACGACACGCCACACGATGGGGCCGAGCACGACCAGGAACGCGAAGCCCAGCATCGCGACGGCCCCGAACATCACGTAGAGGATCGATTCGAGCCGCGTCAGCCACCAGGGCCGCGTGTCGCGGATGCCGTAGGCGCGGTTCAGCCCGACGCGCAGGCTCTCGACGCCCGACGAGGAGAAATACAGCGCGAAGATGAGCCCGAGCGTGATGACGTCGTTGCGGCTCTGCGAGAGGACGTTGTGGACCTCGCCGGCGATGGGCAGCGCGACCTCCTTCGGCCAGGCCTCCAGGATGATGTTCGCCGCCTCGTCCGCGAGGATCTTGGTGCCGAAGATCGGCGCCAGCGCGGTCAGGAGCAGGAGGAACGGGAACAGCGACGTCAGCGCGGAGAGCGCGACATGGCTCGCGATCGCCCAGCCGTCGTGAAGGACGAAGCGCTGGAACGCGACCGAGAGGAGTTCGAGGAAGACGCGCGGTCTGAGCAAGGGACTGTCCGCGACGGCACATGACAGGCCAGGGGAACGGATGCAAGCCGATGGTGCTGCGGCCGACCGTCGGGCGAAGGACTCGGGTCACCCCTCCCCAAGGGGGAAAAGGTCGAGTCGGCGCTAGCCGACCGGGTGAGGGGGAGAGCCCTACCCGGAGAACTCCCAACACCTCACCCTGTCCCTCTCCCCAAACGATCTCGGGCTTGCCCGAGATCCGCATCAAAAAGCTCGTAGATCGGGCAGGCCCGATCTACGTGGGAGAGGGAACCCGCGCCTCGTTCGTCTCTCGTCGTTCGTCTCTCGTTGGACCCGGACGCCCTACTTCGTGATCTTCACGGAGACCGGGTCGCTGCCCGGGAACGTCTCGTCGACGGCGTTGTCGAGCTTGTCGTCGAGGTTCTCCTTGGAGTTCTCGGGCAGGTCCTTGTCCGTCGCGCTGCCCGTGACGCCGAAGCCGGACGCGGTGACGTCCTCCTTCGTGACCTTGGTCTCCTTGGTGTCGGTGCTCATCGCGTGTCTCCCTGACCCTTACGGTCTTGGCCGGTCAACGCGAGGCCGGCCGTTCCGATCCGCGACCGAAACATCACGAGGCGGGCGGGAGCGCGGCCCGGACGAGCGCGAGGCCCTCCGGGCTCGCCCACTCGGCCGGCCCGGAGACGCGGCCGAGGCGGCAGCCGTGCGCGTCGAACAGCAGCGTCGTCGGCATACCCTCCGCGAGGCCGGCGCGGCGCAACGTCTGGAAGATCCTGGCCTCACGGTCGGAGAAGTACGCGAGGCTGCGGATGCCCGTGTTCTCCAGCCAGGCCTTCGGCCGGTCGAGGTTGCGGGTGTCGACGTTCACCGCCACGACGTCGAAGCGGGGGCCGCCGAGCTCGGCCTGGAGCTTGTCGAGCGCCGGCATCTCGCGCTTGCACGGCTCGCACCACGTCGCCCACAGGTTGAGCAGCACCGCCCTGCCCCGGAAGTCCGCGACGGACCGGCGCGCGCCGTCCGGGCCGTCGAAGGCGAGGTCGTGCGCGAGGTCGCCCTTGTCGGGCGAGGTCGCGACCTCGAACGCCGCGACCTCGCCCGTCGCGAGTCGCGCGAGATCGCCCGTCCGCGCGTCGCCGCACTCGCCCCCGTTGCGGCCGAACGGACCCGTCCCGTATAGCCCGAACGCCGTGGCGGCGATCGCCACCATGACCGCGATCACCGCGATGGCCCGCTTGAGGATCTTCGACATGAGCGACCGCAGATGAGCAACAGGATGTGGGGCGGCCGCTACGAGACCGGCCCGGCTGAGATCATGGAGGAGATCAACGTCTCCATCGATTTCGACAAGCGCCTCGCGCGCCAAGACATCCGCGGCTCCTTGGCGCATGCCGCGATGCTGGGCGCGACCGGCATCCTGCCCGAGGCCGACGCCGCGGCGATCCGCACCGGGCTCGAGACCGTGGGCCGCGAGATCGAGGCCGGCACCTTCACCTTCTCGCGCGCGCTCGAGGACATCCACATGAACGTGGAGAGCCGGCTCCGCGACCTCATAGGCCCGACGGCCGGCCGGCTCCACACGGCCCGCTCGCGCAACGACCAGGTCGCGACCGACATGAAGCTGTGGGTGCGCGACACCCTCGACGGCCTCGACGGGCAGGTCGCGGACCTCATGTCGGCGCTGGCCGAGGCGGCGCTGGCGCATGCCGACGCCGTGATGCCGGGCTTCACCCACCTGCAATCGGCCCAGCCCGTGACCTTCGGCCACCATCTGCTGGCCTACGTGGAGATGCTGGCGCGCGACCGCGGCCGGCTCGCGGACGCGAGGGCGCGGCTGAACGAGTGTCCGCTGGGCGCGGCGGCGCTCGCCGGCACCTCCTTCCCGATCGACCGCCACATGACCGCCTCGGCGCTCGGCTTCGACCGGCCGACAGCCAACTCGCTCGACGCCGTGGCGGATCGCGACTTCGTGCTCGAATCGCTCTCGGCCGCCGCGATCTGCGCCATCCACCTGTCGCGCTTCGCGGAGGAGATCGTGCTGTGGACGACGCCGCAATTCGATTTCGTGGCGCTGTCGGACGCCTTCACGACCGGCTCGTCCATCATGCCGCAGAAGCGCAACCCCGACGCCGCGGAGCTGGTGCGCGGCAAGTCCGGCCGGGTGCTGGGCGCGCTTCAGGCGCTCCTCGTCGTGCTGAAGGGGCTGCCGCTCGCCTACGGCAAGGACATGCAGGAGGACAAGGAGGGCGCCTTCGACGCGCTGCACACCCTCTCGCTCTGCCTCGCGGCCACCGCCGGCATGGTGCGCGACATGACGCCGAAGCGCGCCTCCCTGCGGCGCTGGGCGGGCGCCGGCTACGCGACCGCGACCGACCTCGCGGATTGGCTGGTGCGCGTGCTCGGTCTCCCCTTCCGGGACGCCCACCACGCGACGGGCCGCCTCGTCGCGCTGGCCTCCGCCCGCGAGGCCGGCCTCGAAGACCTGTCGCTGGACGAGATGCGCTCGGTCGAGCCGCGCATCACGC
>CAXUHE010000306.1:0-3860 GCA_964250725.1 uncultured Enterovirga sp. | reverse complement strand
GACGTGTTCTTCTCGGAGCGCTCGCTCGCGGGCGGAGCGACCGACGAGATCGCCGCCACCATAGCGGAGCTGCGCGGCCGTGACCTCGTCTACGAGGGCCGCCTGCCGCCCCCCAAGGGACAGCTCCCGGAGGATTGGGAGGACCGCGAGCAGACGCTGTTCCGGGCGACCGAGTTCGGCGACGACGTCGACCGGCCGCTCCTCAAGTCGGATGGCTCCTACACCTATTTCGCAGCCGACATCGCGTATCACCGCTCCAAGTTCATGCGCGGCTTCCATCGCATGATCGACGTGTGGGGCGCCGATCATGGCGGCTACGTGAAGCGCATGACGGCCGCCGTCACCGCGGTCACGGACCGCGAGGGCGAGCTCGACGTGAAGCTATGCCAGCTCGTGCGGCTGCTGCGGCGGGGCGAGCCCGTGAAGATGTCGAAGCGCTCGGGCGAGTTCGTCACCTTGCGCGAGGTCGTGGACGAGGTCGGGCGAGATCCCGCCCGTTTCATGATGCTCTATCGGAAGAACGACGCGACGCTCGACTTCGACCTCGCCAAGGTGGTCGAGCAGTCGAAGGACAACCCCGTTTTCTATGTCCAGTACGCCCACGCTCGCATCGCGTCCGTGTTCCGGCAGGCCGGGACGGTCGCGGGTATCGCGGAGGCGGACCTGTCCTGCCTCGTCGACGAGACGGAGATCGAGCTGCAGCGCCGCATCGCCCAGTTCCCGCGGCTGATCGAGGCGGCGGCGGCGGCGCACGAGCCGCACCGGATCGCGTTCTACCTCTACGAGCTCGCGGGCGTCTTCCACGCGCTCTGGAACAAGGGCAAAGACCTGCCGCAATTACGCTTTGTTAAGCAGGATGATGAAGCCTCCACGCGGGCGAGGCTCGCGCTGCTCGGTGCGCTGAAGGGTGTGCTGGCAGCGGGGCTCGGCATCCTCGGCGTGTCCGCGCCCGAGGAGATGCGGTGACGGCCGCCAGTCGGCCCGTCTCGCGTCGCCGCGTGGACCGGAGTTGAGTTGAGGCCATGAGCGACACGAGACATCAGCGCTTCGAGATCGACCTCGACGAGATCGAGCGGCAGCTTCGCCGGTCGGTCGAGGGCGCGGCCGCTCCCCAGCCGAAGACGGACCCTCTGGCCGAGCTCGCGCGGATCGTCGGGCAGGACGATCCCTTCCGCAACATCCTGGGGGCGACGCCGGCCGCGAAGGTTGCCACGCCGGCGACCGTATCCGAGAGACCTGAGCCCGTCACCCCGACGGATCACGACGCGACCCTGGATTTCTCGCGCGAGGACCTGGCGCTGCTGCGCGGCGAGCCCGAGCTTCGCGCCGAACCATCCCGGTTCGATCCCGTGGCGGACGCCTACGGGTCGGTCGAGAACGCGATCGACGCCGAAGACCTCCAGCCCCTGCGTCCCCGGCGGTCCCGCGGACGACTCGCGGCCCTCGTCGCCGCGCTCGCGGTCGCGGCGGCCGGCGTCGCGGGGGCGGTCGCCTATCGCAACACCGGCGGCAGCTTCAGCTTCTCGGGCGTCCCGCCGATCATCAAGGCCGATACCTCGCCCGTGAAGGTGGCGCCCGAGAACCCGGGCGGCATCGAGATCCCGGACCAGAACAAGCAGATCTACGAGCGCGGTACCCAGGAGGGACGCAGCCGTGTGGTCGACCGGCAGGAACAGCCGATCGATGTTCGGGAAGCGGTACGGTCGATGCCCAATCCGGCGCCCGACCTGTCCACGCCCGCGCAGACGAACCCACCCTCCACGGCCGCGACCGATCCCGTGCCGCGTTCGAACCCGACGACCGCCGCCTCGACGTCCTCCGGCGTCTCGAACGTGCTGGGCGAGCCGCGCCGCGTGCGCACCGTCTCGGTCCGGCCGGACGGGACGACGCTGGCGCCCGGCAGCCAGACGGCTGCCGAGCCGTCGCCCGCCTACATGCCCTCGATCAGCTTGCCGCCGCCGGTCTCCGTGCCGACGGTCGCGATTCCGGCGAACCCGCAGCCGTCCCTCTCGGCGACCAACGATGGCACGACGCCGGCCGCTTCCCCGGCGCCCGTCACCGTCCTGCCGCCGCAACGCCCGCGCGTCGAGGCGCTGAGCGCGACGCCGGCCTCCCCGCCGCGAACGGCGGCCGCGTCGCGCTCGGCCGATCCGGCCGCGGAGACCGCCGACGGCGCGCCCCTCCAGATCGGCGGTGCGCGAACCGGACGGCCGCCCCAGCGCGTCGCCGCCGCGCCTCAGCCTGCCATCGTGCCCGACGGGCAGGATCCTGCACCCGTCCCGACGACGGCGTCGACCCCGCGCGGCACCTATTCGGTGCAGATCGCGAGCCAGGCCAGCGAGCGACAGGCCCGCGCCACCTACGACGAGCTCTCCGACAAATACGCGACCGAGCTAGGCGGCCGGCCCGCTTCCGTCGGGCCCGCCAAGGTCGGCGGCAAGACGGTCTATCGCGTCAAGGTCGGGCCTCTCTCGCGGGAGGCCGCGAACACGCTCTGCACGCGGCTCAAGGCCTCGGGCGGAGCCTGCACGGTCTCGGCGAACTGACGTGGCGCGCGCCTTCGTGGCCGGCTGCGCGGGCCTCGTCCTCACCGACGAGGAGCGTGCCTTCCTCCGCGACGCGGACCCATTCGGCCTCATCCTGTTCCGGCGCAACATCGCCGATCCGGCACAGGTCGGCGCGCTGACCGCCGCCTTCCGCGAGGCGGTCGGGCGCGCGGACGCGCCCGTCCTCGTCGACCAGGAGGGCGGGCGCGTGCAGCGGCTCGGCCCGCCGCACTGGCCGAGATACCCGGCCGGCCGCGCCTACGGCCGCACGCTCGGTGGTGCCGACGCTGAGCGCGCGGCGGAGACCGCCCGCATCGGCGCGCGGCTCATCGCGCATGACCTCGCGGCCTTGGGCATCACGGTGGATTGCCTGCCCGTGCTCGACGTGCCGATGCCCGGCGCTCACGACATCATCGGCGACCGCGCCTACGCGGACGAGCCCGTAGCCGTCGCGGCGCTCGGGCGGGCGGCAGCGGAGGGCCTGATGGAAGGCGGCGTCCTGCCCGTCATGAAGCACGTGCCGGGGCATGGCCGTGCCGTCTCCGACAGCCATGAAACCCTGCCCCGGGTCGACGCGTCGCTCGCGGACCTGCGGGCCCGCGACTTCGCGCCGTTCCGGGACCTCGCCGACCTGCCGGTCGCGATGACCGCGCACGTCGTCTTCGAGGCGGTCGACCCGTGGTTCCCGGCCACGACCTCGCGCGAGGTCGTGCAGACGATCATCCGCCGTGAGATCGGCTTCGACGGGCTCCTCCTCACCGACGACCTTTCCATGAAGGCGCTCTCCGGCGGCTTGCGCCAGCGCGCCGAGGCCGCGTTCCGCGCCGGCTGCGACGTCGCGCTGCACTGCAACGGTCAGCTCGACGAGGCACGTCCCGTCGCCGAGGCGGCCCCATGCCTCGCGGGCGACGCGCTGCGCCGGGCCGACGCCGCGCTTGCCCGGCTGTCCCGGCGAGTGGCGGATTTCGATCCTGTGGACGCGCGCCGCCGGCTCGACGCCGCGCTTGCGGCCGTCGCCTGAGCCGGCAAGCTGTGGCGTGATGCGAATCGCGCCGGCCTTCAACGACGACTTCGAGACCGGGCCGCCCGAGCGGAGCGAGGACGAGCCACGTCTCATGGTCGATGTCGGCGGCTTCGAGGGTCCGCTCGATCTCCTGCTCGACCTCGCGCGCCGCCAGAAGGTCGATTTGCACGAGGTCTCGATCCTGGCGCTGGCCGAGCAGTACCTCGCCTTCATCGAGGCGGCCCGCGGCATGCGCCTCGAACTCGCGGCCGATTACCTCGTGATGGCGGCGTGGCTCGCCTACCTCAAGT
>CAXUHE010000305.1:0-3877 GCA_964250725.1 uncultured Enterovirga sp. | reverse complement strand
ATCGAGATCATCCGCGACCTCCGGCTCGGCGCCTTCGACGTGCTGGTCGGCATCAACCTCCTGCGCGAGGGGCTCGACATCCCGGAATGCGCGCTGGTGGCGATCCTCGACGCCGACAAGGAGGGCTTCCTGCGCTCCGAGACCTCGCTCGTGCAGACGATCGGGCGCGCCGCCCGCAACGTCGACGGGCGCGTCATCCTCTACGCCGACCACAAGACGGGCTCGATGGAGCGCGCCATGGCGGAGACGGACCGGAGGCGCGAGAAGCAGCTCGCCTACAACGCGGAGCACGGCATCACGCCGGCCTCGATCAAGCGGGGCATCGCGGACATCCTGGACTCCGTCTACGAGCGCGATCACGTCCGGGTCGATACCGGCATGGCGGACCAGGCGATCACGGTCGGGCACAACCTCAAGGCCGTCATCGCGGGCATGGAAAAGCAGATGCGCTCGGCCGCGGCCGACCTCGATTTCGAGACGGCGGCGCGCTTGCGCGACGAACTGAAGCGGTTGCAGACGACGGAGCTGATGCTCGGCGCCGACCCGACGATGTCGCAATCCGAGGTGGAGCGCGGCGCCGGCCGCTACGCGGGCGAGCGCAGCTACGGCCGCGCCGCAAACCTCCCGTCGCCCGCATCCCGCGCCCGCAAGCCGACGCTCGACGAGATGGGGCCGCATAACCGCGAGATCATGGTGTCGACCGGCCCCGCGCCGACCCGGCCGGAGGGGATCGCGCGGCCGAAACCTCGCTCGACGCAAGGGTTGGGTGGGCAGAAGCCGAGATACAAAGGTGGGGGCGGGCGGAAGGGCTGACGCAGCCGAAAGGTTGCACGTCCAAATTGCATTGACTCCTGTTCGTCCGAGGTTAGCTTCGTCTCATCGTAGTGCCCGGGTGATCGCGTGCCTCGCAGAACGGCGTTCCTCACCGTCGTGGGAGCATTGCTCCTCTCTCATCCGGCGCACGCTCAGGACGCTCCGGACGGGTTCGCGGCAGTCGAGAGCGGGTTCAACACGCGACTGTCCGTGTCGGACAGGCTGGTCGTTCAGAACGCGATGATCGCGGCTGGTTATCTCAACGCCGTCCCGTCCGATCGTTTCAGCCTTCGCTTGTTTCGCGGATTGCAGCGCCTGCAACGCGACAACGGCGTCGCTCCGACAGGCATACCTGATGCCGCTATCCTCGGACGCGCGTTCTCCTCCGCGGCGCAGATGTACGATCTTTGGGATCTGCGCCGGTTTACCCATCCAGTCCGTTCTCATTCCATCATCATGCCCACCGGCTTCGGCCTCCAGCGCGTACCCTATGACGGAGGCATCGCATTCGCCGACGCCGACAAGAAACTGAGAGTGCGATTCAGCTATTTCCCGGACACGTCGGCCGCTCAGAACTTTGCGGAGCTTGTCTCGAAGTACGAGAGGAACAACGTCAAGATCAATTACAAGACCATGAAGGATGGCTGGTTCGTGATCTCTACGACGTCATCGACCGGAATCGACGGATACCTGCGCTATCACACGGATGGTGGCGGTATCCTGGGTTTCGCGATCTTCTGGGACAACCAGAAGGGAAATATCGGTGGAGAGCGGATCGCGACGCTGATGTCGGCTTCGCTGTGGTCCGAAATGACCGGGGCGCCGTTCGTCGATCCTCCGGCCTCGCAGCCCCGGATCGTTTCGCGTGAGACCTCGCCTGCCTCGATCCCGGCGGTTCCTCCCGCCCCGCCGAGTTCGCCTCCACCGAGCCCCCGTCCCGAGGGACGCTCTTCGGAGCCTAACCGGGTGACCACGGGAACCGGGTTCTTCGTGTCGGCGGACGGCTTCCTGGTCACGAACAATCACGTGGTCACATCCTGCTCCACGGCCATCGTTCAGACCGTCGACAAGACGGTGAGGCTGGCCAACGTCGTGGCGACCGATCCCACGAACGACCTGGCCCTCCTGAAGATCGACGCCAACCCTTCCAGGTTCGCGGCTCTCCGCTCGTCTGCCCGGTTGGGCGAGGACGTCGCGGCGTTCGGCTTTCCGCACTCGGACGTCTTCGCGTCGAGCGGCAACTTCACCATCGGGACGATCACCGCGACGGCAGGGCTGAAGGACGACACGCGTTTTTTTCAGATCTCCGCACCGGTGCACAGCGGAAACTCCGGGGGGCCTTTGTTTGACGATCATGGGAACGTGGTCGGCGTCGTGACCTCGAAACTGAACGCGGAACGATTTGCCGCTGCGAACGGCGATGTCCCGCAGAACGTCAACTTTGCGGTCAAGACCAACATGGTCTCGAGTTTCCTCGATGGACACGGATTGACGCTGGCTGCGCCCTCCACCGCAGGTCAGCGGCTGGAGCGTCCAGACCTAGCCGAACTGGCTCGGCAGGTCAGCGGTTTCGTGGCTTGCAAGAGGGACTGACGTTCCCCCCCGACCTGATGAGCGCCCTGACCCGAACGTCCCTGCGCTGCTCCGCGTCGCGTCGAACCGCCCTGTCGGGACCAGTCATAGCGACATCGTGGCAGACGTCTCGAGCCTGCGCGATGGTGGAGACAAGCGCGGTGTAGCTTGCCGCTAATCCGGTTGTCCCAGCGCCCGATACATCTCCGAGAGTTGCGCACTCATGGGGAGATCGAGCGTCTCGCCGGTCGGGAGCTTCCGCGTGAACCAGCGATTGTAGGCGCGGCTGAGCTGGCCCTCGCCGGCCATGCGCTCGAAGCTCGACCGCACGAGAGCCGCGAAGGCCGGATCGTCCTTGCGCAAGGTGATCGCGTAGGGCTCGAAGGAGAGGTAGTCGCCGACGACGCGGAACTTTCTCCCATCGGGCTTGGTCGCCACGAGGCCGGAGAGCAGGATATCGTCGGACGCGAATGCGTCTGCCTTGCCGGCCGCGAGCATGTCGTAGGCGGCGTCCGTGCTCGGCACCTCGGTGACGGTGATCGCGGGGGACATGGTGCCCGCGAGCCGCCGGATCGCGGTCGCGTTGGTGGTGCCGGCGCTGACCACGACCGTGCGGCCCGCGAGGTCTCGATAGGACGAGATCGCGCCGCCACCCGCCGTGACCGGCGCCATCAGCTTGGTTCCGGCGAGGAAGAAGACGGGCGAGAACGCGACGCTCTTCTGGCGTTCCGCATTCGCGGTCGTCGAGCCGCATTCGAGGTCGATCTCGCCGGACATGACCTTCGGAATGCGCTGGTCGGCCGAGACCGGCACAAGCGCCATGCGCACGCCCGTCTCCCAGGAGGCCGCATCGGGTTCGACGAGGTCGCGGTTGAGCGCGCGGGCCACGTCGGCCGCGATGCCGCGGCACAGCTCCATCGAGAAGCCGACCGGCTGTCCTCCCTTGTTGAGGAAGGAGAACGGCACCGCGCCCTCGCGATAGCCGATCCGGATCGTGCCGCGATCCGCGACCGCCTTGAGGGTGCCGTCTAGGAGGACGGCATCCTGGGCCCACGCGGGGCCGACCAGTGCAACGCCGGCTGCCGCAACTGCGAGGGCGACGCGGCGGATCATACCGGCTGCAACTCCATCTCGCCGATCGTCTCGGTCGTCTCCTCGTCGGTCACGAGCTGACCTTCCCATTTCGCCACGACGGCGGTCGCCAGCGAGTTGCCGATCACGTTGGTGGCGGATCGGCCCATGTCGAGGAAGGTGTCGATGCCGAGGATGAGGAGCAGCCCTTCCTCCGGCAGGCCGAACTGGGAGAGCGTCGCGGCGATCACGACCAGCGAGGCGCGCGGCACGCCCGCCACACCCTTCGAGGTCAGCATCAGCGTGAGCAGCATCGCGATCTGCGTCCCGAAGGAGAGCGGGATGTCGTAGGCCTGCGCGATGAACACGCTCGCGAAGGTGCAGTACATCATCGTGCCGTCGAGGTTGAACGAGTAGCCGA
>CAXUHE010000304.1:0-3900 GCA_964250725.1 uncultured Enterovirga sp. | reverse complement strand
TCTGCCACGGCACGCCGATGAGGTCGGCGGTCGCGAACTTGGCGCCGCCGCGCTCGTCGCGGTCGTCGTAGAGCGGGTCGAGCCCGGCGCGCTCGCAGGCGCCGTAGAGATCGTGACATGCGGCGTCGGTCGCGGCATCGCCGGAGCGCAGGTTCAGGATCGCCACGTCGAAGGGCGCGACCGCGTCCGGCCACACGATGCCGGCCTCATCGTGCGAGGCCTCGATCAGCGCGGCGACGAGCCGGCTCGGGCCGATCCCGTAGGAGCCCATATGCACCTCGTGCTCGTGGCCGTCGGGACCCATGACGCGGGCCCCCATGGCGGCGGAGTACTTGGTGCCGAAATAGAAGATATGCCCGACCTCGATCCCGCGCGCCGAGACTTGCTCGGTCTCGGGCAAGCCCGCGAAGGCCGCCGTGTCGTGCATCTCGGATGTCGCCGCATAACGGCCCGTCCAGTCGTCGACGATGCCCTGAAGCACGCCCGCATCGTCGAAATCGACGTCGGCGGGAGGCGTCGTCATGTCCAGGAAGTCCTTGTGGCAGAACACCTCGCTCTCGCCTGTCGAGGCCAGGATGATGAATTCGTGGCTGAGGTCGCCGCCGATCGGCCCGGTATCGGCCCGCATGGGGATCGCCTTCAGGCCGAGCCGCGCGAAGGTGCGGAGATACGCCACGAACATCCGGTTATAGGAGTGGCGCGCGCCGGCCTGGTCCAGGTCGAAGGAGTAGGCGTCCTTCATCAGGAACTCACGCGAGCGCATCACGCCGAAGCGCGGCCTCACCTCGTCCCGGAACTTCCACTGGATATGGTAGAGGTTGAGCGGCAGATCCTTGTAGGATTTCACGTAGGTCCGGAAGATGTCGGTGACCATCTCCTCGTTGGTGGGGCCGAACAGCATCTCGCGCTCGTGGCGATCCTCGATGCGCAGCATCTCCTTGCCGTAGGCGTCGTAGCGGCCGGATTCGCGCCAGAGTTCGGCCGACTGGATGGTCGGCATCAGGATCTCGATCGCGCCCGCGCGGTCCTGCTCCTCGCGCACGATCCGCTCGATGCGGCGCAGCACCTTCAGGCCGAGCGGCAGCCAGGAGTAGATGCCCGCCGCCTGCTGCCGGATCATCCCCGCGCGCAACATGAGCTGATGCGACACGATCTCGGCCTCGCGCGGCGCTTCCCGCGCGATCGGAAGAAGGTAGCGGGACAGGTGCATCGGGAAGTCGTGACCGGGAGGGCGGCGGCGAACCGTCTTGGGCGCGTGAGCGAGGCACGGCTATCAGACCATTCGTCACGAAAAGGCAAGCCGACGGGTACAATCAGCACGGCAAAGCGGCAGCACGGAGCGAATAAGCCTCTATTTTCGGCCTGTTCGCACAAAGTATGGGTGACAGCCTGCCAAGTCTCACCTAAGCCGCTCCTGCGAGCGCACCCCGACGAGAGGTGCGCCGGGTCCGGGTCTCGGGAGGGACATATCAAAGCCTCAGTCCGCTCGTCAGGGCGGCGGCGAAGAACGTCGAGGCATCCTAGATCTGCTGAACGGGCATGTGCTCGCTCGGCGAAAGCAAGGCTCAGGCCTTGCTTTTTTGTTTTTACGTCCCTCGCGTCAGATCCCCGCCAGGGGAAAGAACGCCGCGACCGCGATGAAGACCGCCGTCGAGACGATCGTCGTCCAGATCGCCCGCTCGTAGAGTGCGGGTACCGCTGGCGCCGCGGGATCGGTCCCAGCCGTGACCTCACCCGCCTCCGCCTGCGTGCGGATGCGTATCGGCAGGATCGCGAAGAGCAGCGTCCACCACACCACGAAGTAGAGTGCGATCGACCCCGCCAGCGTCAGCTTGAACGCGAGCCCGCCCGCGACCGCGACCCCGAACAGGATCAGCATCACCGCGCCGGTGCTCCAGAGCGAGCGCGCGAGCAGGCCTATGGCGTTCATGCCTGCTCAAGCTCGACCAGCGTGCCGCACACCTCTTTGGGATGCAGGAACAGGACCGGCTTCCCGTGCGCGCCGATCTTCGGCTCGCCGTCGCCGAGCATACGGGCGCCGGCCGCGACGAGCCGGTCGCGCGCGCCCAGGATGTCGTCCACCTCGTAGCAGACGTGGTGGATGCCACCCTCAGGGTTGCGGGCGAAGAAGGCCGTAACCGGCGAATCCCCGCCCAGCGCTTCGAGGAACTCGATCTTGGTGTTCGGCAGTTCCACGAAGGCGACGGTCACGCCATGCTCCGGCAGAGGTTTCGGTTCGGTGACGGTCGCGCCTAGCATCTCACGGTAGATCCGGGTCGCGGCCGCAATGTCGCGCACAGCGACGGCGACGTGGTTCAATCGGCCGATCATGTGTCCTCCCTCGACACGCCTGCTCTCCGTCGGGAGAGTGCTGCGGGACTATACCTCCATCACCATCACGTGGCAGGCGGGCTTCTTGCCCCAGTGCGCGCGCGCCATGCCGCGCACCGCACGGGCGACGGCCTGCTCGACCGCGTCCGGATCGCGCCGGCGCGCGCGCGGCAGGGTCTTCAGCACCTCCATCACGGCGTCGTCGATGAGGTCGGCGAAGACCTCGCCCGTCCGGGTCTTCTCCGGCATTCCCATCTGCTCGATCGCGGGCTCGCCCACGATCTCACCCTTGCCGTCGATCGCGATGGCGACCGAGACGATCCCCGCAAAGGCGAGCTTGCGCCGATCCGGCACGGCGCGATCGGCCGAATCGACCACCACGTCGCCGTCGCGGTAGAGGCGGCCGGTCTTGACGCGGTCGATGATCTCGGCCGGCCCCGGAGCCAGCCGGACGACGGTGCCGTTGCGGGCGCGCACGACCGTCTGCACGCCCTGCGCGCGGGCGAACTCGGCATGTTCGCCGAGGTGGAGATCCTCGCCGTGCACCGGCACCGCGATCTGCGGCTTCGTCCAGGCGTACATCTGGGCGAGCTCGCCGCGCCGGGGGTGGCCGGAGACGTGGACCAGCCGCTGCCTGTCGGTCACGACGTCGATGCCGCGCCGCACGAGGTTGTTGATGATGCCGTTGACCGCGTTCTCGTTGCCCGGGATGGTCCGGGACGAGAAGATGACGCGGTCGCCGGGTGAGAGCGCGATGTCGGGGTGCTGGTCGTCCGCGATGCGCGCGAGCGCCGCGCGGGGCTCGCCCTGGCTGCCGGTGAGCAGCGCCACGACCTTGTTGCGCTCGAGATAGCCGTAGGCCTGTGGCGGGTTGAACTCCGCCAGCCCGGCCAGGAAGCCGCACTCACCCGCGACGTCCGCAACCCGGTCCATCGCGCGCCCGACCACCACGACCTCGCGTCCGCACGCCTTCGCGGCCTCGGCGACGGCCCGGATGCGCGCCACGTTCGACGCGAAGGTCGTGACCGCGACGCGGTGCGGCGCCGACTCGATCACGTCGCGCAGCGTCTCGGCCACCTCCGCCTCGGTCGGGCTCTGCCCCTCGCGCACGACGTTCGTCGAATCACAGATCAGCGCCAGCACGCCTTCCTCGCCCAGCGCCCGGAATGCCGCGGGATCGGTGACGCCGCCGAGCGGGATCGTGGCGTCGATCTTCCAGTCGCCCGTGTGGACGACGAGCCCCGCGGGCGTGCGGATCGCGAGCGAGTGCGATTCGGGGATCGAGTGCGAGACGGGCACGTACTCGATGTCGAAGGCCCCGAGCTTGAGCCGGCGTCCCGGCTTGATCTCCCGCAGGTCGATCTTCGGCGCGCCGGGCTCGCTCATCTTGCGCGCCTCGATCAGCGAGGCGGAGAAGCGCGTCGCGTAGACCGGCACCCGCAGCCGCGGCCATAGCTCGACCAGAGCGCCGATATGGTCCTCGTGCGCGTGCGTGATGAGGATGCCGAGGAGGTCGTCCCGCCGCTTCTCGATGAACGAAAGGTCCGGGTACATCAGGTCGACGCCCGG
>CAXUHE010000303.1:0-3925 GCA_964250725.1 uncultured Enterovirga sp. | reverse complement strand
TTGTCGACCGCCTGGTTGAGGGTCAGGCCCTGGACGGGATCGTCCTCGATCTGGATGATGACGTCGTTGGCCATGATCCCGGCCTTGGCGGCCGGCGTGTCGTCGATCGGCGTCACGACCTTGACGAGACCCTCCTCCATCGTGACCTCGATGCCGAGGCCGCCGAACTGGCCGCTCGTCTGCACCTGCATGTCCCGGAAGCTCTTCGGGTCCATGTAGCTGGAATGGGGGTCGAGGGACGCGAGCATCCCGTTGATCGAGGCCTCGATCAGCTTGGCCTCGTCGGGCTTCTCGACGTAGTCCGTCCGCACCTTCTCGAAGACGTCGCCGAACAGACTGAGCTGCCGGTACGTCTCGGCCGAGGCCGCGATGGCGCTCGTCGATGAGAGGAGGTGGGTCTGCGTCGCGATCGTCGCGCCGCCCGCGCCGATCAGGGCACCCATGAACACGAGAGAGAACCTGCGCATCAGCCGCGAACCTTTTCGCCCTGGGACTTAGCCCACCACGGACCTGGGTCGACCGGACCGCCATCCTTGCGGAACTCAACATAGAGAACGGGGCCCGACCCCTCAACGGCTGCTGGAGCCGCAGAGGACGTCGCATTCCCGACTCCTTGCCCGCCCATCTGGCCGACCGGTTCGCCCGCGAGGACGAACTGCCCGACTTCGACGCCGACGCGGTCCATTCCGGCCAGGAGAAGATAGTAGCCGTCCCCGGCGTTCAGGATCAAGAGACGTCCGTAAGATCGGAAGGGTCCGGCATAGACGACGCGCGCATCGGCGCATGACGTCACGACTGCCCGCGGTCGCGTCACGATCGAGATCCCCCGTGCCATGCCGCCCGCGGGATCCGGGTCACCGAAGGACCTCGCGACGGTCCCGACCGCCGGCCGGGTGAGGCGGCCCTTGGAGTCGGCGAACGGCGTCTTCGCGGTGAGCGCCACCGGCTCGCGCGCGGCGGCTGCCGCGAATCGGTCCCGCGCCTCCCGGGCGGCACCCTCGTCGGCGATCCGTCGGGCGTCCGCCTCGCGCCTCGTGGTCGCGAGGTCCTGGCCCAGTCTGTCGACGAGGTCGCGCAGGCCCCGCGCCTCCCGCCCCAGCGCCTCGGCCCGCGTTCGGTCCCCCGCGAGGTCCGCCTCGCGAGCGAGAAGACGCTGCCGGCGCAGGTCCACGAGCGCGCTCAGCCGCTGCTGGGTCTGCGCGAGATCGGCGGTCTCGGCCGCGAGCGCTGCGCGCTCAGCTATCGCCAGATCGCGCAGGCGGACGCGCTCCGCGAGGTCGCCCGCGAGCCTGTCGGCCTCCTGCCCGAGTTCGGGCACGATCGCGCCGAGCAGCATGGCCGAGCGTACGGCCGCCAGGATGTCGCCCGGCCGCGCCAGGAGCGCGGGGGGTGGATGACGCCCGATCCGCTGCAACGCGGCCAGGATCTCCGCCACGAGATCACGGCGCCCATCGAGCGATCGGCGGATCGCCGCCTCGCTCTCCACGAGCTCCGCGAGCCGCATCTCGCCGGCACGGATGCGCTCTTCGGTCGCGTGCGCCCGTGTGCCCACATCGACCAGCGCGGCCGCGAGTTTCGCCGTATCGGCCCGGATGGCGGCGATCTCGTCCGCGAGCCGACGGCGTGATTCGCCCCCCGTGGCGAGCTCACGCTCCAGAGTTCGGAGCTTCTCTTCGCGTTCGGAACGCTCGCGCGCGACCTCGTCCGGGGACGAGGCGGTCTCCTGCGCGGCACATGCCGTCGCCGCCATCACGAGACTCAGGGCCGTGACGGCGAACCGCCTCACGAGCCCTGTCCTTTGCCCTCGCCCTCGCGATGATAGGGGTGGCGGGCGAGGATCGTCATGGCGCGGTAGAGCTGCTCGACCACCAGGATGCGCACGATCTGGTGCGGCATGGTCAGGCGGCCGAAGGAGAGGCAGAGCGATGCGCGCTCGCGGCAGCTGGCGTCGAGCCCGTCCGGGCCGCCGATCACGAGCGAGACCTTCGGGCGGCCGGCATCGCGCCACGTCCCGAGCTGTTCGGCGAACGCGACGCTGGTCGACGTCCGCCCTCGCTCGTCGAAGACCACGAGCTCACCGCCCGTGACGCGCGCCATGATGGCGGCCGCCTCGGCCTCGCGCCGTGCGGACTCGGACCGGGCGCGGTCCTCGGCGAGTTCGACGGTCTCCCACGGCCCGAAGCCGAGCTGGCGCGCCAGCGGCTCGACACGCTCGCGGTACCTCTCGGCCAGGTCCCGCTCGGGGCCGGCCTTCATCCGGCCGACCGCGACGAGCGCGATCTTCACGGCCGGGCGACGTCGTCAGCCGGCCGCGCGGTCCAGGGCGGTCTCGGCCGGGCGGTCCGCGCCCCACATCTTCTCGAGATTGTAGAAGCCGCGGACCTCGGGCCGGAAGAGATGAACGATGAGGTCGCCCGCGTCGATCAGCACCCAGTCGCAGGCCGGCATGCCCTCGACCCGGACGCGGGTATGCCCGGCCTCCTTCAGGCTCTGGACGAGCTTCTCGGCGATCGATCCGACATGGCGCTGCGAGCGGCCGGACGCGACGATCATCGCGTCCGCGATGGAGGTCTTGCCGATGAGGTCGATCTCGACCGCCTCCTCGGCCTTCATGTCGTCGAGACACGCTCGGGCGACCGACACGAGGTCCGTACCGGCGGGTGCGGCCGCGCCGGAGACCGGGTGGGGCGGAGCCATGTCCACCTCCTGCAGGACGGTTTGCTCGTGCAGGGCGGTTTGCTGGTGAAGGACAGCTTGACTCAGTGCCTCGATCCTCTGGCAGGCGCTCGGAACGGACGCCACGCCGCAAGATAAGACCTGTTCCCGTGTCTTTTCAATGTTCGCCGATCTCGGCCAATAGTTTGTCGCGCAAGGACGTCGACGAAAAATTGGAACGCGGACCGTGCAGGAAGGTCCAGGCGGGCGCGATCCGGTCGGCGAGATCCTGCGCCTGCGCCTCCGGCAGCCGGTCGCGGCCGAGCGCGAGCCCGGCCCGCGACGCCGCGGCCCGCAACGTCCAGCCCGGGCGATCGACGATCGCGATCGGCACGAGATCCGCGAAGGCGCGCCACTCGCGCCAGCGGTGGAAGCCGCCCAGGCTGTCCGCCCCCATGATCCACACGAAGCGCACCGCCGGGAGGCGCCGCACGAGGTAGCGGATCGTCTCGACCGTGTAGGTGACGCCGAGCTCGGCCTCGAACCCGCTCACCGCGAGCCGCGGATGGGCGGCCATCCGGCGCGCGGCCGCCATCCGGTCGCGTCCCGACGCCAGGCGGCTCACGTCCTTCAGCGGGTTGCCGGGGCTGACGACCCACCAGACCCGGTCGAGCCGCAGGCGCTTCAGCGCCATGAGCGCCACGTGGCGATGGCCCGGATGGGGCGGATCGAAGCTGCCGCCGTAGAGCCCGATCCGCATGCCGGGCGCGGAGGGCGGGAGCCGGATCGGACCCGCCGAGCGGCGGCGGATCCGCGGTCCCATCAGGGCCGGGTCTGCCCCGTGCCCCGCACCCGGTACTTGAACGAGGTGAGCTGCTCGACGCCGACCGGCCCGCGCGCGTGCATGCGCCCGGTCGCGATGCCGATCTCGCCCCCGAAGCCGAACTCGCCCCCGTCCGCGAACTGCGTCGAGGCGTTGTGGAGGACGATCGCGGAATCGACCTCGGCGAGGAACGTCGCGGCCGCGATCTCGTCCTCGGTCACGATGGCGTCCGTGTGGTGCGACCCGTGCGTCTCGATGTGCCGGATCGCGGCGTCGAGCCCGTCGACGACACGGCACGAGATGATCGCGTCGAGGTATTCGGTGGTCCAGTCCGCGTCGGTCGCGGGCCGCACCCGCGGGTCGGCGGCCCGGGTCTCCACGTCGCCCCGCACCTCGCAGCCGGCCTCGATCAGCGCGGCCACGAGGGAGGGCAGATGCGTGTCCTGG
>CAXUHE010000302.1:0-3926 GCA_964250725.1 uncultured Enterovirga sp. | reverse complement strand
CGACGGGCTGGACGCCGACGTCGTGACCCTGGCGCTCGCCTCCGACATCGACGCGATCGCGGAGCGGACCAACAAGATCCCGGCCGACTGGCAGAAGCGCCTGCCGAACAACTCCTCGCCCTACACGTCGACGATCGTGTTCCTGGTCCGCAAGGGCAACCCGAAGGCCATCCAGGATTGGGGCGACCTCGTGAAGCCCGGCATCCAGGTCATCACGCCGAACCCGAAGACGAGCGGCGGCGCGCGCTGGAACTATCTCGCGGCCTGGGGCTATGCCCGCGAGGGGGGGCATGGACGAGGAGGCCGCGAAGGCGTTCGTGGCCTCGATTTACAAGAACGTGCCGGTGCTGGACACGGGCGCGCGCGGCGCGACCATCACCTTCGCGCAGCGCGGCCTCGGCGACGTGCTGATCGCCTGGGAGAACGACGCGTTCCTGGCCTTCGACGAGTTCGGGCGCGACAAGTTCGAGATCGTGTCGCCGTCGCTGAGCCCCCTGTCGCGCTGGTCGACGGCAACGTGGACCGGAAGGGCACCCGCAAGGTCGCGCAGGCCTATCTCGAGTTCCTCTACACGGACGCCGCGCAGGCGATCATCGCCCGCCACCATGACCGCCCCTCGAGGCCGGAGGCCGCCGACCCCGCTGTGCTCGACCGCCTGCCGAAGCTCAAGCTCTTCACGCTGGGCGACAAGTTCGGCGGCTGGGCGCAGGTGCAGCAGACGCATTTCGGGCCGGGCGGCGTGTTCGACAGCTTCGCCGAGGCGGGACGGTAGCAGCCCAGGACGCACTCGTCCGCGAGGAATCTCAGGCCTGAGCGGTCGGTCGCACGACGATGTCGCCGACGTCCACGTCGTCGGGCTGCTCGATCGCGAAGGCGATGGCCCGCGCGATGGCGTCCGGCGGGATCGCGATCTCCTCCATCCGGGAGAGGATCTGCGCCTTCACGTCCGGGTCGGTCATCGATTGCGCGAAGTCCGTGCGCACGAAGCCCGGCGAGACACCGGTGACGCGCAAAGCCGGCCCCGCCTCCTGGCGCAGCCCCTCGCAGATCGTGCGAACCGCGTTCTTGGTGCCGGCATAGACCGATTGGCTCGGCACGATCTTGAGCCCGGCCGTCGAGATGACTGTCACGAAGTGACCCGCGCCCTGCCGCCGGAACACGGGGAGCGCCGCCGCGATCCCGTAGAGAAAGCCCTTCAGGTTGACGTCGATCATCTCCTCCCACTCCTCGACGCGGAGCGCGTCGAGCGGCGAGATCGGGCCGATGCCCGCGTTGCCGACCAGCACGTCCAGCCGGCCGTAACGGGCGAGCGCGAGGTCGACGAGCGTCGTCAGGTCCTCGCGCCGGCGCACGTCCGCGACGACGTGCGCGACCTCACCGCCGAGCGACGCGATGCGCCCAGCGACGGTTTCGAGGCGCTCCTCTCCGCGTGCCGCGAGGACGAGCCGCGCGCCCCGCTCGGCGAGGAGCAGCGCCGTCGCCTCGCCGATCCCGCTCGACGCACCGGTGATGGCCACCACCTTCCCTTCGATCCCGGACATACCCTGTCTCCTTCGCCGCATGACGACGAGGAGGGAGATGGTCGCCCACGCGTTCAAGCGCAGGTTCGGCCGGGCCCCGAAGCGCTATTCGCGGGATGCCATCGATGCACGCACGTGATCGGGTCAGTCGCCGACATCGCCCAGGCTGGGAACACCCGATAACCCAGTCGATGGCGACTTGGCACGTGACGTTGGCGGAGAGGCGAATGCGGACCCGATGCCCTTGCGGGCATGCCGCCTGTCAATCTCGTTCAGCCGCTCTGCCACCTCTCGGCCCCATGCCGCGGTGGTCCGCCTCTCACTTACGGCGGACCCGAGCCAACCAGCCGGGCGCGGACGCTCCGCTCAGGCGGCGCGCACCACCACGGTCGCGCCCTCGGGGGTGCGCGAGTAGAGGTGGATGATGTCCTGGTTGATCATGCGGATGCAGCCGGACGAGACCTCGGTGCCGATCGTCTCCGGCTCGGTCGTGCCGTGGATGCGGTAGCCCGTATCGCCGATCCCTTGCGCGAACAGGTACATGGCACGCGCGCCGAGCGGGCTCTTCGCGCCGCCCGGGACGCCGAGGCCGCGCGGCGTTGCGGTCAGCTCGGAGCGGATCTCGGGGTCGCGCGCGACCATCTCCTTCGGGGGAATCCAGTCCGGCCAGTCGCGCTTCATGTTGATCTGCGCGGTCCCGGCCCAGGCGAACCCCTCCCGCCCGACGCCGACGCCGTAGCGGTCGGCCCGCCCGCGCGGCAGGACGTGGTAGAGAAAACGCGCATGCGGATCGACCACGAGCGAGCCCGGGGCCTCGGCGCCCGGATAGGGCACCTCCTGGCGCAGGAACACGGGATCGAGCGCCGCGTAGCGCACGGGCGGCACGGGATGCGTCTCGCCCGGAAAAGTCCCGTAGACCTGCGCGTAATCCGGCTTCACGACGCGACCCGACCCGGTCGCGGGCGCCAATTGCGGCGGCGCATCGCCGAACATGGAGCCGACGACCGGCATCTCGCGCATGGAGGACATGCAGCCGCCAAGGCCGGCCGGCAAGGCGAGCGCGGAGAGCGAGAGAGCGCGCGTCGCGAAGAGACGGCGGGTCAGGGCGGGCATCGAGGACTCCGGACGCAACGAACGATGGAGCTTGTCTCAAACCGATTAACGGACGCTTACCCTTACCCTTGTCTTGCCGGCCTGCCCTCCCGGACGGAGTGTCTTGCCAGCCCGGGCCGTCCGTCGCAGAGATCGATCCATTCAGGAGAACACGCCATGACCGACGCCATGACCGACGCCGTGACAGACACCCTAGCCGACACCGCGACAGCCTCCGACCTCCGCGCGCTGACGACCACCGGGCCCGTCTCGCGACGCACCCTCATGGCGGGTGCGACCGGCCTCACGGCCGGGTTCGCGCTCTCCGTCCAGCCGGTCGGCGCCCAGACGATCACCACTCCGGCGGACGGGCTCGAGGCGGGCGAGGTCCGCATCCCGACCTCGTCCGGCGAGGTCCCGGCCTATCGGGCGATGCCGCAGGGCACCGGGCCGTTCCCGCTCGTCCTCGTGGTGCAGGAGATCTTCGGGGTCCACGAGCACATCAAGGACGTCTGCCGCCGCTTCGCGAAGCTCGGCCACATGGCGATCGCGACCGAGCTCTACTATCGCCAGGGCGACGTGTCGAAGATCGCCGACATGTCGGCGATCTCGCGCGAGGTCGTGTCGAAGGTGCCGGACGCGCAGGTGATGTCGGACCTCGACGCGACCGTCGCCTACGCCAAGGCCACCGGCAAGGCGGACGTCTCGAAGCTCGCCATCAACGGGTTCTGCTGGGGCGGGCGGATCGTGTGGCTCTACGCCGCCCACAGCCCGGACCTGAAGGCGGGCGTCGCCTGGTACGGACGGGTCGCGGGCGACAAGAGCGCGATGACGCCTGCGAACCCGCTCGACCTCGTGGGCCAGCTGCACGCTCCGGTGCTCGGCCTCTACGGCGGCGCCGATACCAGCATCCCTGTCGCGACGCTCGACCAGATGAGGGCCGCCTGTCAGGCCGCGGGCAAGACCTGCGAGATCCAGGTCTATCCCGATACGCCTCACGCCTTCCACGCCGACTACCGCCCGAGCTACCGCGAGGGGCCGGCGAAGGACGGCTGGACGCGCGCGACAGCCTGGCTGAAGGGCCACGGCGCGGCCTGACATCGCGCCTGGCACCGCGAGGCTGACCTCAGGCCGGCCTCGGGGTGCCGCGGGCTACCCCAGCACGGTCACGCTGGCGCCGACCGGGACGCGCTCGTAGAGGTCGATCACGTCCTGGTTCACCATGCGGATGCAGCCCGACGAGACCGAGGTGCCGATCGTGAACGGCTCGGTCGTGCCGTGGATGCGGTAGAGCGTGTCGCGGTTGTTCTGCCA
>CAXUHE010000301.1:3246-3932 GCA_964250725.1 uncultured Enterovirga sp. | reverse complement strand
GCCTGATGATGGAAGCACAGACCTCGGGGGTCCGGCCGGCGCGCTGAGGGTCGCCCCTCACGCCTTATCGGCCGCCTCCCGCGCGGTGTTTGAAGGTTAGAAGAACATGCTGCAACCGAAGCGAACCAAGTTCCGCAAGGCCTTCAAGGGCCGCATCCACGGCGACGCCAAGAGCGGCGCCACGCTCAATCAGGGCTCCTACGGCCTGAAAGCGATGGAGCCCGAGCGGATCACCGCGCGCCAGATCGAGGCCGCGCGCCGCGCGATCACGCGTCACATCAAGCGCCAGGGCCGCCTGCATATCCGCATCTTCCCGGACATCCCGGTCTCGTCCAAGCCCGCCGAGGTCCGCATGGGCTCGGGCAAGGGCGCGCCCGAGTTCTGGGTGGCGCGCGTCAAGCCGGGCCGGATCATCTTCGAGCTCGAGGGCGTCGCCGGGCCGCTCGCCGCCGAGGCGTTCAGCCGCGCCGCCGAGAAGCTGCCGATCAAGGTCAAGGTCGTCGCCCGGCTCGGCGACTTCAGCCACCTGACCGCGGAGGTCTGAGCCATGGCGAAGAAGGACGCGCCCAAGAAGGACGACATCAAGGTGGCGACGGACGACCAGCTCTCCACCCAGCTTGCCGAGCTGAAGCGCGAGCAGTTCAACCTGCGCTTCCAGGCCGCGACCGGCCAGCTCGAGAAGCCGA
>CAXUHE010000301.1:0-3236 GCA_964250725.1 uncultured Enterovirga sp. | reverse complement strand
TGGTCCGCCGCACGATCGCCCGCATCAAGACCGCCCAGGTGGCCCGCGCCGCCTCGGCCGAGAAGTAGGAGCAACCAGCGATGCCGAAGCGCGTGCTGACCGGAACGGTGGTCTCCGACAAGACCGACAAGACCGTGATCGTCTCCGTGGAGCGTCGTGTGAGCCACGCGCTCTACGGCAAGATCATCAAGCGGTCGAAGAAGTATCACGCCCACGACGAGGCGAACGAGTATCACACCGGTGAGACCGTCCGCATCGAGGAGTGCGCGCCGATCTCGAAGCTCAAGACCTGGAAGACGATCGGCCGCATCGGTGCCGAGATCGCCGTCCCGATCCCCACCGACAACGCCTGAAGGAGGACTGACCCATGATCCAGATGCAGTCCAACCTCGACGTCGCCGACAATTCGGGCGCCAAGCGCGTCCAGTGCATCAAGGTGCTCGGCGGCTCCAAGCGCCGGTTCGCGACGGTCGGCGACATCATCGTCGTGTCGATCAAGGAAGCGGCGCCGCGCGGCAAGGTGAAGAAGGGCGACGTCCATCGCGCCGTCATCGTCCGCACCGCCAAGGACATCCATCGCGCGGACGGCTCGACCATCCGCTTCGACGGCAATGCCGCGGTGCTCGTCAACAAGAACGAGGAGCCGATCGGCACCCGTATCTTCGGCCCGGTGGTCCGTGAGCTGCGCGCGCGCAATCACATGAAGATCATCAGCCTCGCGCCCGAGGTGCTGTGATGAGCGCGTTGAGGATCAAGAAGGGCGATCAGGTCGTCGTCCTGTCCGGCAAGGACAAGGGCAAGACCGGTACCGTCACCAGGGCGATGCCCAAGGACGGCAAGGTGATCGTCGGCGGCATCAACGTCGCGACCCGCCACCGCAAGCCGACCCAGGCCAATCCGCAGGGCGGTCTCGAGAAGATCGAGGCGCCGCTGCACGTCAGCAAGGTCGCGATCGCGACCGCCGACGGCAAGCCGACGCGCGTCCGCTTCGAGATCAAGGACGGCAAGAAGGTCCGCGTCGCCGTCAGGACCGGGGAGACGATCGATGGCTGATGCCTACAAGGCGCGGCTCCAGAAGCTGTACGACGACACGATCGTCGCCGCGATGACCGAGAAGTTCGGTTACAAGAACGCGATGCAGGTCCCGAAGATCGACAAGATCGTGCTCAACATGGGTGTCGGCGACGCCACCCAGGACAAGAAGCGCGTCGATCAGGCGGCGGGCGAGATGGAGCTGATCGCGGGCCAGAAGCCCGTCATCACCAAGGCGAAGAAGTCGATCGCGCAGTTCAAGCTGCGCGAGGGCATGCCGATCGGCTGCAAGGTGACGCTGCGCCGCGAGCGGATGTACGAGTTCCTCGACCGCTTCGTGACGATCGCGCTGCCGCGCGTCCGCGATTTCCGCGGGCTCAATCCCAGGTCGTTCGACGGCAAGGGCAATTACGCGACGGGCCTCAAGGAGCAGCTGATCTTCCCGGAGATCAGCTACGACAAGGTCGATCGCGTCCGCGGCATGGACGTCATCATCACGACCACCGCAAACACCGACGACGAGGCTCGCGAGCTGCTGCGTCTCTTCGGCTTTCCCTTCCCGCAGGAAGAGAAGACCGAAGAGAAGCAGGCGGCCTGAGTAGAGAGAGAACTTAAGTCATGGCGAAACTGAGTTCCATCCTGAAGAACGAGCGCCGCCGCGCGCTCGTCAAGAAGACCGCTCCCAAGTACGCGAAGCTGAGAGCGATCGCGGACGACGAGAGCCTGGACGAGGGCGAGCGGCTGATCGCGCGCCTGCGGATGGCGGAGCTGCCGCGCAACGGCAACCCGACGCGCATCCGCAACCGGTGCGAGCTCACCGGGCGTCCGCGCGGTTACTACCGCAAGTTCCGGCTGGCGCGCGTGATGCTCCGCGATCTCGCCAACAAGGGGATGATCCCCGGCGTGACCAAGTCGAGCTGGTGAGGGTTTAGATATGGCGATCAACGATCCCGTGGGCGATCTGCTCACCCGCATCCGCAACGGCCAGCGCGCGCGTAAGGACTCCGTCCTGTCGCCCGCCTCCAAGCTGCGGACCCGCGTGCTCGACGTGCTCCAGCGCGAGGGCTATATCCGCGGCTATTCCGAGGAGGCGCTGAACGAGCATCCCGGCATCCGCATCGAGCTCAAATATTTCGAGGGGCAGCCGGCGATCCAGCACGTCGCGCGCGTCTCGAAACCGGGTCGGCGTGTGTATAGCGGGTCCAAGGAGCTGCCGCGCGTCCGCAACGGGCTCGGCATCACCATCGTCTCGACGCCGCGCGGCGTGCTGTCCGACGCGGAAGCGCGCGCGCAGAACGTCGGCGGCGAAGTCCTCGCGGAGGTGTTCTGATGAGTCGCATCGGTAAGAAGCCGGTCCCCGTACCGGCCGGCGTTACCGCCACCATCGCCGACGGCGCGCTGTCGATGAAGGGGCCGAAGGGCACGCTCTCGATCAGGCTCGAGGACGAGGTGCGCTACGCGATCGAGGACGGTGCGGTCGCGGTGACGCCCGCGAACGACACCAAGCGCGCGCGCTCCTTCTGGGGCATGCAGCGCACGCTGGTGCAGAACCTCGTCACCGGCGTGACCCAGGGTTTCACCAAGACGCTGAACATCACCGGCGTCGGCTATCGCGCCGCGGTGCAGGGCAGGAACCTCAAGCTCCAGCTCGGCTACAGCCACGACGTCGATTTCGCGATCCCCGACGGGATCACGATCCTGACGCCCGACCCGACGACGATCAACATCTCGGGCAACGACAAGCAGCAGGTCGGCCAGGTCGCCGCCGAGATCCGCCGCTGGCGCAAGCCCGAGCCGTACAAGGGCAAGGGCATCAAGTACGCGGGCGAGTTCATCTTCCGCAAGGAAGGGAAGAAGAAGTAAGATGGCCAAGCTCTCCGTCTTCGCCAAGCGGCGCCAGCGCGTCCGCACCGCGCTCCGCGCCAAGGGCGGCGGCCGCCCGCGGCTGTCGATCCACCGCTCGGGCCGGCACATCTACGCGCAGATCATCGACGATGCCGCCGGGCACACCGTCGCCGCGGCCTCGACGATCGACAAGGACGTCAAGGGCCAGTCGTCGGGCGCCGGCATCCCGGCCGCCGCCGATGTCGGCAAGCGCGTCGCCGAGCGCGCCAAGGCCGCCGGCGTCTCGACCGTCGTGTTCGACCGCGGCGGCTTCCTGTTCCACGGGCGCGTCAAGGCGCTCGCCGATGCCGCCCGCGAAG
>CAXUHE010000300.1:0-3965 GCA_964250725.1 uncultured Enterovirga sp. | reverse complement strand
TCGGCGGCTTCGCGACGAACGGCGTCAACATGACGAAGCTCGAATCCTACATGGTGGAGGGCGAGTTCACCGCGACCCAGTTCTACGCCGAGGTCGACGGCCACCCGGACGATCCGGGGCTGGCGCGCGCCATCGAGGAGCTCGGCTTCTTCTCGCGCGAGTTCAGGATCCTGGGCGTCTACCCGGCGCACCCCTTCCGGCGCAGCATGGGGGCGAACCCCGCTTGATGCCCGGCCCGCTCACGCTACCCGACGGCACGCCGGCCTCCTCGCGCCGGGTCGGGATCGGCGGGCTCGCGCTCCACGTGGTCGAGGCCGGGCCGGCGGACGGGCCGCCGGTCGTCCTGCTGCACGGCTTCCCCGAATTCTGGTTCGGTTGGCGACACCAGGTCGGGCCGCTCGCCCGGGCGGGCTACCGGGTGATCGCGCCGGACCAGCGCGGCTACAGCCTCAGCGACAAGCCGCAGGGTCTCGACGCCTACCGTCTCGTGCGGCTGACGCGCGACGTCGTGGCGCTGGCCGACGCGCTCGGGCTCGGGCGGTTCGGCCTCGTGGGGCACGATTGGGGCGGCATCGTCGCCTGGTCGGTCGCGGCGCGCCACCCGGACCGGGTGGAGCGGCTCGCGATCCTCAACGCGCCCCATCCGGACACCACGTGGCGGGTGATCCGGCAGGACCCGGTCCAGCTTCTGCGCAGCTATTACGTGGCGCTGTTCCAGCTCCCGGGCCTGCCGGAGCGGATGCTGGCCGCGGACAGCCACGCGGCGCTCGCCCGGGCGCTCACCGGTTCGAGCCGGCCCGGCACCTTCGGGGCCGGCGACCTCGCCCTCTACCGCGAGGCTTGGGGACAACCCGGCGCGTTGACCGCGATGCTCGGCTGGTACCGCGCGCTCGTGCGCCGTCCAGCCGGGCGGGTCGGCCGCGTCCCGATGCCGGCGCTGATCCTGTGGGGCCGTCGCGACAGGGCACTCGGGGCCACCTTCGCGAGCGAGAGTCTCACGCTCTGCGATCGGGGCCGCATCCTGTGGTTCGACGAGGCGACGCACTGGGTGCAGCACGAGGAGGCCGATCGTGTGAACGCAGCGCTCGTCACCTTTCTCGCCGCACGGAGCTGATCCGTCACGCCGTCCGGGCGATCCAGGTCTGCATGAGGTGGTGCGCGATCGCCATCGGGGGCGGCGTGATCAGCCCGTCCGGATGCGTCCGGGCGAGCATGGCCACAACATCGTGGCGGGCGAACCAGCGCGCGTCCTCGAGCTCGGTGCGGTCGATCGTGATCGCCTCGCTGAGAGCCTCCCCGAAACAGCCGATCATCAGCGAGGAGGGGAACGGCCAGGGCTGGGACGCGACATACGCGACCTCTCCGACCCGGACGCCCGCCTCCTCCATGATCTCCCGGCGCACCGCGTCCTCGATCGTCTCGCCCGGCGAGATGAAACCCGCGAGACAGGAATAGGAGCCCGCGACGAACCGGGTCTGCCGGCCGAGCAGGCAGTGGTCGCCGCGCGTGACCAGCATGATCGCCACGGGATCGGTGCGCGGAAAATGCTGCGTGCCGCAGGCCGGGCAATCGCGGCGCAGTCCGCCCGTCGCGGATCGGGTCGCGGCGCCGCAATTCGAGCAGAATCGGTGCCGCGCGTGCCAGGAGAGGAGCGATTTCGCCTGCGCGAGCGCGCCGAGTTCGTCCTCCGGCACGAGCCCCTCGACCGCGATCATGCGCAGGTCGACGATGCGCAGACCGGCCTCGGCGGGGAGGCGCTCGGCGAGGTCGGGGCCGTACTGGGCCGCGACGACCGGCCGTCCGTCGCGCGTGCCGAGAATGACCGTCTCGGCTGCCGCGCCGAAGCGGGACACGGGACCGGGCAGGAGGCCCGTCGCGGCGTCACCCTCGCCTTGCAGGACGACCCGATCGCCCGCGATGACGACCGCGAAGGCGCCTGGCTCGTTGCCCTGTGCAAGCAAGCCGTCCGGGTCGGCTTCGACGCCGCTGCGCTCGACGAGGTTATGGATGAAGCCGAGCCCCGACGATCCGCCGCTCATCGCGGTCTCCTTCACGCTCGCGAGAACAGCTGCGCGGCGCGCTCGACGAGCAGCGTCGCGGCATGGTGCGGATAGGGCACGGCCGCTCCCGAGCCCCAGACGGGACCCGGCCAAGCCGGATCGGAGAGGAAGCGGCCGACCACATGCAGGTGCAATTGCGACACGACATTGCCGAGTGCCCCGACATTGACCTTGTCGGGCTTCGAGAGCTCGACCATCACCCGGACGGAGAGCCGGAGCTCGGCCATGAGAGAGGCCGAATCGGCCTCGCCGAGATCCGTGATCTCGCTGACATCGACCCGGCGCGGCACGAGAACAAGCCAGGGAAACCGTGAATCATCCATCAGGCGGACTGAGCAGAGATCGAGGTCTCCGACCGCGATGGTGTCGGCCGCGAGGTGCGGGTCCAGGGAAAAGCCATCCATGTCGAGACGTCTCTACGACAGTGACCGACCCCGCGCGAGACGCAAATCCGATGGAGCGTACGAACGCCGGATCTACCCGCTCGCGCGCTCGGACCGCGACAGCCAACGCCACCGCGGACGGTCTCGCTGCGGGGCTGGCAGGGGCCGCATCGAGACCTCCTGGCCGAAGGTCACGCAATCGCCTCCGGTCACGGCGATCCGCATCAGGTCCTCAATCGATCGGGCCTTGACGCCCGTGAAGGTGACGCTGGTTCTCGACCGCGCCGCAGCCGAAGCCACCGCCAACAGTTCCGTCAAGGATTTAGGCCCGGCATCGACAACCATGTGGTCCGAGCCAAGTGAGCGACGTGACGCTTGGACAACCGATGTATGTCGCATGAGGCCGCCTACACGCTGCGCATTGAACGCATGACTCGCGGGTGCGGTCCCGAGTTCCCAAGTCCGGGATCAAAGGACAAGTTTAGTCTCAATGGTACAAACAATGGTCAATCGCATCGATCAGATGGTCGTCGAACAGCGCCGTCCGACGATGCCGACGCGCCTTCCCGGTTGCGTCGTCCGGGCGGAAGCTCTATAGCCGCGCCTCGCGGCGGATCAGGCCGTCGCGGGCGCGTAGCTCAGCGGTAGAGCACTGTGTTGACATCGCAGTGGTCACAGGTTCGATCCCTGTCGCGCCCACCATCCGGCTGGCTCAAGACCCGCCTTACTCGGCCGGAACGCCGAACGACTCGATCCGGATCTGGCTCTCCTCGACCGCGCGCTCGATCTTGTCGGTGCCCTTGACGCGGTAGTGGCGGTCCCCGTTCGCGCTCTCCGGCAGGAGGCGCGTGATCTCGTATGTCCCGGCCCCGCTGCGATCGGGGAAGCCGCGGGTGAGCTTCACGTGCTCACCGATCTTGAAACGATGATCCGACATGGTGTTGTCCTTTCATGATCCGGTGGGGCGCGATCAGCGCCGGCGGAACGGACGGGGCGGTACGCGCCGGCCGAGCGGAGCGCGCTCGTCCTTGTGGCGGAAGATCAGGCGCCCCTTCTCGAGATCGTAGGGGGACATCTCGACGGTCACGCGGTCGCCCGCGAGCGTCTTGATGCGGTTCTTCTTCATCTTGCCGGCCGTGTAGGCCACGATGAAGTGTCCCGCGTCGAGCTGGATGCGGAAACGCGCGTCCGGCAGGATCTCGGTCACGAGACCTTCGAACTCGATCAGTTCTTCCTTCGCCATGATCTCACTTGTGTCGGGTGGGGGATCGTACCGCCGCCTGGACGGCGGCGGGTGGGGGCGGGCGTTACGCCAGCCCGTCTCTCTCGTCGGTCAGACCATCTCGATCGTGCCGACCGCCATCTTGCCGGTGCGGCGATCTTCCTGGGTGTCGAAGGAGACCTTCTGGCCCTCGACGAGGCCGCGGATGCCGGCGCGCTCCAGCGCGGTCGCGTGGACGAAGACGTCCTTGCCGCCGTCGTCGGGCTGGATGAAGCCGAAGCCCTTCTGGTCGTTGTAGAA
>CAXUHE010000299.1:0-4040 GCA_964250725.1 uncultured Enterovirga sp. | reverse complement strand
GCGTAGCCGATCGGGCCGGCCGCCGCGGCGGCCGGCCTACGTCACGACGGTGAGCCGCTTGGCCGCGCGCGTCAGGCCTGTATAGAGCCAGCGGGCGCGGTGCTCGCGGAAGGCCCAGCTCTCGTCGAAGAGCACGACGTCGTCCCACTGGGACCCTTGCGCCTTGTGGACCGTCAGCACGTATCCGTAATCGAACTCGTCCGCCTTGCGGCGCGTCGCGAAGGACAGTTCCTCCTCGCGGCCTTCGAAGAACTCTCGCGGCACCGAGACGCGGACCGTGCTTCCCTCCGGCGAGAGGTCGAGCTCCACCAGGCCAGCCCGCTCGCCGCGGGCCGTCTTCACCGAGAAGAGGCCTCCGTTCAGGATGCCCTTGGTCTTGTCGTTGCGCAGGCACACGAGCCGCTCGCCCGCGGCGGGCAGCGGGTCGCGGAAGCCGCGGAGGTTGCGGATGCGCGTGTTGTAGGCGCGGCGCGACTTGTTGGTGCCGACGAGCACCTGGTCGGCCCGCAGGATCGCCTCCGCGTCGATCTCGCGGCGCGTGATGACGCGGGTGTCGCCCCAGGTCCCGTGCTCGAGCCGGCCGCCCTCCCGCACGACGGCCGAGAGGCGGATGATGGGATCGCCCGCGGCCTGGCGATGGATCTCGGTCAGCATCGCGTCGGGCGGCTTCTCTGTGAAGTAGCCGGCGCCCTTCACGGGTGGGAGCTGCGCCGGATCGCCGAGCACCAGGACGGGGGTGCCGAACGACAGGAGATCGCGCCCGAGCTCCTCGTCGACCATCGAGCATTCGTCGATCACGACGAGCTTCGCCTTGGCGGCCTCGCTCTGTCGGTTGAGGGCGAAGCGCGGTCCCCCCTCGCCCGATCCGCGCGAGCGGTAGATCAGCGAGTGGATCGTCGAGGCCTCGCCGCAGCCCTTCTCCCGCAGGACGTGCGCCGCCTTGCCGGTGTACGCGGCGAAGACGACCTCGCCGTCGACATCCTCGGCGATCTGCCGGGCGAGCGTCGTCTTGCCGGTGCCGGCATAGCCGAACAGCCGGAAGATCGGCCGGTCGGCCTCCTTGAGCCAGCGCGACACGGCGCGGAGCGCGCCCTCCTGCTCGGGGGACCAGGTCACGCGAGACCTGAGGAAGCGGCATGGGAGGGGCGCATTACCGGGGTTTAACCTCGGCGCGACGCCGCCGTAACCCGTACGCCCCTAACACGATACCGGTCGTTCAGCCGGTGCGAGGCCGGCCCTTCCCGAGGAGTCAGGACATGAAGCGGTGGATCATCGGTGTGTCGGCCGTGGGCGCACTCGCCGTCGCCGCCGGCGCCTACGCGCAGGATCGCGGCGGCGCCTTTCGCGACGGGCCATGGATGCGCAGCATGCGCCCGCAGATGTCGGCGGACGACATGGCGGCCTTCACGGACGCCCGCATCGCCGCGCTCCATGCCGGGCTGAAGCTCGGCGCCGACCAGGAGAAGCTGTGGCCGCCCGTCGAGGACGCGATCCGCGGCCTCGCCAAGCAGCGGCACGAATCCCGCGAGGCGGGACGCGAGCGGTTCACCTCCATGCGCCAGACGGGAGCCGGGCCCGACATCCCGGGCGCGTTGCGCTTCATGGCCGACCGGCAGACGGCCTCCGGAGAGGCGCTGCGTAAGCTCGCCGACGCCATGCAACCTCTCTACGGGTCGCTCGACGAGGCCCAGAAGCGCCGGCTCATGGCGCTCGCGCGCCCGTTCCGCCGCGATCTCGGCATGGGGATGGGCATGGACGGTCCGGGCCGTCCCGGCGGACCGGGCGGCCCCGGCCAGAGGCCGTGGCAGCAGCGCGGGGATCTCGGCGCGGAGGGACGCGACTTCGCGTTCGAGGCAGCACCCCCGCCGCCCGGCCCGCGGCGCTGAGGCGCCTCACAGCCGCCGGAGCGAGACCTCCTCGATCCGGTGGCTCGCGCTCTTGCGCAGGACGAGGCTCGCGCGCCGGCGCGTGGGCAGGATGTTCTCGTTCAGGTTGACGAGGTTGATGCGGTTCCAGAGGCCCTCCGCGAAGGCGAACGCGTCCTCGTCCGAGAGGTCGGCGTACTTGCGGAAATAGGAGAGCGGGTCGCGGAACGCGGTGTGCCGGAGCCTCATGAAGCGGGCGAGGTACCAGCGGTGCAGGTCCTCCTCGTCCGCATCGAGGTAGATCGAGAAGTCGAAGAAGTCCGACACGAAGGGGATGGCCGCCCCGTCGCGCGGCAGCCGGGCGGGCTGGAGCACGTTCAGGCCCTCGACGATCAGGATGTCGGGCTGGTCCACCACCGTGGCCTCGCCCGGCACCACGTCGTAGACGAGGTGGGAGTAGAGCGGCGCCGGGACCTGGTGCTGGCCCGACTTGATCTCGCGCAGGAAGCGCAGGAGCTGGGCGGCGTCGTAGCTCTCGGGGAAGCCCTTGCGGTCCATGAGGCCGAGGCGGGCGAGCTCGGCATTCGGCCAGAGGAAGCCGTCGGTCGTCACGAGGTCGACCTTCGGGGTGTTCGGCCAGCGGGCGAGGAGCGCCTTCAGGATGCGGGCGGTCGTCGACTTGCCGACCGCGACCGAGCCCGCGACCCCGATGATGTAGGGCACCTTCTCGGCCCGCTCCGCTAGGAGGAAGCGCTGCGTCGCGCGGAACAGGCCCTGCGCGGCCGCCACATAGAGCGAGAGCAGGCGCGACAGCGGCAGGTAGATCGCGATCACCTCGTCCAGCGAGACGGGGTCGTTCATCGATTGCAGCCGGTCGACGTCCTCGGCCGTGAGGGTAAGCGGCGTGTCGGCGCGCAGCCGCGCCCATTCCTCGCGCGCGAAGCTGCGATAGGGCGACAGCTCGTCCTCGCCCGGCGTCACGCCGGTCTGCGGCTCGCTCCGGGCCGGCGCGTCCAGGGTGCGCGCCTGCAGGTCGAGGTCCGGCATCATGAGAAGCTCCTAGCCGGGCGGCCGCGACGCCTTCTCGGCGAGGCCGGATCGGGCGGTGCGCCGCGAGAGCTCGGCCATGACCTCGTCGAGCCCGACCCCGCCGCCGCGCAGCACCACGAGGAGATGATACAGGAGATCGGCCGCCTCCGCGACGAGGGCCGCGCGGTCCCCCTCGACGGCCGCGATCACGGTCTCTACCGCCTCCTCGCCGAGCTTCTTGGCGGATCGCGCCGGGCCGGCGGCGATGAGCGTCGACGTATAGGACGCATCGGGCGGCGCGGCGGCGCGCTCCGCCACGATGCGCTCGAGATCGCCGAGGGTGAAGGCGCTCACGGCGTCGCCCGGACCGCGATGCCGGCGGCCGCCATGTGCCGCTTCGCCTCGCCGATCGTGTGCTGGCCGAAATGGAAGATCGATGCCGCCAGGACCGCGCTCGCGTGGCCGTCGCGCACGCCCGCCACGAGGTCGTCGAGCGCCCCGACCCCGCCGGACGCCACGACCGGGACCGGCACCGCGTCGGCGATCGCCCGCACGAGCGCGATGTCGTATCCCGAGCGGGTGCCGTCCCGGTCCATCGAGGTCACCAGGAGTTCGCCGGCGCCCAGATGCACGACGTCGCGCGCGAACTCGATCGCGTCGATCCCGGTCGCGCGCCGGCCGCCATGCGTGAAGATCTCCCAGCGCTCGCGCTCGCCAGGTCCGGAAACGCGCTTCGCGTCGATCGCCACCACGATGCACTGGTCGCCGAACTTCTGCGACGCGACCCGCACGAAGGTCCGATCGTTGACCGCGGCCGTGTTGATCGAGACCTTGTCCGCGCCCGCGAGCAGGAGGTTGCGGATGTCCTCGACGGTCCGGACGCCCCCCCCGACGGTCAGCGGCATGAAGCACTCCGCGGCCGTGCGGCTCACGACGTCGAGCAGCGTGCCGCGATCCTCGTGGCTCGCCGTGATGTCCAGGAAGCAGAGCTCGTCCGCGCCCGCCGCGTCGTAGGCGCGCGCCGCCGCCACGGGGTCGCCCGCGTCCACGAGGTCGGCGAAGCGCACGCCCTTCACGACGCGCCCGTCCTTCACGTCGAGGCAGGGGATGATGCGGATCTTCAGCAATTCGGTCTCGGGCGCAGGG
>CAXUHE010000298.1:0-4097 GCA_964250725.1 uncultured Enterovirga sp. | reverse complement strand
TCTGGCGCTGGATCTCGTTCGAGCCGCCGTAGATCGAGACCTTGCGCCAGTTGAAATAGGTCGGCGCGACGGTCGCGGCCCAGTCCGGGCCGATCGGGGGCTCGTTCGACAGCTCGTCCCAGCGCTCGTCCTCGCGGTCCGGCACGTAGGGGAGCGCGTAGGGCCCGACGACGTCGAGCAGCAGCTCGGTCGTCATCTGCTGGATCTCGGACCCCTTGATCTTCAGCACCGAGGAGGCCGGGTCGGGCTTGCCCTTCTCGCGGGTGCGCTCGGCCGCGACGACGCGCAGCTGCGTCATCTCGAGAGATTTCAGCTCGACCTCGGCGGCCGCGAGCTTCTCGCGGAAGCGCGGGTTCTGGATCATCGGCACCTCGCCGATGCGCTCGATCGCCGCGAGCTCGCGGATGCGGCGCAGCCGCTCCTTCGAGACGCCGACGCGCGCGATGTTGGTGCGCTCGTTGCCGAGCAGGAACTTGGCATAGTCCCAGCCCTTGTTCTCCTGGCCGACGAGGTTCCGGGCGGGCACGCGCACGTCGTCGAAGAACACCTCGTTCACCTCGCGCCCGCCGTCGATCAGCTCGATCGGCCGGACCGTGATGCCGGGGCTCTTCATGTCGATGAGCAGGAACGAGATGCCCTCCTGCTTCTTCGCGGCCGGGTCGGTGCGCACGAGGCAGAAGATCCAGTCCGCGTGCTGGGCGAGCGTCGTCCAGGTCTTCTGCCCGTTGACCACGTACTCCTCGCCGTCCCGCACCGCCTTCGTCTTCAGCGACGCGAGGTCCGAGCCGGAGCCCGGCTCGGAGAAGCCCTGGCACCACCAATCGTCGAGATTGGCGATTCGCGGCAGGTAATGCGCCTTCTGCTCCTCGCTGCCGAACGTGTAGATGACGGGTCCGACCATGTTGACCCCGAAAGCGAGGGGTGCCGGAGCCGGAAAGCCCTGCAACTCTTCGAGGAAGATGTATTGCTGGACCGGGGTCCAGCCCGTGCCCCCATACGCCTCAGGCCAATGCGGCGTCGCCCACCCTTTCTGGTTCAGGACGCGCGACCATTCGACGAGGTCGTGCTTCGAGGCGTGCCGTCCCTCGACGAGCTTCGCGTGGACCTCCTTCGAGAGGTTCTCGCGGAAGAACGTGCGCACCTCCTCGCGGAAGGCGTTCTCTTCAGGTGTGAAACGGAGGTCCATCGGAAGTCCTCAGAAGTGTGCAGTCAGTGCCGGGTGCGGCCGGGCCATCCGAGAGCGGGTTCGATCGTTCATAGATGGCCGGGCCGGGCCCGGCCACGACGGATAAGGCCGCATCACGCCGCGCCCCGCTGTTCGGCTGCCTTCGCGCGCTCCTCGTCGCGCAGCTCGAGCTTGGAGAGCTTGCCGACGACGGTGCGGGGGAGGGCGGGGCGGAACTCAAGCGCCTGGGGCATCTCGTGGCGGCCGAGCTTGTCGCAGAGGAAGGTCTGGAGCGCGTCGAGCCCGAACGGCTCCGCGCCGGCGCGCAGCTTGACGAAGGCCTTCGCGGATTCGCCCCGGTAGCCGTCGGCGAAGCCGATCACCAGGACCTCCTCGACGGACGGATGCTGGTAGATCGCCTGCTCGATCATCTGCGGGTAGACGTTGAAGCCGCCGGAGATGATCATGTCCTTCTTGCGGTCTGTGATGAAGAAGAATCCGTCCGCGTCCATGTAGCCGATGTCGCCGGTTAGGAACCAGTCGCCCACGAAGGCGGCGTCGGTCTCGGCCGGCCTGTTCCAGTAGCCGCGCGTCACGTTCGGGCCGCGGATGCGCAGCTCGCCGATCTCGCCAGGCGCGAGCGCGCGCGCGGGATCGTCCAAGGCCGCGACGTCCATCTCGACCCCCGGCAGCGGCAGCCCGATCGTGCCGGGCTTGGATGGGCCGTCTCCCAGGCGGTTGGTGCCGGCGGGCGAGGTCTCCGTCATGCCCCAGCCGCCGACCAGCGGGTGGCCCGTCAGCCTGTGGAACCGGTCCGCGACCTCCACCGGCAGGGGTGCGCCGCCCGACCCGCAATAGACGAGAGATGAGAAGTCGCGCGTCTCGAGCCCCGGCGCGGCCGAGAGTGCGATCCACATGGTGGGGACGCCCGGGAAATGCGTGGCGCGTCCGACCTCGATGTCACGGAGCGTCGTCTCGACGTCGAAACGCGTGCGCAAGAGGAGCTCCGCCCCGCGCTTCAGGCCGCGCAGCAGGATCGTGGTCAGCGCGTAGATGTGAAAGAGCGGCAGCACGCAGATGATGCGGTCGTGGCCGGTCCGATCCTGCGTCTGACCGATGAACCAGGTCTCGTACATCGAGACCGCGGCCGTGAGGTTCGCGTGGGTGAGGATCGCCCCCTTCGGCGTGCCGGTCGTGCCGCCGGTATATTGCAGCAGCGCGATGTCGTCCGTCCGGACCTCGGGCAACTCGCCGACCTCGTCCGCGCCGGCCGTGAACGCCGAGAAGGACAGGATGCGCGGGTCGTCCGGGATGGGCGAGACCGGACCCGGCGACGCCCCCCACTCGGCGTCGTCGCCCACGATCAAGAGGTCGAGGAAGCCCGCATCGAGGAGCTTGCGGGCACGTTCCATCATCCCGGCGATGTTCGTGGTGACGAGCACGCGCGCGCCGGAATCGTTGACCTTGTGGGCGAGTTCGCGCTCGGCATCGAGCGGCGAGAGGTGGACGAGACACAGGCCCGCCGTCGCGCCGCCGAAGAATGCGAGCGGGTGGTAGGGCGTGTTCGGCAGGAACAGCGCGACGCGTGCGCCCGGTGCGAAGCCGCGCGCCAGGAAAGCCCGCGCAGACGCGTCGGCGCGACGACCGAGCTCGGCGTAGCTGACCGTCCTGCCGCGAAATTCGATCGCCGGCAGTTCGCCGTAAGCAGCGACCGCGTCCCGCAGGAGGGTCGGCAGGGTCGAGACCTCCACGGGCGCGTCCCAGGCGATCCCGGCCGGGTAGGAGCGCTCCCACGCGAAAGGCCGCCCGTTCATGCGCCGCCTCCGTGTCCGCCGTCTCTCCGCATCGCGTCACTCCTGCGCGCCGCTTGTCGTCGCGGCGTCGCGGACCGAACTTAAACCGCGCGTTGGCGGGCGCAAGCGTGCGTGCCGCGTCCGTTGGTCGGGGTCGGCTTGTCTCCAGCTCCGCTTGTCTCGGCCTCGACCGCCGCGATATTCGTGGTGGACAAGCATCGCCGCCGGGTCCGGACAGGCGAGCCCGGGAGGATCTCATGCGCGAAGCCGTCATCGTCTCAACAGCGCGCACGCCGATCGGCAAGGCCTATCGCGGCGCGTTCAACGACACCCAGGCGCAGGCTCTGGGTGGCCACGCGATCGCCGAGGCCGTGAAGCGCTCCGGCATCGATCCGGCGGAGGTCGGCGACGTGGTGATGGGCGCGGCTCTTCAGCAGGGATCGTCCGGCGGAAACGTCGCCCGTCAGGCGGCCCTGCGGGCGGGGCTGCCCCGGAGCGTCGCGGGCATGAGCCTCGACCGGCAATGCGCGTCGGGCCTGATGGCGATCGCCACCGCCGCGAAGCAGATCATCGTGGACGGGATCGACGTCGCTGTCGGCGGCGGGCTCGAGTCGATCTCGCTCGTGCAGAACGAGCACCAGAACCGCCACCGTGCCCGCGACCCGTGGCTGACGGATCATGTCCCGCAGATCTACATGACGATGCTGGAGACGGCCGAGATCGTGGGCGAACGCTACGGCGTCTCGCGCGACGCGCAGGACGCGTACGCGCTGCAATCGCAGCAGCGCACGGCGGCGGGCCAGGATGCCGGACGGTTCACGCACGAGATCGCGCCGATCACGGTCACGATGGCTGTGCAGGACAAGGCAACCGGGGCGATGAGCCACCGCGAGATGACGCTCGACAAGGACGAGGGCAACCGGCCCCAGACGCGGCTCGACGACCTGCGCAAGCTCGCGCCCGTGTTCAAGGATGGGCAGAGCGTGAAGGAGGGCCGGTTCATCACGGCCGGCAACGCGTCCCAGCTCTCGGACGGCGCGTCGGCCGTCGTGCTGATGGAGGCGAGCGAGGCCGAGCGGCGTGGCTTCCAGCCGCTCGGCGCCTATCGGGGCATGGCGGTCGCGGGCTGCGACCCGGAC
>CAXUHE010000297.1:0-4106 GCA_964250725.1 uncultured Enterovirga sp. | reverse complement strand
GGTCAATGCGTTGAGCGGAGCACCCAGCGTGCTGGCGATCTACGCGCTCGTGGCGATCGGAGACGTCGTCTACCAGCGCTTCAGCTGGATGAAGCGCCAGCGCATGTCGAAGGAAGAGGTCAAGAAGGAGCACAAGGAGCAGGACGGCAATCCGGAGGTCAAGGCGAAGATCCGCCAGCTCCGGGCGCAGCGCGTGAAGAAGCGCATGATGGCGGCCGTCCCGACCTCGACCGTCGTCCTCGCGAACCCGACCCATTACGCGATCGCGCTCAAATACGAGCCCGGCATGGCGGCGCCGGTCTGCGTCGCGAAGGGCGTCGACGAGCTCGCGCAGCGCATCAAGGCGGTGGCGGCCGAGCACGGCGTGCCGGTGATCGAGAACCCGCCGCTCGCCCGCGCGCTCCACGCCACGGTCGAGGTCGACGACGAGATCCCGGTGGAGCACTACAAGGCGGTCGCCGAGGTGATCGGCTTCGTCTTGCGGCTCAAGCGGCGCGCATCGTAACCACGAGCAACCGGGAATCGCGGGCGGGCATGGCACAGTTCGGCGGCACGGCGGTCATGGACCGTCACGAGAGGCCCGGCTACGGGCTCCTCGTCGCGCTCGCGGCCGTGCTGGTCGCGGCCTTCGCGGGCCTGAGCTTCCTCACGAACGAGCAGGCGCAGCCGCTCGTGCTCGGCCTGCTCGCCGTGCTCGCGGTGGCGGGCGTGTTCTTCGTCTTCGCGGTCGCGGTCGGGCTCGTGCGGTTCTCCGCAGGCGGCCTGCGAGCGGGCGTGCGCTCCGACCTCATGCGCGCGATCTCGGACGGCGCGGCCGAGGGGCTCGTCGTGCTCGACGAGGGCGGACATGTGCTCTACGCGAACGAGCGCTACGCCGCCTTCGCGGGCGACGGTGCCGCGGCGGGCGGGACCGCCGCCGAGGTGAAGCCGGTCGAGCGCCTGTTCAGCGGCGGTCCCGACGTGTCCGAGGCCGTCTACAGGCTCTCCCAGGCGGCGCGCGAGGGCAGGGTGGCGGGCGAGGAGATGCGCCTCTCGCCCGCGCTCGGCGGTGGACGCCCGTTCGGCTGGTACCGGGTGCGCGTGCGGCCGATCGGGCGCCCGAACGGCCGGACGGCCGCGGTGTGGAGCGTCTCCGACGTGACGCACGAGCGCGAGCGCCAGGAGAGCGTGTTCCAGGAACTCCAGCACGCGATCGACTACCTCGACCACGCGCCCGCGGGCTTCCTGTCGATCGGCCGGGGCGGCGAGATCGTCTACATGAACGCGACGCTCGCGACCTGGCTCGACCATGACCTCGCGAAGGTCGGGACCGGCGGCCTCGCGCTGTCCGACATCGTGCCCGCGGACGTCGTCGCGATGCTGGCGGGGAGCCGCGGCAAGGCCGGCGAGTCGCGCACCGACACCGTCGACCTCGACCTGCGCCGACGGCAGGGAAAGCCGCTCCCCGTGCGGGTCTACCACCGCGTCACCTTCGCGGCCGACGGGCAGGCGGGCGCTTCGCGCACGCTCGTCCTCAACCGATCGGCGGGCGCGGAACAGACGGGGGACGGGCAGCGCGCCGCCGAGGTGCGCTTCGCGCGGCTGTTCAACACGACGCCGCTCGCCATCGCGACCCTCGACCGCTCGCGCCACGTGGCCCGCTCGAACGCGTCCTTCCACAGGCTGTTCGGCGCGACGCCGGCCCCGAGCGAGGGCGCCTCCGGCGTGCACGTGCTCGACCTCGTGGCCGCGACCGACCGGCCCCGGCTCGACGCGGCGCTGGCGGCCGCGACCGGCGGCCGGGCCGACATCCCGCCGCTCGACCTCGCGCTCGCGGCGGAGGCCGGCCGCTCGGCCCGGATGTGGCTCAGCCCCGTCAGCGACGTCGACACGGGAGGCGTCGAGGCTGAGAGCGTGATCGCCTACGCGCTCGACACGACCGAGCAGCGCCAGCTCGAGCAGCAATTCGCCCAGGCGCAGAAGATGCAGGCGATCGGCCAGCTCGCGGGCGGCGTCGCGCACGATTTCAACAACGTCCTCCAGGCGATCATCGGCTACTCGGACCTGCTGCTCGCGAACCACCGGCCGACCGACCCGTCCTTCCAGGACATCATGCAGATTAAGCAGAACGCGAACCGGGCGGCCAGCCTCGTGCGCCAGCTCCTCGCCTTCTCGCGCCGCCAGACGCTGCGCCCCGAGGTCGTCAAGGTCGGCGAGGCCCTGTCGGACCTCTCGCTCCTGTTGAAGCGGCTGCTCGGCGAGCGCGTCCAGCTCGAGCTGCGCCAGGGCCGCGACCTCTGGTTCGTCAAGGCGGACGTGAACCAGCTCGAACAGGTGATCGTGAACCTCGCGGTCAACGCGCGCGACGCGATGCCGGACGGCGGCACGGTCACGATCTCGACCGCGAACGTCGAGGCCGCGGAGGCGCGCGGCCTCGACCTCACCGGCATGCCGGCCGCCGACTACGTGCGCATCGCGGTCGGCGATACCGGCACGGGCATCCCGGCCGCCATCCGCGACCAGATCTTCGAGCCGTTCTTCACCACGAAGGAGCTCGGCAAGGGGACGGGGCTCGGCCTCTCGACGGTGTTCGGCATCGTCAAGCAGTCGGGCGGCTTCATCTACGTCGATTCGACGGTGGGCGAGGGCACGGCCTTCTCGATCTACCTGCCGCGCTTCGTGCCGGAGCCCGAGACCGCGCCCCGCCCCGAGGCGCCCGTGGAGAAGCGCGCCGCCGACATGACGGGGCGCGGCACGATCCTCCTCGTCGAGGACGAGGACGCGGTGCGCGCCGTCAACGCGCGCGCCCTCTCGGCGCGCGGCTACACCGTGCTCCAGGCCGAGACGGGCGTCGAGGCGCTCAGCGTCCTCGCCGCCCATGCGGGGCCGGTCGACCTCGTGGTCTCGGACGTCGTCATGCCCGAGATGGACGGCCCGACGCTGCTCGGCGAGCTGCGCAAGCTCTATCCCGACCTCAAGGTGATCTTCGTGTCGGGCTACGCGGAGGACGCTTTCGCCAAGCACCTGCCCGAGGGCGAGACCTTCAACTTCCTGGCGAAGCCCTTCAGCCTGAAGCAGCTCGTCGAGACCGTGAAGGGCGTGATCTCGGGACGGTGAGATCGGGTCGTCGAGAGCCGCGGGGCTACCGCCCGGGGGCGTATGGCGGGGGGTTCACCTCTCCCCGAGGGGGAGAGGTCGAGTCGGCGAAGCCGACCGGGTGAGGGGGTAGCGCCCTCTCCGGATAGCTCTATTCCTACTGGACGAGAGGGTTCCCCGCACCAGACTCAACTCTCGAATACGACAGCGCTGAAATACGAAATAGCGCTTGCGGAACGAGAACAAAACGGGTACATACAGGTTGTCTCGTTTGAGTTCGACACCCGCCCCTGCCATAAGGACCGCCCCCCATGTCGCAATCAGCTCTCCGGCTGGTGGAAAGCCCCTCGATGGACCCGTCCAAGACCAAGGCGCTGGATGCCGCCCTCTCGCAGATCGAGCGCGCCTTCGGCAAGGGCTCGATCATGCGGCTCGGCAAGAACGAGAAGATCGCCGAGGTGGAATCGGTCTCGACGGGCTCGCTCGGTCTCGACATCGCGCTCGGCGTCGGCGGTCTGCCGCGCGGCCGCGTGATCGAGATCTACGGGCCGGAATCCTCGGGCAAGACGACGCTCGCGCTGCACACGATCGCGGAGGCGCAGAAGAAGGGCGGCGTGTGCGCCTTCGTGGACGCCGAGCACGCGCTCGACCCGGTCTACGCCCGCAAGCTCGGCGTGAAGCTCGACGACCTCCTCATCTCGCAGCCCGATACCGGCGAGCAGGCGCTCGAGATCTGCGACACGCTGGTGCGGTCGGGTGCGATCGACGTCCTGGTCGTGGATTCGGTCGCCGCGCTGACGCCGCGGGCCGAGATCGAGGGCGAGATGGGCGACGTGCAGCCGGGGTCCCAGGCGCGCCTCATGAGCCAGGCGCTCCGCAAGCTCACGGCCTCCATCTCCAAGTCGAAGGCGATGGTGATCTTCATCAACCAGATCCGCATGAAGATCGGCGTCATGTACGGCAGCCCCGAGACGACGTCGGGCGGCAACGCGCTGAAGTTCTACGCCTCCGTGCGCCTGGACATCCGCCGC
>CAXUHE010000296.1:704-4198 GCA_964250725.1 uncultured Enterovirga sp. | reverse complement strand
GCTTGCCGAGCGTGCCGAGCGCGATCAGCACGGCGTGGCCGGTTGCGGCATGGGCGGCCAGGCCGGTTTCCGGTCCTTCGGCGGCCAGCGCCGGCATCAGTGCCCGGAGCCGCGCGCGGGCGACCCCCTGATCGTGCTCGCGAACGACGGATCGGCCACATCGGCGATCCCCGCCGAGGCCGCGACGGCGACGCGCGTGACCGCGCCGCTTCAGCCGGGCGCGGCCGGCGCGCCCGTCTTCGACCGGTCGGGCCGGCTCGTCGGGCTGGTCGCGGCCTATCCGGGCGCGCCGCGTCTGATCGCCGGGATCGCGCCCCCGGCGGGTTACGACATGCTGACGCTCGCGGGCGCGGCGGCCTTCCTGCGGGAGAACGGCGTCGCGCTGTCGGGTTCGGACGGCGACGCGCAGGGCACCCAAGGCACGGTCACCACGGGCGAGGTCGCGGGCGCGGCCGGCCCGGTGATCCGGGCGCTCACCTGCGGGACGTGAGCGCGCCGAAGAACGCGTCGGCCGCCTCGCTCGGCGGCCCCGTCGTGGTGATCGTGACGTCCGCCTGCACGCGCCCCGCAGCCTCGGTGCGCGCGAGGCGCTCGGCGATGTCGCCGTCCTCGGCCCGCCCGCGTTTCGCGAGGCGTCGGGCCAGGACCGACGCGGGGGCCGTCACCTCGATCACGAGCGTGTCCGCGTAGCGGGACCGCTGCTCCGCGACGATCATGCGCGACACGTTGCAGACGACCGTGAGCCCATCCCGCAGCGCGTCGTCGATCGCGGCCGGCACGCCGTAATCGAGCCCGTGCGCCCGCCAGCACATGGCGAACCCGCCCGCGGCCGCGATCCGCCCGAAGGTCTCGGGATCCGCGTGCTCGTTGTCCTCCGCGTCCGACGGCGGGCGGGTCACGACGCGTCGCGGGAACACGAAGCCCGGGTCGCCGGCGAGCCGCGCGCGCGCCGCGCGGATCAGCGTGTCCTTGCCCGCGCCGCTCGGGCCGACGACGAGGACGAGGCGGCCGGGACCGATCGGCACCGCGTCCCGACCGCTCATGCGGCGCGCACGCCGCCCCGGAACACCTCGCGGGCAATGGGCGAGCCGTCGAGCAGGACGACCCGCACGAGGTCCGCCCTGAGCCCGACTCGGATCTCGCCCCGGTCGGAGAGACCGGTCGCGGCCGCCGGGTTCAGCGTCACGGTGCGGATCGCCTGCGGCAGCGTGATCTCCGGCACGCGGCGCGGCAGGTCGAAGGCCGCCATGAGGAGGCTCGCAGGTACATAATCGGAGGATAGAATGTCGAGCATGCCGGACGCCGCGAGGTCCGACGCCGAGACGTTGCCGGAATGCGACCCGCCGCGGATGACGTTCGGCCCGCCCATCATGATCTTCACCCCGGCTTCGCGCGAGGCCTCCGCGGCCTCGAGCGTGGTCGGGAACTCCGCGATATGGACGCCGTCCGCGACGGATTCCTGCACATGGGCGGCCGTCGCGTCGTCGTGGCTGGCGAGCACGATGGCGTGGCGCGCCGCCATGTTCACGAGGCCCTGCCGGTGCGGCACGGCGTATTGCGCGTGCGTCGCGAGCTTGTGCGCGATGAAGGCGTCGAGCTCGTCCGGCGTGTAGGCGGTCTTGCGGGTGTAGAAGGCTCGCCAGGTCTCAAGGCTCGTGAACTGGCGCTGGCCCGGCGTGTGGTCCATCAGCGAGATCAGGTGCGCCGGGTAGCGGGCGAGATACTCGCCGGCCTGCGCCATGACGTTGGGGGCCGCCACCTCGCAGCGCAGGTGCGTCCGGTGCTCGACCCGCAGGCAGTTCGAGGCCCTGGCCCGCGCGACGGCGTCCGCCAGAATCATCAGGTCCTCGCCGATCTGCGCCGAATCGGCGTCGGACCCGACCCGCAGCGAGTCGAACACGGTCGTGATGCCCGAGGACGCGATCTGCGCGTCGTAGGCCATCACGGCGGCGACCGGGTGCCAGCGCACCCCGGGACGCGGCGCGTAATGGCTCTCCAGGTGGTCGGTATGCAGCTCGATCAGGCCCGGCACGAGGATGTCGCCGCGAAGATCGTGCCCGGGCTCGGGCGGGGCGCCCTCCCCGAACTCCGCGATCAGCCCGTCCGACACGGCGAGCCAGCCGTTCTCGATGACCCGGTCGGCGAGCACCAGGGAGGCGTTGGTGAGGATCAGGTCGTTCGGCACCGGGCTCTCGTGTGGTCAGGCGGCTTCAGCGAGGTCCGGCGTGAACCGGGAGACGTCGACGATCCGGTCCGCGATGCGCTCGCGGATCGCGGCGTCGTGGAAGATGCCCAGGATCGCGGTGCCGGCCCGCTTCTTCTCGGCCGCGAGCTCGACCACCACCGCGCCGTTCAGGGTGTCGAGCGAGGCCGTCGGCTCGTCGAGCAGCAGGATCGGGCGGTCCGGCGCGAAGCCGCGCGCGATGTTCACGCGCGCCTGCTCGCCACCGGAGAAGGTCGCGGGCGGCACGCCCCACAGCCGCTCGGGCAGGTTGAGGCGGGCCAGGAGTTCGGCCGCGCGGCGGCGCGCGGCGTCGGGCGCGACGCCGTCCGAGATCAGAGGCTCGGCAACGACGTCGAGCGTCGCGATGCGCGGGATGACGCGCAGGAACTGGCTCACATAGGCCATCGTGCGAGCGCGCAGCGCGATGATGCGGCGCGGGTCGGCGCTCGCGACGTCGACCATGTCGTCACCGTCCCGCACGACTACCCGCCCGCGATCCACGCGGTAATTGCCGTAGATCATCTTCAGCACGGAGGACTTGCCGGCGCCGGACGGTCCGCCGAGCACCACGCATTCGCCGGCCGCGACCTCGAACCCCACGCGGGCGACGACGGGCAGGACGCGGCCCCCGTGCAGATGCAGCGTGAAGGTCTTGGCGACGTCCTCGAGGATGAGCGCGGGTCCGGTCATGCGGCGAGCACCGAGGCGACGAGGAGCTGGGTATAGGCCGCGGCCGGGTCGTCGAGCACCTGGTCGGTGAGCCCCGTCTCGATCACCCGGCCCGCCCGCATCACCACGATTCGGTGCGAGAGAAGGCGCGCCACCGCGAGGTCGTGCGTCACGATCACGACCGCGAGGCCGAACTCGACCACGAGCCCGCGGATGAGGTCGAGGAGCCGCGCCTGGACCGAGACGTCGAGCCCGGAGGTCGGCTCGTCCATGAAGACGACGCGGGGGCGGGTCACGAGGTTGCGGGCGATCTGGAGGCGCTGGCGCATGCCGCCCGAGAAGGCGCGCGGATCCTCGTCGATGCGCGCGCCATCGATCTCGACGCGGCCGAGCCAGTCGACCGCCTCGCCCCGGATGCGCCCGTAATGGCGCTGCCCCTGGGCCATCAGCCGCTCGCCGACGTTGGCGCCGGCCGAGACATCCATGCGCAGCCCGTCGCGCGCGTCCTGGCGCACGAAGCCCCAGTCGGTGCGCTGAAGCCAGCGCCGCTCCGCCTCCGACAGGCTCGCGAGATCGCGCATCGCGCCGTCGCGCATGCGGT
>CAXUHE010000296.1:0-694 GCA_964250725.1 uncultured Enterovirga sp. | reverse complement strand
GACAGGAGGGTCGACTTGCCCGACCCCGACTCGCCCACGACCGCCAGCACCTCGCCCTCGTGGAGGTCGAAGGAGACGTCCTCGCAACCGATGCGCGCGCCGTAGCGCTTCGTGAGGCCGCGGACGGAAAGGAGAGGAGCGTCGGTCATGCGGCGCGCTCCCGTTCGGGCGCCTGCCTCTCCCCGCCTGCGGGGAGAGGTCGAGTCGCGTCAGCGACCGGGTGAGGGGCAGGACCCGTCGCGGTCATCGATTGCCCCTCATCCGGTGCCGCTGAAGCGGCACTCGACTTCTCCCCGTCATGACGGGGAGAAGAGGCCCGCCGCGTCTCGCAGTGATCCGTGTCCGAGCAGACGAACATGCGCCCGCCGCGATCGTCGAGCACGACCTCGTCGAGGTAGACGCCCGTCGCGGCGCAGAGCGCGCAGGGCTGCGTGAAGCGCTGCACCTCGAACGGGTGGTCCTCAAAATCGAGGCTGCGCACGCGCGTATAGGGCGGGATCGCGTAGACGCGCTTCTCGCGCCCCGCCCCGAAGAGCTGGAGCGCCGGGCAGTCGTCCATCTTGGGGTTGTCGAATTTCGGCGTCGGCGAGGGGTCGGTCACGTAGCGGCCCGCGACCTCGACCGGGTAGGCGTAAGTCGTCGCGATATGTCCGTAGCGCGCGATGTCCTCGTAGAGCTTCACGTGCATGAGGCC
>CAXUHE010000295.1:0-4208 GCA_964250725.1 uncultured Enterovirga sp. | reverse complement strand
CCTGCTCGACCGCATGTTGTTCCGTGCCGCCGAGCCCGATCTGCGCTATCGGGTGTTGGAACGGTTCTACCGGCTCGACGAGGGCCTGATCGAGCGCTTCTACGCGGCGCGCTCGACGTCGTTCGACAAGGCGCGGGTACTGGCGGGACGGCCGCCGGTACCTATCTCCCGTGCGCTCGCCGCGCTGATCGATCGCGGGCGCGTGTGAGGAGTGGCGTGACGGCATGAGCAGGGCAGCGGTAATCGGTGCGGGGTTCGGCGGGCTGGCGCTCGCGATCCGGCTGCAATCGGCGGGGATCGACACCACCATCGTCGAGGCGCGCGACAAGCCGGGCGGCCGCGCCTACGTGTTCGAGCGCGAGGGCTTCACCTTCGATGCCGGGCCGACCGTCATCACCGACCCGAACTGCCTGGCCGAGCTGTGGCGGCTGTCGGGCCGCGACATCGCCGAGGATGTCGAGCTGATGCCGGTCTCGCCCTTCTACCGGCTCTACTGGCCGGACGGGACGAGCTTCGACTATTCCAACGACGACGCCTCGCTCGCCCGCCAGATCGCCGCGCTCAATCCCGAGGACGTGGCGGGCTATCAGCGTTTCCTGGCCTATTCGGGCGAGGTCTATCGCGAGGGCTACGAGAAGCTCGGCCACGTCGCCTTCCTCGACTTCGCCTCGATGGTGAAGGCGGCGCCCGCGCTGATGAAGAACCAGGCGTGGCGATCGGTCTACTCGATGGTCTCGAGCTTCGTGAAGAACGAGCATCTGCGCCAGGCGCTGTCGTTCCACACGCTGCTGGTCGGGGGCAATCCGTTCACCACCAGCGCGATCTACGCGCTGATCCACAAGCTCGAGAAGGACGGCGGCGTGTGGTTCCCGCGCGGCGGCACGCACGCGCTGGTCCGCGCGATGGTGGCGCAGTTCGAGCGGCTGGGCGGCATCGTCAGGCTCGGCGATCCGGTCGTCGCGATCGACACGCTGGGCGATCACGCCACCGGCGTGACGTGCGCCAGCGGCTGGTCGGCGAGCTTCGACGCGGTAGCCTCCAACGGCGACGTGATGCACACCTACGCCAAGCTGCTCGGCCATTCGCAGCGCGGCGTGCGCGCGGCGCGCGCGTTGGCGAAGAAGCGCTACTCGCCGTCGCTGTTCGTCGTCCATTTCGGGCTGCGCGGCACCTTCCCCGGCGTGCCGCACCACGGCATCTTGTTCGGGCCGCGCTACAAGGGCCTGCTCACCGACATCTACGATCACGGCGTGCTGGCGAAGGACTTCTCGATCTACCTCCATCACCCGACGGTGAGCGATCCCGCGCTCGCGCCGGAGGGCTGCTCGTCCTTCTACGCGCTGGCGCCGGTGCCCCATCTCGGCAAGCTGCCGGTCGACTGGGCGGAGCTCGGCCCGGCCTATGCCGATCGCATCCTCGACCATCTCGAGGCGACGGTGATCCCGGGCTTGCGCGAGCGGCTGGTGGTCTCGTTCCACTACAGCCCGAAGGATTTCGCGACCGACCTGTTCGCGCATCTCGGCTCCGCGTTCAGCCTGGAACCGCTGCTGACGCAATCCGCCTTCTTCCGCGTCCACAATCGCGACGACCGCATCGACAACCTCTATTTCGTCGGCGCGGGGACGCATCCGGGCGCGGGCATCCCGGGCGTGGTCGGCTCGGCCAAGGCGACCGCGGCGCTGATGCTCGACGACCTGCGGCAGGGAGCCCCGAGCGCCCCTATAGCCGGGCGAGGAACGACAGCGACGGCATGAACAGGTAGGCGCCGCCGGTCGCGACGACGAAGGGCGGCGCGGGGGGCGTCTTGCCGGCCGTCCACGTCGCCTGCCGGCCACTGGTGGCGCTGCCGAGGATCAGGTCGACGCCGCTCGTTATCGACTGCGTGTTCACCCCCGTCTCGAACGGCAGTTTGATCTCCGGCTGCGGATCGCTGGCCAGTTGCTGGATGAACTCGAACTGGTTCTGGATCGAGGTCTGGTAGCAGACGAACAACAGTCCCTTGTCCGCGGCATCGTCGTCGCCGAACGCGATCCCGGCGCGGATGATGCGGTGTTTCTCCGATGCGTCGCCAGCAGCGTCGGATCGCATGTACATGCGGCGGATGTGCGCGGCGAACGGACAGCGTGCCTGATCGGGGTCGGTCGCGACCTTGGTGTTGTCGGTCGGCCCGAAATCGAAATTGTTGTTCGAGCAGGGCTGGTCGCCGTCCTCGCCAGGGTTCGGGAACGCCGGGTTGCGGACGAGCGGGCTGCCGTCGGGCCAACGCCCGACGACACGGGCGGCGAACTGATCGGGACCCGACGCCAGTCCTTGCCAGGACGTTTTGACGTAATGACGGAACGCTTCCACGTCCTGGTTAAGCCGACGGAAGACCATGTACGAGCCGTTCGTCATCCAGTCGTGCGGCGGCGGCGTCGACGTGTTCGGCTTATCCTTGGTCCCCTGCTCGTTCGGATAATCCTTGCCGAACACGAACTCGCCGGGGGCGACGAGATCCTGGCCCGGGAAACCCTTGTCCGGGGCCTGCGTCTGTGTGGCGGAGAGCCCCTTGATACCAGGTTGCGAGACCCCGTCGGCGAAGCCGAAATGCTCGTGCCCGGACTGGTCGACACCCTGCGCGCCCGGCCCGCTGCGGACCTTGCCGACCTCCTGATGGAGAAGCCTGATCCCGCCCGAGAGCGCGTGGATCGTCGCCCGCGCATTGCCGCGCGCGGCGTCCAGCGCCTTCTCGGCGCCGGACAAGCGGAAGGAGGCGGACAGGATGACGCCGTGGATCGGGACGTCGTCGTCATAGGCGGACTGCCAATCGTCGAGATTGTCGCCCAGTATCGCCGGTGCTCGGGCTCGCTGACCCGCGACGAACGATGGATCCATGCCGACGGTCATGACGTCGAGCTCGTCCAGACCCGCGCGGGTGAAGGCGATGTTCATCTTGTCGAGCGGTTCGTCGAGCGGCGACCGGTCGGGGCCGTTCACGTTGGTCTCGTACCGACGGGTCGTCTTGAGAGACGTGAAGAGATGGACGATGTCCTTGATCTTCCGTCTGAATATATCGGCGTGCGTGATCTCGAAGAAGCTGAAGATCTCGGCACGCTTCTGGAGACCGATCAGGATGTCACCCTGAATATCGGTCTCATCGATGGTCTTGGGGTCGTCGAGATATTGTTGGATATGCACAGCGAGCCTCCGTGAAAACGGGCAAAACCGCACGCAACCGGACTCGAACGCCAACGATGGTCCGGAGATACCTTGGGAACGAGCCGCGACCAAGCGCGAGAGCATCCATTCCGGATGGATATCGGGCGCGGCGCTGCGTCCCGAAGGCAGCTCAAGATACGCCTCGGCGCGCGAACGGTGTGATAGAGCGGTCACGCCGGACCGACGCGAGACGGGTGCTGGCGACGATCATCGGAGATTGAAGCAGAATGAACCGTCTCGCCGTCTATTGCGGGTCCGCGAGCCCCGCCGACCCCGCCTACGTCGCGGCCGCGCGCCATGTCGGCCGGAGCTTCGCCGAGCGCGGCATCGCGCTGGTCTATGGCGGCGGCCGGCTCGGGCTGATGGGCGCGGTGGCCGATTCGTGCCTTGCCGCCGGCGGCACGGTGATCGGCGTCATCCCGCAGGCGCTGGTCGATGCCGAGGTCGCACACCGGGGACTGACCGAGCTCCACGTCGTCGCCACGATGCACGAGCGCAAGCGCGCCTTCACCGACCTGGCGGACGGGTTCGTCACGCTGCCCGGCGGGACGGGGACGATGGACGAATTGTGGGAAGCGCTGAGCTGGGCGCAGCTCGGCTACCACGCCAAGCCGGTCGGGCTGCTCGACCTGAACGGCTTCTACGCGCCGCTGGTGGCGATGTGGCAGAAGATGACGGAGGTCGGCTTCGTGCGGCCGCAGCACCGCGACCTGCTGCTCGTGGCCAACGCGATCGATCCGCTACTCGCGGCGATGGACGCGCATGTGCCGACGCAGCCGATCGTGCGCATGAAGGCGGCCGACCTGTGAGTGGGGGCGGCGGCCCGGATCGCGCCCCGGATCGCGCCCCGGATCGCGCCGCCGTCGTCGCTGCCGCCCGAGGATCGATCGCGGTCGGCTCCAAGAGCTTCGCGGCCGCCTCCCAACTGTTCGCGCCCGACGTGCGCGAGCGCGCGTGGCTGCTCTACGCCTGGTGCCGGCGCTGCGACGACATCGCCGACGGGCAGGAGG
>CAXUHE010000294.1:0-4210 GCA_964250725.1 uncultured Enterovirga sp. | reverse complement strand
GCGTGTCGCCGGTGCGCGACTCGATGCGGATCGGCAGCCCCATCTCGGCGACCGGCATCTCGAGGTTGCGCGCCACGTCGACCGCGAGCGCCTTGAGCGGCGAGATGTAGAGCGTGTGGAGGCCGCGCCCCTTCGGCGGCGCGGGTCCGGCCTCGGCTAGCTCGACGAGGCTCGGCAGGAACCCCGCGAGCGTCTTGCCCGCGCCGGTCGGCGCGACCAGGAGGACCGAGTGGCCCGCCCGGGCATGGTCCAGGAGGTCGAGCTGGTGCGCGCGGGGCTCCCAGCCGCGCGTCGCGAACCAGTCCCGGAAGGCGGCCGGCAGGCCAGCGGCCGTTGTCATGGCTCCGTGTACACGTTACGTTCCAGGCGAGCTATGGAGGACCGGTGATCATGGCGCTCCTGATCGAGGATGACGAGACCGACCGGCTGGTGCGGCGTTTCGCCGAGATCAAAGGCCTCGGGCCCGCCGAGGCCGTGAAGCTCGCGATCGAGGACCAGCTGGACCTGATGTCGCTGAACGATCGGATCCGCCCCATCCAGGACGACGTGCGATCCTGGCCGAGAACGGGCCAGAGAGCCGACAAGGCCTTCTACGACTCGCTGAATGGCGAATGATCGTCGACGCGTCGGCGCTCGTCGCGATCCTGCTGGACGAGCCGGAGGCTAAGGAATTCATCGCCCGGCTGCACGCGGCCGGGACGCGGGCGACCCACCCGATCTCCATCTACGAGGCCACGGCCGCACTCCTGCGCGAGCGTGCGCGCGACGTCGGCGCTGCCCGAGCAGTCGTCTCGAAGCTTCTCGCCGACGCGAAGATCGATGTCGTGTCGATCGGCCGCGAGGAGTCCCGGGCCGCGCTCGACGCGTTCGCCCGCTACGGCAAGGGACGGGGTCACCCGGCGCAGCTCAACATGGGCGATTGCTTCTCCTACGCGTGCGCCGAGGTGCGCGGCTGGCCGCTGCTCTACAAGGGGGACGATTTCTCGCGAACAGATCTCGCGTGACGACCTGTCAGCGCCCCATCACGGCGAGCAGACCCGCGACATCCTCGCCGCGATCCTGCCGGGTCGAGGCCGCCTCGCACAGCACGACCGCCAAGCCGGCCTCCGTCGCGAGCCCCCTGAGGTAGGCCTCCGAATGGGCGTAGCGCCCGTCGTCGCCCAGCACGACCGCCTCGCCCGCATGCGCCTGGACGGTGAGCGCGAAGAGGCCGCCGGGCGCGAGGACGCGGGCGACCTCGCGCGTCAGTGGCGCGAGGTCGCCCATGTAGACCGCGACGTCGCACGAGATCGCGAGGTCGGCCGAGCGGTCCGGTTGCCTCCCGAGCCAGGCCACGAGATCGCCGACATGCAACTCGTCGTAGATGCGTTTCGCCTCGGCCTTGCGCACCATGGCGGGCGACAGGTCGACGCCGACGAGCGTGCGGGCGACGACCCGGACCGCCTCGCCGGAGAGGCCGGTGCCGCAGCCGAGGTCCAGCACCTCGCCGAAGGCGCGATCGCGCAACCGGACCGAAGCGGCCCGGCGCACGGCGTCCGCGAGGAGCGCCGGCCCGCGATAGGCGAGGCTGCGCGTCAGGTGCCGGTCGAACCGGCCCGCGTATTCGTCGAAGAGAGCCGTGACGTAGCCGCGCGACATGGCGTCGAGCGGATCGCCGACGCCCAGCGCCGCGAGCCGGATGCCGGCCCCCAGGCGATCCTCGGGATCGAGCTCGCGCGCCACCTCGAAGGCCGACACCGCGTCGCGATAGATGCCGGAGGCGTCGGGTCCGCTCGCCTGTGCGGTGAACCGTGCCGCGTGCGCGCGGCCGAGCAGGAACCAGGCGGCCGCGAATCGGGGCGCGATCTCGAGCGCCTGTCGGGCGAGGTCAGCCGCCGCCGCCATCTGGCCCTCGTCGAAGAGGGACTCGGCATAGGCGTAGCGGCGGTCGGCCAGCAGGTCGCCCGACCCATGGTCGCCCGAGCCCGTCATCCCACGCGGGCCGGAGCGGTGCTCCCGGTCGACGGCTCGGTCGCCCAGCGCGAAGGGGTACGTCCGACCAGGATGCAGAGCGCCACGACCGGCAGGCCGATCGCGGCAGTCATCGTGAAGAAGACCGGGAAGCCGTAGGCCGCGACCACGAAGCCGGCGCTGCCGGCGACGAGCTTGCCCGGCAGCGCGTAGAGCGAGGAGAAGAGCGCGTATTGCGTCGCCGCGAACCCGCCGCCCGTCAGGCCCGACATGTAGGCGATGAGTGCCGTCCCGGCGAAGCCGCCGCCGAAATTGTCGACCGAGATCGCGACCGCGAGCCGCCAGGGCAGGGTGACGGCGGCGTCGCCCGGAGCGCCCCATGGCAGCGTGATACTCCAGAGGTCGGGCCCGTACATCGCGAGCCAGGCGAGGCTGAGATGGGACGCCGCCCCGAGCGCGGCCCCGACCGCGAAGGTCCGGGCGAGGCCGAACCGCGCGATGGCCCAGCCGGCCGCGAAGGAGCCGCCGATCCCGATCCAGATGCCGTAGAGCTTCGTCACCGCGGCGATCTCCGGCAGCGAGTAGCCGACCGCGCGGTAGAGCGGGTTCGCCATTACGCCCGACACGAAATCGGGCATGCGGTAGAGCGCCACGAGGGCGAGGATCGCGAAGAGCTTCGTGCCGAAGCGGCCGTGGAGCTCGGCCAGGGGAGCCGCGATGGCGCGGCGGAACGACCAGCGCGCGGGGGAGGGCGCGTCGTCCGCCGACGCCTCGCGATCGAGCCGCGGGGCCGCGAGCGCGGCCAGCATCCCGACCGCCATCAGGGCCGCCATCGCGAGATAGGCGGTACTCCACCCGGCCTCGTGCGCCAGGACGAGCGCGCCCGCGCCCGCCGTGATGAGGGCGAGCCTGTAACCGAGGTTCGAGGTCGCGGCCATCACGCCCTGCATGTCGGTCCCGGCTGCGTCGATGCGCCAGCCGTCGATCACGACGTCCTGCGTGGCGGCGCAGAGCGCGACCAGGAACGCCCCGAGCCCGAGGAGCGCGAGGTGGTCGGCCGGGTTCGCGACCGCCATCAGGGCGAGCGAGGCCGCGACCGCACCTTGCGCGATCACCATCCAGGCCCGCCTCCGCCCGAGCCAGCGCGCGAGGAGCGGCGGATCGAGCCGGTCGATCACCGGGGACCACAGGAACTTGAGGCTGTAGGGCAGCGCCAGGTAGCTGAAGAGGCCGATCGCCTTGATGTCGATGTCCGAGAAGGCGAGCCGCGCCGAGAAGGTGCCGAGCACCATGAGCAGCGGCAGCCCCGACGAGAAGCCGAGCGCCAGCATCACCGCGACCCGCCGGTCGAGATAGGGTCCGAGCCGTCTCGCCCGTGTCACGGCCATGTGCGCCCCGCGCTCCATCCGGAAGTCGGCTCGTGAAGCCGCTGCCCCTCTTCGTCATCCCGAGGAGGCCGGCGAAGCAGGCCTCCTCGAAGGACGCACACGGGCGGTGTGCGTGGTTCGAGACGCGGCCTAAGCCGCTCCTCACCATGACGAGGTCGGAGGCCCGCGACGTCGGACCAGCCTCGAAGCCGGATCATAGTCTACGACACCTTAACGGGCTTCCTCACCCGGGCGGCACGCCCTCCTGCGGCGGTTTCAGGAGGCGGTTCCAGAACTGGCGCAGGCGCGGGTAGCGGCGGTGCTCCGCGTGCCCGCCCCCGCCATCCTCCCGCACGAGGTGGATCTCCCGGTCGTGATAGGCCTCCAGCCCCGGCCTGTGGCCGACGGAGAGCACGGTCGCGTCCGCGAGGTCGGTGCGCAGGAAGCCCATCAGCCGGCCCTGGCTCAGCTCGTCCAGCGCGGAAGTCGCCTCGTCCATGATGACGATGTCGGGCGGGTGCACGAGGAGGCGCGCGAAGGCCAGCCGCTGGCGTTCTCCACCCGACAGCACGCCGTCCCACGCATCCTCGTCGTCGAGCCGGGAGCCCAGATGCGACAGTCCGCAGCGGGTGAGGGCCGTCCGCAGGACGTCGTCGGAGACGCGGTGATCGTCGGCCGCCGGGTAGAGGAGCGCGCGGCGCAGCGTGCCCAGCGGGATGTAGGGCCGTTGCGGCATGAACGCGAAGGTGGAGCGCCGCGGCCGCAGGATGCGGCCCGACCCCCAGGGCCAGAGCCCCGCCATCGCGCGGATCAGGGTCGACTTGCCGGTGCCGGATTCGCCCCGCACCAGCACCTTCTCGCCGCGCCGGATCGTGGTCGACGCGCCCTCGATC
>CAXUHE010000293.1:0-4291 GCA_964250725.1 uncultured Enterovirga sp. | reverse complement strand
CATATCGAGCTCCTGCCGATCACCGAGTTCCCGTTCGACGGCTCCTGGGGCTACCAGCCGGTCTCGCTCTTCGCGCCGACGAGCCGGTTCGGCACGCCGGAGGAGTTCGTGGAGTTCGTGGAGGCGGCGCACGCGGCCGGGATCGGGCTCATCCTCGACTGGGTGCCGGGCCACTTCCCGAACGACGCCCACGGGCTCGGCCTCTTCGACGGCACGCATCTCTACGAGCACGCCGACCCGCGCCAGGGCTTCCACCAGGATTGGGGCACCTACATCTACAATTATGGGCGCGCCGAGGTGCAGGCGTTCCTCGTCGCCAATGCCCGGTTCTGGCTCGAATACTATCACCTCGACGGGCTGCGCGTGGATGCGGTCGCCTCGATGCTGTACCTCGACTACTCGCGCAAGCACGGCGAGTGGGTGCCGAACCGCTACGGGGGCAACGAGAACCTCGAGGCGATCGACTTCTTGCGCCGCATGAACGAGGCGGTCTACGCGAACGATCCCGGCACCATGACCATCGCGGAGGAATCGACCTCCTGGCCCGGCGTCTCCCACCCGACCTATACGGGCGGGCTCGGGTTCGGCTTCAAGTGGAACATGGGCTGGATGCACGACACGCTGACCTTCATCCAGAAGGAGCCGGTGCACCGCCGCTACCACCATCACAACCTGACCTTCGGGCTGCTCTACGCCTTCTCGGAGAACTTCATCCTGCCGATCTCGCACGACGAGGTCGTGCACGGGAAGGGTGCCCTGATCGACAAGATGCCGGGCGACCGCTGGCAGCAATTCGCAAACCTGCGCGCCTATTACGGCTTCATGTGGGGACATCCCGGCAAGAAGCTCATCTTCATGGGCTGCGAGTTCGGGCAGGAGCGGGAGTGGAACCACGACCGCTCGCTCGACTGGCACCTCACGGGCGACCCGCTGCACAAGGGGTTGCAGAACCTCGTGCGGGACCTGAACGCGGCCTTCCGGTCGATCCCGGCCCTGCACGAGCGCGATTGCGAGGCGGCGGGCTTCGGCTGGCTCGTCTCGGACGACGCCGAGAACAGCGTCATCGCGTGGGCCCGCCACGGCGACGACCCGGAGCGGCCCGCGATCGTGGTGGCGAACTTCACGCCTCTGCCGCGCGAGGGCTACCGCGTCGGTGTGCCGATGCCCGGCTTCTATCGCGAGGCCGTGAACACGGATGCGGCCGCCTATGGGGGCTCGAACGTCGGCAACGGTGGGGGCGTCACGGCCGAGGCGGCCGAGAGCCACGGCCAGCCCTACTCCCTGACACTCACCCTGCCGCCGCTCGGGACGCTGATCCTGGAGCGGGTCGGATAAGACGCTACACCAGCCTCTCCCCGCATCGCGGGGAGAGGTCGAGCAGGACGCGCCAGCATCCGTCCGGGTGAGGTGCGTTCCCGGCTCGAAAGCGTCGGGCGTCCAGGGCCCCTCATCCGGTCGCGCTGAAGCGCGACTCGACTTCTCCCCGTCGATGACGGGGAGAAGAACCCACCGGAGAGCCTCATGAGCAGCCGTTTCACCCTCGACCTCACCGGACAGGTCGCGATCGTCACCGGGGCCTCGTCCGGGCTCGGAGCCGCGAGCGCCAGGGCGCTGGCGGGCGCGGGTGCCAGCGTGTGCGTCAACTACCATCGCGACGAGCACGGGGCGAATGCGGTCCGCGAGGAGATCGAGCGCGCCGGCGGCAAGGCGATCGTGGTCGGCGTCAACGTCGCGCACGAGGACCGGGTCGAGCACCTGTTCGCGAAGACCAGGGAGGCGTTCGGCGACGTGCATATCCTGGTGGCGAATGCCGGGCTCCAGAAGGACGGCGCGGCCGACACGCTCTCGCTCAAGGACTGGAACACCGTCCTCGACGTCAACCTGACGGGGCAGTTCCTGTGCTGCCGCGAGGCGATCCGCGCGTTCCTGGCACGCGGACCGAAGCCCGAGCTCAGCCGGGCGCTGGGCAAGATCGTCTGCATGTCGTCCGTGCACCAGGTCATCCCGTGGGGCGGCCACGTGAACTACGCGACCTCCAAGGGCGGCATCATGCTGATGATGAAGACGCTCGCGCAGGAATATGCGGGCCGCGGAATCCGCATCAACGCGATCTGTCCCGGCGCCATCAAGACGCCCATCAACCACGACGCCTGGGGCACGCCGGATGCCGAGACCAAGCTCAAGAAGCTGATCCCCTACGGCCGCGTCGGCGACCCGGAGGACATCGCGAACGCGGTCGTCTGGCTCGCCTCGGACCTGTCGGACTACGTGACCGGTGCGAGCCTGTTCGTGGACGGCGGCATGACGCTCTATCCCGGCTTCGAGGATAACGGGTGAGCCCATCGGCAGCCTCGAGGTCCGGCGACACGAAGGTCGTCGAGACCGACATCCCGGCGCGGCTCGACCGCCTGACCTGGAACCGCTTCCACACGCTCGTCATCGTGTCGCTCGGCATCACCTGGGTGCTCGACGGGCTGGAGGTGACGCTCGCGGGCGCGGTCTCGGGTGCGCTCAAAGCGAGCCCGGTCCTGCGCTTCACCAACACCGATATCGGGCTCGCCGGGACCGCCTACCTGTTCGGCGCGGTCACCGGGGCGCTCGGCTTCGGGTGGCTCACCGACCGCTGGGGTCGCAAGAAGCTCTTCTTCATCACGCTCGCGGTCTATCTCGCGGCCTCGGCCGCGACCGCGTTCTCCTGGGACTTGTGGAGCTTCCTCCTGTTCCGGTTCCTCACCGGGGCGGGGATCGGCGGCGAGTACACGGCGATCAACTCGACGATCCAGGAGTTCATCCCGGCGAAGTACCGCGGGCGGACGGATCTCATCGTCAACGGCTCGTTCTGGCTCGGCGCGGCGCTCGGAGCCGGCGGCTCGGTCGTGCTCCTCGATCCCGCGATCCTGAGCGCGGATTGGGGCTGGCGGGTCTGCTTCTTCATCGGGGCCGTCCTGGGGCTCGGCATCCTGTTCCTGCGCACGCACGTGCCAGAAAGCCCGCGCTGGCTCGCGACCCACGGCAGAGCCGAGGACGGCCAGGCGATCGTGGCGGACATCGAGGCGCACATGCACGACCCCGCGCCCGCGGGTGAGACGCTGAAGACCGTGAAGCTCACCTCGCGCGACCACACGCCGCTCCGCGAGGTGTTCGACACGCTGTTCCGCGTCCACAGGCAACGCTCGCTCGTCGGCCTCGTGCTGATGGGCGCGCAGGCCTTCTTCTACAACGCGGTGTTCTTCACCTACGCGCTGGTGCTGAGCGATTTCTACAAGGTCCCGGCCGACAAGATCGGCCTCTACATCCTGCCATTCGCGGCCGGCAACTTCCTGGGGCCGGTCGTGCTCGGGCCGCTCTTCGACACGGTCGGCCGCAAGCCGATGATCGCGCTGACCTATGCGGGATCCGGCATCCTGCTCGCGGCATCGGGATGGCTGTTCTACATCGACGCGCTCACCGCGACCGGCCAGACGATCGCCTGGATGGCGGTGTTCTTCGTGGCCTCGGCGGCCGCCGGATCGGCCTATCTCACGGTCGGAGAGACGTTCCCGCTGGAGGTCCGCGCGCTCGCCATCGCGGTGTTCTACGCGCTGGGCACCGGCATCGGGGGCGCCACGGGCCCGATCCTGTTCGGCGCGCTGGTCGAGACGGGCTCGCGCGGCGCGGTCTTCGCCGGCTACGTCGCCGGCTCGCTCGTCATGGTGGCGGCCGGTCTCGTGCAATGGCGGTGGGGTGTTGCGAGCGAGGGCCGATCGCTGGAAGACATCGCGACGCCGCTCTCGGCGGTCGCCGAGCCGGCCTGAGCCCATAAAGAAAAAGGCCGCCCGGAGGGGCGGCCGAAGTCTAGGGAGGAAACGCCCAAGGAGGGCAGTGACGCTACGCAACCGCGCCGCATCACGTTCAACTAAACTATTGTGCGCTGCACCACGACGCAATCCCCGCCCGTACCGCATGTGCGGAAATCGTCGCCAGAGCGTGGTCAAATCGCGCGCTTCTGGCTCATCGACAACCAGACGGCGATGTCGCGCGGGCGTCAGACCGGGTCGAACCTGATCGGCTGCGCGCCCTTGTAGAGCGTCGTTCGTCCGAGCTCGTAGAGGTTCTCGAGACCCGACGTGATCGTGAGGAAGTGGTTGCCGGCGAGCTGGCCCATCTTGCTCGCGAAATGGACGCCCCCGTAGGCGAGCAGGATCTCCGTCTCGCTGATCCCGCCGGGATAGAGGATCATCTGCCCGGGCGCCGGATAGCTCGTGTGGTTCTCGTAGCCGACCCCGAAATCGAGGTCGCCGAGCGGCATCCA
>CAXUHE010000292.1:0-4306 GCA_964250725.1 uncultured Enterovirga sp. | reverse complement strand
GGCTGGAGGGCACGACGTTCGGGGGCGTGCCGCTGAACCTCGAGGTGAAGCTCGAGGTCTGGGATTCGCCGAACTCGGCCGGGATCGTGATCGACGCGGTGCGCTGCGCCAAGCTCGCGATGGACCGGGGGCAGGGCGGGGCGCTCGTCGGCCCGTCGAGCTGGTTCATGAAGTCGCCGCCGCAGCAATTCACCGACAACGAGGCGCGGGAGCGCGTCGAAGCCTTCGTCGCCGGGCTCGCCTGACCCCTCATGCCCGCCACCACGATCATCATGATCCGCCACGGGGCGCACGGGCATCTGGGCCGCGTCCTGACGGGCCGCATGCCCGCGGTGCCGCTGGCCGAGGCGGGGCGGGCCCAGGCGGAGCGCGTGGCGTCGCGGCTCGCGGGCGAGGCGATCGCGGCCGTCTATTCGAGCCCGATGGAGCGCGCGCTGGAGACCGCGGAGCCGATCGCGCGCGTGCTGGGCCTAGACGTCCAGCCCTGCGAGGCGCTGAGCGAGATCGATTTCGGCGCCTGGACGGGCCTCGCCTTCGACGACCTCGACGCGGATCCGCGCTGGCACGCCTGGAATAGCGTGCGCGCTGCCGGGTGCCCGCCCGACGGCGAGCCGATGGCGGCCGTCCAGGAGCGCGCCTGCCGCGAGGTCGAGACGTGGCGGGGCCGGCACCCGGACGCGGCCGTCGTGGCGGTCAGCCACGCCGACGTGATCAAGGCCGTCGTGTGCCGGTTCCTCGGGCTGTCGCTCGACCGCCACGACGCCTTCGAGATCGGCCCCGCCTCGCTCTCGACCCTCGTCGCCTGGGCGGGCGGCCGCAAGGTCGTGCGCCTGAACGAGGCGGTCGCGTGAAGATCGTCGTCTTCGGCCTGACGATCTCGTCGTCGTGGGGCAACGGCCACGCGACGCTCTGGCGCGGGCTCGCGGGCGCGCTCGCGCGGCGCGGCCACCGCGTCGTCTTCTTCGAGCGCGACGCGCCCTACTACGCGCAGAACCGCGACCTCGCGGCGATCCCGGGCGGTGACCTCGTGCTCTATCCCGACTGGGAGGGCGTGCGTGCCCGCGCCGAGCGCGAGACCGCGGACGCGGACGTCGCGATGGTGACCTCCTACTGCCCGGACGGGCTCGCGGCGACCGACCTCGTGCTCGACGCGGCCCGCGCCACCCGCGTCTTCTACGACCTCGACACGCCGGTGACCTTGGCCCGGCTCGGGCGCGGCGAGGCGACCGGCTATATCGGCCCGCGCGGCCTCGCCGATTTCGACCTCGTGCTCAGCTACACGGGCGGGGCGGCGCTGAAGGAACTGGCCTCGCGGCTCGGCGCCCGGCGCGTCGCGCCGCTCTACGGCCATGTGGACCCGGCCGTGCATCGGCCCGCCCCGGCCGAGGCGCGGTTCCGGGCCGACCTCTCCTATCTCGGCACCTACGCGGCCGACCGGCAGGCGGCGCTGGAGACGCTCTTCGTCGAGCCCGCCCGGCGGCGCCCTGAGCGGCGCTTCCTCATCGGCGGGGCGCAGTACCCGGCCGATTTCCCCTGGACGGCGAACATCCACTTCGTGCGCCACCTGCCGCCGCCCGAGCACCCGGCCTTCTTCTCATCGGGCCGGCTGACGCTGAACGTCACCCGCGAGGCGATGGCCGCGATGGGCTGGTGCCCGTCCGGCCGGCTCTTCGAGGCGGCTTCCTGCGGCGTGCCGATCCTCTCCGACACCTGGGAGGGCCTCGACGCCTTCTTCGAGCCGGACGCCGAGATCCTCATCGCGGCGACGACCGACGACGCCACGGACGCGATCGATCTCGGGGACGACGAGCTCCGCCGTATCGCGACAGCCGCGCGCGAGCGCGTGCTGGCCGAGCACACCTCCGACCGGCGCGTGCGCGACTTCGAGCGCGCGCTGGAGAGCGTGCGCGAACCCGCCGCGAGCGGGGCCTGACGATGTGGGGCATCATCCCGGCCGCGGGGCGCGGCAGCCGCATCCAGCCGCTCGCCTTCTCGAAGGAGCTGCTGCCGGTGGGCAGCCGGCTGGAGAACGGCGTCGAGCGCCCCTGCGCGGTCTCCGAATACCTCGTCGAGCGCATGATCCGGGGCGGCGCGGACAAGATCTGCTTCGTGATCTCGCCCGGCAAGTCCGATATCCTCGGCTATTACGGGGGCGGTTACGGCGAGGCCGCGATCGCCTACGTGGTGCAGCCGCAGGCCTCGGGGCTGTGCGACGCGATCTTCCGGGCGATCCCGCTCGTCCAGCCGGGCGAGCCGGTCATCGTGGGCCTGCCGGACACGGTGTGGTTCCCGGAGACGGCGTTGGCGGAGTTGCCGGACGACGTCCTGTCCTTCCTGCTCTTCCCGGTCGACAAACCCGAATTCTTCGACGCCGTGGTGCTCTCCGAGCGCGGCGACGTCCTGGAGATCCGGGTGAAGCAGCCCGATCCCGGCTCGAACTGGATCTGGGGCGCCTTCAGGATGCCGGGGCGCGTGCTGCATGAGTTGCACGCCCTGTGGCGCGAGCGGCTCTGCGCCGACGAGTTCATCGGCACCCTCGTCAACGCCTATCTGGCGGGCGGCGGCCGTGCGGTCGGCGTCAAGGCGGGGACGAGCTACGTCGACGTCGGCACGCTCGGCGGCTATCGCTCCGCCATCACGCTGCTCAGCGAGGCGGCGGATGGCGCGGACGGGGCAGGGGCCCGCGTCGGGCTCGGCTGGCCGGCCGGGCACAGGCCAGGCGGCGAACGGCCGCCGAACACCCAAGCGGAGGAGACACGCCGCTCATGACGACCATGCTCTCGCAGGAGGAGATCCGCCGGCAGGCCGACGCGATCGGCCCATGGTTCCACAACATGGATCTTCGCGGCGTGTGGACCGCGCCCGACCACTTCCTCGGCGACTATCCGGGGTGCAAGTTCCGCGGCTTCGCGGACGCGCTGCCGGCCGACCTCACCGGCCGCTCGGTGCTCGATATCGGATGCAACGGCGGCTTCTACTCGATCGAGATGAAGAAGCGCGGCGCGGAGCGCGTGCTCGGCATCGACTTCGACGAGGATTACCTGACGCAGGCCCGTTTCGCCGCCAGCGTCACCGGGCACGACATCGAGTTCGCAAAGCTGTCCGTCTACGATGTCGGGTCGCTGGGCGAACGCTTCGACGTCGTGATCTTCATGGGCGTCCTCTACCACCTGCGCCACCCGCTGCTCGCGCTCGACCTCATCCACGAGCACGTGGCGGGCGACCTCCTGGTCTACCAGTCGCTGCAGCGCGGCTCGGCCGAGATCGAGGAGGTGCCGCAGAACGCGGACTTCTGGGACACGCAGATGTTCGACCGTCCGGGCTACCCGAAGCTCCACTTCATCGAGCACAGCTATTCCGACGACCCGACGAACTGGTGGGCGCCGAACGCCGCCGCGTCCGCCGCAATGCTGCGCTCGGCCGGGTTCGAGATCCTGCGCCACCCGGAGGAGGAGGTGTTCGTGTGCCGGCGCGTGGGGGTGAGGCCCGTGCCCTGGTCGGGCGCGGTCTATCCGGCGCGCGGTCGCGCGACGCGCGGTCCGGCCGGATCGTGATACGATCGGCACCGGGTCCGATGGAGGCCGTCATGCCCGCAGCAATTGCCGAGCGGCTCCGCCGCATGTCGTCCGCCGAGTTCTGGTCCTTCTACGAAGCACGGCCGGACGAGGAACGCTGGGAGCTTTACGATGGCGTTCCCGTGATGATGATGACGCCGGTTTTCCCGATACATAACCGCATCGGCGGCAACCTTGAGCGGCTTCTTAACGACGCCCTCGCAGATCATGAGCCGACCCGGGTCGCCTCTCAGCGCTCTGGTCTCGCGCTGCCCGAGGCGGGCAGCTATCGCCCGGAACCCGATCTCGTCGTCACCGACTTGGACCTTCCGCCGGATCAGCGCTATCTCGATCGAGCCTACCTGCTCGCCGAGATCGTCTCCTCCACCGACCGCGAGCGCGTGCCTGGCACCCGCGAGACCCGCATCGAGGCGAAGCGGCGCATCTACCGCCAGCACGCCGCATGCGAGGCCGTGCTGACGATCGAGCAGGACCGGATCGAGGTCCTGGTCGAGACGCGGACGGCGACCGGCTGGACGGCGCGAACATCGAAGGACCCCGACGACGAACTCGCCCTGCCGACCTTCGGGTTGCGCTGCCGGGTCGGCGATCTCTACAGGAACACGCCGCTCGGGTCGCGGCGGCTTTAAGGGGAACGGCCGTGATCGAAGCCGCGATGATCTGGAACGAGCCCAACAACAAGTCGCATTGGGACCCGGCGCTCGACCCCGACTGGTCCAAGTTCGGCGCTA
>CAXUHE010000291.1:0-4311 GCA_964250725.1 uncultured Enterovirga sp. | reverse complement strand
TCAGGCGGAACACGACCCGGTCCGGCATGCGCAGGTCGATCGCCAGCACGTCCTTGTCGAGGATGCGCTGCTCGCGATCGAGCCGCACGAGCCGCGCGAGCGCCGCCGCGGCATCCTGCTCGGGGAGCCGGACGTCGACGCCGTTCGCCATCTTCAGCGTCCAGCGCCGTCCGGAGACCAGCATGCCGGCGCGGATCTTGGGGCGGAGCGGCCCGGCCGCGTCGAGGAGCGCGAGATATTCGGGCGCGCGCAGGTTCGCCATGTCGCCGACGACGAGCGGCAGCCCGGCAAGGCGCGGGTCGCGCAGCGCATCGATGGCGGTGCCGTCGGCCGAGACGACGCGCAGGTCGCCGTCCTTCTGCCAGATCGCGAAGGGGATGCGCTCGGTCAGGCCGATCGCGAGCTCGTTCGGGTAGAGCTTGCGCACCGTCGCGCTGCGCACGAGCGGCACGCGCTCGAGGCGCTCGCGGATCTCGGCCGCGCCGAGGAACGGGAGCGAGACCCTGGGCGAGATGCCGGCCGCCGCCAGCACCTCGCGCTCCGAGAGCGTCGCGAGCCCCGAGATCGTGATCCGGTGGAGGCCGAAGCCGAAGGCCTTGGCCACGATGTCGCGCGGCTCGCCGACCGCCTCGCGGACGGCCCCATAATGGCCGCCGAGCGCCAGGCCGTAGAGGCCGACCGCCCCGAAGAAGCCGAGCGTCAGGCCGGTGCCGAGAAGCGGGGGCAGGCGGTGCGCGAGCGGGACCGAGACGGAGCGGCGGCGGATGCCGAGCGCGGCTGCGGGCGAGACGAACCAGCGCGCGAGGCCGGCCCACGGAATGGACGAACCGGCCGACCCGGCCATCGTCGCACGGGCCGTCGTCGTACCGGTCCTGCCGCCGCCGGGAAACCCGGCGATCAGCGGTTCAAGGACGCGTCCTCCACCATCCATCGTACCAGCTCGCCGAACCCGTAACCCGCGTGGGCGGCGATCTCAGGCACGAGTGACGTTGCCGTCATCCCGGGCTGCGTGTTGACCTCAAGGACCACGAGCGCGCCCGTGCCACCGGGCGTGTCGTCGTATCTGAGGTCGGCGCGGCTTACGCCGCGGCAGCCGATTGCTTGATGCGCCGTTAACGCCAACTCTTGGACGCGCTGGTAAATATTTGGTGAAAGTTCGGCCGGGAGGACGTGGACCGACCCCCCTTCGACGTACTTGGCGTCGTAGTCGTAGAAGAGGCCCGTGGCGGGCCTGATGTCGATCACGCCGAGCGCCCGGTCGCCCATCACCGCGCAGGTCAGCTCGCGGCCCGCCACGTAGCTCTCGACCATGACCTCGTCGCCGTAGGGCCAGTCCTCCCGGCCCAGCTCCTGGGGCGGGTGCGAGCGGTCCTCGCGCACGATGATGACGCCGACGGACGAGCCCTCGTTGACGGGCTTCACCACGTAGGGCGGCGGCAGGACGTGCTCCGTAGCGGCACGGAGCCGGCCGACGACGACACCGTCCGGCACGCTGACGCCCGCCGCCCGCATGACGCGCTTCGCCTGCTCTTTGTGCATGGCGAGCGCGGACGCGAGGACGCCGGAATGCGTGTAGGGCACCTGGAGGAGCTCGAGCAGGCCCTGGATCGTCCCGTCCTCGCCGTAGCGGCCGTGCAGCGCGTTGAAGGCGACATCCGGCCGCACCGCCTGGAGGACGCGCGGGATGTCGTGCTGCACGTCGATCGGGGTCACCTGGTAGCCGACCGATTCGAGCGCCTCCACGCAGCCCCGCCCCGTATTGAGCGACACCTCGCGCTCGGCCGACCAGCCGCCCATCAGGACGGCGACGTGCTTGGACATGGTTGAACTAGCTCCTGGCGGATGTGGACGCGACGAACGAGCGGACGCGATCGAACACGAGACCAGCGGTCGCGAGCGGAAGATGCCCGACCTGCCTGAGCACGCGTCCCGGTTCGATGCAGGCGATCTTCACGGGCCGCACGAGACAGGCCGCGCGCAATCCGGCCGCTGCCGGATCCTCGATCGGAACGTCGTCCGGCTGGAGCCCGGCGCGGGCGGTCGTGACCATCGCGATCCAGAGAAGGCCACGGGCCTCCAGGTCGGGTGCGCTGACGATCACCGCGGGCCGGCGTTTCTCCGAGAGCCGATCCGAATAGGGGAACGGCACGACCACGACCGAGCCCGCCTCGAAGGCCGCCACCTCAGAGGTCCGCGAAGGCTTCCTCGTCGTCGGGGCTCGCCCACTCGGTGAAGGTGGCGAACGGGTCGTCATGCGCTTCGGGCGCGACCTTCTCGATCATCACGCCGGATTCCCCGATGCGGTATCGCAGCCGGTCTCCCGCCTTGACCGCGAGATGGTCCCGGATCTCGCGCGGCAGGACCGTCTGGCTTTTGACCGACATTGTGGAATAGGCGACGCGATCCATCGTTCCTCTCCTGTGCGTAAGTCGACTTACGCGCTTACCGCTCCGGATTCAACATCGAGCGGCAGCCCGACGCGCCGGATCTCCCACTCGAGCTCGACGCCCGACCGCGCGCGCACGCGGCGGCGGACCTCCTCGCCCAGCGTCTCGATCTCGGCGGCGCTCGCGCGACCGTGATTGATCAGGAAGTTGCAGTGGAGCTCGGAGACCTGCGCGTCGCCGACCCGCAGCCCGCGGCAGCCGGCCTCGTCCACGAGCTGCCACGCCTTACGGCCCGGCGGATTCTTGAACGTCGAGCCGCCGGTGCGGGTGTTGACGGGCTGCGTCGCGCCGCGCGCCTCGGTGATCGCGCTCATCGCGGCGAGGATCTCGGCCGGGTCGCCGGGCCGGCCCCGGAACAGGGCCTCGACGAAGATCAGCCCCTCCGGCGCGCCGCAATGGCGGTAGGCGAAGTCCATCCCGGCGTGGGAGAGGACGTGCGTCCGCCCCTGCCGGTCGAGCGCCGTCGCCTCGACCAGCATGTCCGCGGTCTCGCCCCCATAGGCGCCGCCGTTCATGCGCAGCGCGCCCCCGACCGTGCCCGGGATGCCGCGCAGGAACGCGAGCCCATCGATCCCGGCCTCGGCGGCCGCGCGCGCGACCTTCACGTCCGGCGCGCCCGCCCCGGCGCGGATCCCGTGATCCTGCTCCACCGTGATCCGGGTGAACGCCCGCCCGAGCCGGACCACCACGCCCGCCACCCCGCCGTCACGCACGAGGAGGTTGGAGCCGAGCCCGACCACCAGGAGCGGGACCTCGGCCGGACACCCGGCGAGGAAGGCCGCGAGATCGTCCGCGTCGGCCGGCGTGAACAGCACCTCGGCCGTCCCGCCGGTCCGGAACCAGGAGAGCGGCGCCATCGGGGCGTCGGGTTGGAGGGAGCCGCGCAGACCGGGGATCAGCGCCGCGAGTTCGGCCGCGAGCTCTCCTTCGTTTCCCCGCGCGCGGGGAGACAGCCCACCTTCGGGCTCTGACCCTCGAATCGGGCTGGTCGGCTTCATCGTGCGACGTCCGTCAAGCCGCCTTCGACGCCTCGCGATCGTCCGGCAGCGGCACCAGGATGGGGACACCGCCGCCGAAGTCGGGATCGGCCAGAGCCGCCTCCAGCGTCATCGGCTCGGGGATGAGCTCACCGTCCTCGGCCATGAGTTCGATATGAGCCAGGAGAGCCTCCCGGGCGAGAGCAGCGGCTTCCGCCAAGGTGTCGCCCGCCGAGACGCATCCGGGAAAATCCGGGAAGGAGACGCCGAAGTCGCTGGACGGGTCCTTGTGCACGATGCCGATGTAATGCCGCATGATCACCCGAGCCTCAGGCCGGCCTGCTTCTCGATGCTCCTCACGGTCCCGGCGGGCAGATCACGCTTGGGATGCGGGACCGTGACGACACCCGGCTTCGTCGGATGTCTAAACTGATGATGGCTGCCCGTCACCCGCCGCAGAACCCAGCCATCCTCCGCCAGTCTACGCAAGACAGCCTTGCTGTTCATGAGTGCTCAAGTCGTCGCGAACATGGGACGCCGATCTTCTCCCGCTGCGCGGAGAAGCTCGGCGTCAAGCCGCCGCCTGGGCGCCCAAAGCCTCCAGCTCGCCCGGCAGCGCGTAGGCCCATTGCGTGATGTTGCCGGCGCCCAGGCAGATCACGTAGTCGCCGGGCTTCGCCTGGCCGCGGATGAGGCCCGCCAGGTCCTCCGAGCGCTCGAGCGCCGCGACGTGACGGTGGCCGCGCGACTTGAGGCCGGACACGAGGCCGTCGCGGTCGGCGCCCGGCACCGGCAGCTCGCCCGCCGCGTAGACGGGCGCCACGATCACCTGGTCGGCGTCGTTGAAGCAGGTGCAGAAATCGTCGAACAGCGAGGCCAGCCGCGAG
>CAXUHE010000290.1:0-4319 GCA_964250725.1 uncultured Enterovirga sp. | reverse complement strand
CTCCACGAGCTCGACGCCGCGGGCGTCACGGTCGCGGTCGCGAGCGACAACACCCGCGACCCGTTCTACGCCTACGGCGACCTCGACATGATCGAGGTGTTCCGCGAGGCGACCCGCATCCTGCATCTCGACCACTCGGCCCGGCCCTGGACGCGCCTCTTCGGGGCGACCGCCGCCGAGATCATGCGGATGCCGGATCGCGGAACGATCCGCGAGGGCGCGCCGGCCGATCTCGTGCTGACCGGAGCCCGCACGCTGCCGGAGCTCGTGACCCGTCCGCAATCCGACCGGGTCGTGCTGGTCGGGGGCCGGGCGATCGACACCACGCCGCCGGATTACCGCGAGCTGGATTGAGGAGCTCCGCCGTGCTCCCTCTCCCATGGGGAGAGGGTCGGGGTGAGGGAAGCGCGCAGGCCGGATGAGGCGCAACCCTCACCCGGCGCACCTGCGGTGCGCTCGACCTCTCCCTCCGGGAGAGGTTACGCGTCGAGCTTCAAGCCAGCCGGTCCAGCCTGAACTTAGTCACGTCGTACAAGAGCTTGATGAACATCTCGACCGAGAAGGCCGCGGTGGCGCGCCCCTTCTCGGCCGTGGCGCGCGACGCGTCGCCGGCCGCCCCCGAGGGATGCAGGTCCTGGGCGATCCACCCGAAGGCCGTGAAGCCGGTCGGGCGCAGCACGTCGAAGGTGCTGGCGATCTCGATCGAGGCGGGCGCGAAGTTCTCCGCCTTGTCCATCCGGACGAGGTCCGGCCGGAAATGCAGCATGAGCGAGGTCTCGATGTCGCCCGCGTGGATGCCCACCGCCAGCTCCTCGTCCGTGTAGAGCCCGGAAGGCCGGCCGAAGCGGCCCCAGGAGCAGCCGACGACGAGCATCCCGAAGCGGACGCGCAGCTCGCGCGCCACGATCGAGATCAGGTCGACGTTGCCGCCATGCGAGTTGACCATCACGAGCTTGCGCAATCCCGCCCGGTGGACGGCCTCGCCGATCTCCACCCAGGCGCGGAGCGCGGTCTCGGCGGAGAGCGTGACGGTGCCGGGCGAGCGCAGGTGCTCGTTCGATTTGCCGATCGCCTGGATCGGCAGGATGAGGATCGTGAGGTCGTCGGGCAGGCGCTCCGTCAGCTCGCCGACCATGCCCTGCGCGATCGCGGTGTCGGTCGCGACCGGCAGGTGCGGGCCGTGCTGCTCGATCGCGGCGATCGGCCAGACGACGACCGTCGTCTCGGGGTCGAGCCCGACGAACTCCTCGCTCGTCAGCTCGCTCCAGTGCAGCTTGCGCATTCGAGGTCTCCTCAGAAACGCGACATGGCGCGCTCGACCTTGGCCAGGAAGGCCGTGCGGTGGGCGTCGGTCGCGACATTCATGTGATAGAGCGCGTGATAGCGGGCCGTGACCCAGCCCCGCCCCATCAGCCGAAGATAGCGCATGACCCATCTGCGCGGCGGGTCGCCGACCGCGACGGCGCGCGTCCAGGGGCGGCCATAGGTCGTGATGCCCGCCAGCCGCCGATAACCCAGCATGCGGCGCACGTTCGCCGGGTCGGTGATGTCGAAGGCGACGCCCGGGATGAACAGCCGGTCGACGAAGCCCTTCAGCATGGCGGGCGGCCCGAAGCTCCAGACCGGGAACTGCACCACGAGCCCCTCCGCGGCGAGCAGCCGCCGGGCGTAATCCTCGAGTCCGGCCTGATTCAGCGCCGTGTCGTGGTAGCGGCGGCGATCCTCGGCGGACAGCACCGGGTCGAACCCGTCCGCGTAGAGGTCGACGAGGTCGACCGCGTGGCCCGCCCGCGCCAGGCCGGCCAGCGCGCGCTCGCGGATCGCGCCATGAAAACTGTCCTCGACCGGGTGGCAGTAGACGTACAGCACCCGCACCGGTTCAGGCGTCCGCGGCCACGAAGCTTCGCATCTTGCCGGGGTTCAGGAGGCCGCGCGGGTCGACCTTCGCCTTGAAGCCGAGCTGGTCGGCATCGGCCTTCTTGTGCCGGGTCCCGTCCTCCAGCGTCCAGACATGCGGGTTCGCGATCATGACGCCGTGCCGCTCGTGGATCGCGATGATCTCGGCCAGGCGCTCCTCGGTGGTGAAGCGCACGATCGGCAGCGACGAGCAGGTGAGACGTCCGGCGAAGCGCACGAATTCGAGGTGGTAGAGCACCTCGTCGCCGAACAGCTCGCGCATCTCGGCGACCGATTCGAGCAGCCGGTCGAAGGGGAAGAGGCATTGCAGGTAGGTGACGCCCCGGTCCTGCTTGAGCCATTGCAGGGTCGTGTGGTTCCAGGTGTACTCGTAGAGCGGCTCCGCGCCCGCGGCGTCGCTCGAGGGCCGCTCGCAGGTGACCCTGCCCTTGGCGCCGAGCAGCGTGCGAAAACTCTCCATCGAGGGCGCGGCGATCATCGCGATCAGGATGCTCTTGCCCGCCGGGCACAGGTCTGAGATGCCCGTGAGGTAGGGCGTGATCGGCGCGTCGATCGGGGTCACGAGCTTCTTCACGATCCCGTCCGCGAAGGCGAGCTCCTGCCCGAAGGTCACGGCCTCCAGGAAATCGTCGAACGCGATCACGATGTCGGTCCAGTCCCAGGCGGGCGCGGTCGGCACCTCCAGCGCGATCACGATCCCGGTCGTGCCGTAGCCGTGGTTGATCGCCTGGGCGTCGCGCCCGCGCAGCTCGATCACGCGCGGCTCCGCCTCCATGGTGACGACGCGCGCCGCGATGAGGTTGCCGGGATCGCGCAGCACGCCCCAGGTGACCGACCCGATGCCGCCCGACCCGCCGGCCACGAAGCCGCCGAGCGTCGCCATGCGCTTCGTCGAGGGATGCATCCGCAGCTCGAAACCCTCCGGGCGAAGCCGCGCGTCGAGCTCGTGCATGCGGATACCGGCGCCGGCCCGAACGACGCCGGGCCTGATCCACTCGACCTGGTCGAGGCCGCTGACGTCGAGCAGGACGCCGCCTTCCAGCGGGACCGCCTGGCCGTAATTGCCGGTCGCGGCGGCCCTGACGGTCAGCGGGATGCTGCGCGCGAAGCACGCAGCCGCGACCCGCACGACATCCGCCTCGTCGCGCGGCATGACGATGATATCTGCCGCTTTTCCGTGCAGTTGGCGGTTCAAGACCGGGCTGTACCAGAAATAGTCGCGCGAGCGGCGGCGCACCACGACGGGCGTGCGCTCGACGGGCACGTCGCCGATCGCCGCCACGAAGCCTTCGATGTCGTAGCGGGCAGGCGGGTCGGTCTGGACGGAGAGGCTGGCGGACATGGATCCTCGCGGATGATGGAGTGCTCGACGCAGGTTCTGTACCGCATCCGGCGGCGCGGCACGGCGATTGCTCGCCTCGTCGGACACGTTGAACGATGGCGGGACAGATGACCACCACACGATACCGCATCGATCGCCGGGCCGCGCTCGGCCTTCTGGGCGGCGGCCTCGCGTCCACGCTGGTCGCAATGCCCGGCGGCCGCGCCGCGGCGCAATCGCTCGACAAGGTCAGCTACCAGACGAACTGGCGCGCCCAGGCCGAGCATGGCGGCTTCTACTACGCGGTCGCGAACGGCATCTACAGGAAACACGGCATCGAGGCCGATATCCGCATGGGCGGCCCGCAGCAGAACCCCTCGCAACTCCTGCTGGGCGGGCGGGTCGACATGATCATGTCGAGCTCGTTCGAGGCGATCAACTACGCCAAGGAAGGGCTGCCCTTCCTGTGCATCGCGTCGATCTTCCAGAAGGACCCGCAGGTGCTGATCTCGCATCCGGGCGTCGGGCACGACACACTGGCCTCGCTGAAGGGCGCGCCGGTCCTGATCGGGGCCGGCGGGCGCAACAGCTACTGGCCGTTCCTGAGGTCCAAGTTCGGCTTCGGCGACGAGCAGGTGCGGCCCTACACGTTCAACATGGCGCCGTTCCTCGCCGACCGGAACCTCTCGCAGCAGGGCTTCGTCTCCTCCGAGCCCTTCGTGATCATGAAGGCGGGGGTGAACCCCGTCGTGCACCTCCTCGCCGATTCCGGCTACGAGGCCTACAACACGACGATCAACGTCTCCCGCCGGATGGTCGAGGAGAAGCGCGACGTGGTGCAGCGCTTCGTGAACGCCACGATAGAGGGCTGGGCGGAGTACATGAAGGGCGGCCCCGGCAACGCCGCCGCGGAGGCGCTGATCCGGCGCGACAACCCCGACATGGACCAGGAGAAGATCGACTATGCGTTCAAGGTGATGAAGGAGCGCGGCATCGTCCAGTCGGGCGATGCGCTGAAGCTCGGCATCGGGGCCATGACGGAGGCGCGCTGGCGCACCTTCTACGACGTGATGACCGAGGC
>CAXUHE010000289.1:0-4329 GCA_964250725.1 uncultured Enterovirga sp. | reverse complement strand
CTCGATATGCTCGCGGTCCCAGCCGGGCGTGTCCTTGAGGAGCCAGGTGATGTAGTCGCGCACGTTCTGCACGCGCACGCAGCCCGACGACACGAAGCGGAAATCGTCCCCGAAGATGCCCTTGGAGGGCGTGTCGTGCATGTAGACGCCGTGCGGGTTCGGGATGTTGATGCGCACGAAGCCCATCGAGTTCACGTCGCCGCCCGGATCCTGGCGGAACATGTAGTGCGTCGCCTCGTCCGAGCGCCAGTTGACGGCCTCGGGACGGATCTCCTGGCTGCCGCCGTTGAAGATGCGGATCTTGTTGTCGGTCAGGTAATTGGGATCCTTCTGCATCTTCGGGATCAGGTCCTTCTTGATGATCGAGGCCGGGACCGTCCAGAACGGGTTGAAGTTGATCGCCACCACCTTGGCGTTCATGATCGGGGACTGGCGGTCGACCTTGCCGACCCCGGCCGCGTGGCGGGTGTGGACCTGCCCGTTCTCGACCGTCTCCACGAGGGCGGCGGGCAGGTTCACGATGACGTAGCGTTGGCCGAGGTTGCCCGAGTACGAGCGCAGGCGCACGACGTTGAGCTCGAGCTGCTTCAGCCGGATCGGAGCCGGCACGTTCATCGCGGTCAGCGTCTCGTTGTTGATGACGCCCGAGGTCGTGATGCCGTGTCGCGCCTGGAAGCGCCGCACCCCGCCCTCGACATACGAATCATAGACCTGCGAACCGCCCGACGCCGGATCGAGGTCGCCCTCGACGATAAGGCGCTGGCGCAGGCCCGCGACCGCGGGGCTGCGCGCACCGACGCGGAGCGCCGGGAGCTGGAGCCGCTCCCAGCCGCCATTCGCCACGATGGTGCGGTAGCGCTCCACCATCTCCTCGGTCGCCTGCAGAGCGGCCGGCGAGAGGATCGGCGTCGTCGAGCGCGGGACCTTGATGCGGGACGCGCCGTCGTAGTTCTGCGCCCACTCGGCCTGGTCCGGCGCGTTCTGGGCGAGCGCGCCCATCGACGGGCCGACCAGCGCGAGGGCGGTCGACGTATGGAGGAAAGCGCGGCGTGACAGCATCGAGGGGGGCTCGTCGGCAATAGAGGCGCAAGATGCGCGATGGTCGGGTCGCAAGGCTCGTGAACAGGTCTGGTGATACGCGTGCCCGGACGTTCATCGATCGAGGATGGATCAAGCCCGAGCGCGGTTAACGAAGACCCTCACTCCGGCCGTTTTGTGGCGAGCCGCCGCAATTCTCACAATCGGCACAACGGCCTGAACTTGCGCGGCGCCTGTTGCATTGAGCGCACATAGGCGGGGGATGGCTCCCGCGCGAAGGCCTAATGTGTCGATGCCGGTGCGGGTTCTCACATGTGACGTCGCGATCATCGGGGCGGGAACCGCCGGTCTCTCGGCCCGCAGCGCCGCCGCGAGGCAAGGCGCGCGCACGCTGCTGATCGAGGCCGGAGTCGGCGGCACGACCTGCGCGCGCGTCGGCTGCATGCCCTCGAAGCTCCTCATCGCAGCGGGCGCCGCGGCCCACGGCGCTCGGAGCGCCGGGTTGTTCGGCCTGAGCGCGGGCGAGGTCCGGGTCGACGGGCGCGCCGTGATGGCGCGGGTGCAACGCGAGCGCGACCATTTCGTCGCGGGCGTGCTGGACGGCGTCCGGCGGCTCCGCGACGACGAGAAGCTGTCCGGCTGGGCGCGATTCGTCGGCCCGAACCGGCTCGGCGTCGGCGACGAGATCGAGATCGACGCCAAGGCGATCGTGGTGGCGACCGGGTCGAAGAGCACCGTCCCGAAGGCGTTCGCGGCGTGCGGAGACGCCGTGCTGACGAACGAGTCGGTGTTCGAGCTCCCCGACCTGCCTGCCTCGCTCGCGGTGATCGGCGCGGGGCCGCTCGGACTCGAGCTCGCGCAGGCCTTCGCTCGGCTTGGGGTGCGCGTCGCGGTTTTCGACACGGGCGAGCATGTCGGCGGCTTGCGCGATCCCGCCGCGAACGAGATCATCCGCCGTGAGCTCGCGCGCGAGCTCACGCTCCACATGTCGGTCGAGACCGAGGCCGTGCCCGTCGCGGGCGGCGTCGAGATCGGGTGGCGTGAGAGGAACGGCGCGGACGGCCGGGAGGTGTTCGAGCGCGTGCTCGTGGCATCGGGCCGGCCGCCGAACCTCGACGGCCTGGACCTCGACCGCGCCGGGATCGAGCTCGACGATCGAGGCACGCCCGTCTTCGATCACGAGACGATGCGCTGCGGCACGTCGTCCATCTTCATCGCGGGAGACGCGGATGCCGACCGGCCCGTCCTGCACGAGGCGGCCGACGAGGGCTGGATCGCGGGCCGCAATGCCGGGCGCTATCCCGACGTGCAGCCGACGCCGCGCGGCGTCCGCTTCGCGCTGACCTATACCGATCCCGAGATCGCGGTCGTCGGCCCGCCGGTCGCGTCGCTCGACGAGGGCGACCTGGCGACCGGCCGGGCGGACCTCGCCCAATCGGGGCGCGCCCGCGTGATGGGCCGCAATGTCGGGCAGATCCTCCTCCATGCGCGCACCTCGGACGGGCTCATGCTCGGCGGCGAGATCGTGGGGCCGGAGGCCGAGCATCTCGGCCACCTCGTCGCCTGGGCGGTGCAGCTCGGGCTCACCGCCGAGCGCATGCTCGACCTGCCCTTCTACCATCCCACCCTGGAGGAGAGCCTGCGGACCGCGCTCCGCGACGTCTGCGGCTCGCTGAAGACGCATCCGACCCGCTTCGGCCAGGAGGTCGGGCCGGGAGCGTGACGCGAACCGGCACGCCGTCGGAGCATCTCTCTGCCGACCGCCCTGCCGCACCACGCCCGACCTGATTTCACATCCTTGACCACGTGAAATCGATATGCAACTTCAATGGACGCGTTCCGTGTGGACCATCCTGTCGTCACGGCCGAACGTGAGAAAAAGGGGCGCCGATCATGGCAACCGCCGTCAGCAGGGTGCTGGAGCGCCTCAGGGACGACGGAGGACTTCAAGGGAAGGACATCGCGAATATCGTGGCCGTATCGCCCGCAACCGTCTCGCGCTGGTCGAGCGGGAAGGCGACGCCCGATCTGCGCACGCAGACCGTCATCGCCGAGCTTCGCTATGTCGTCGACCGGCTCGCCGACTTCTACACGCCGGACGAGACCAGGCTATGGTTGCACGCGTTGCACCCGATGCTTCGCAACGAACGGGCGATCGACCTCATCAACGCAGGCCGCACGCAGGACGTTCTCGCGGTGATCGAGGCGCTCGACGTGGGAGCCTATACCTGAAGTGGCCGATGAGGGCCGGCGGGCGCGTGATCTCGGACTGCTCGACGCGCTCGACGCGTTCAGGCGCGAGGCGGTCGAGATCGATGTGTGGCGCCTCGTCCGGGCCGGACGCGATCCTGCTCTGGGCAGCCCGTCCCGAAGCCGCTGGTGCAACGCCACCTTCGACGTTCTCTACACCTCATTCGAGCGGGATGGGGCGATCGCCGAGATCCATGCCCTGCTCTCGCTGCAACCCGTGTTCCCCTCCAAAAATGGTTGGTTCGCCCACAAGCTGAGGGCGACCGCGGCGCAGACCCTCAGGTTGGCCGACCTTCAGACCTTGGCGAAGCTGGGCGTCGACTCCGCCCGCTACGGAGAACGGGACTACGGCCGGACGCAGGAGATCGCCGATGCGGCGTTCTTCCTGGGATTCGACGGGCTGATCGCACCCAGCGCGCGCTGGACGTGCCTGAACCTCGTCCTGTTCACGGACCGTATCCCGCCCGATCAGGTCCGGGTGGTCGAAGCGCCCAGGACGCCGGTCAGTTGGGAGGACTGGCTGAAACGGGCCCGCCGTTAGCTGCGGCGGTCGTCCGGCCCGGTTCCGCGATCCTACAGCCGATACCGGATCTGATCCGTCCAGAACCTCTCCAGCCGCGTCAGCGAGTGGTTCAGGCGCTCGAAATCGTCGTCCGAGATGCCGCCGATCGGCTCGATCGTGCGCGAGTGCTTCTCGTAGAGGCCGCTGATCAGGTCGTGGACCTGGCGGCCCTTGTCGGTGAGGCTGATGCGCACCGAGCGCCGGTCGACGCGGGAGCGGGCGTGGTGGAGGTAGCCCATCTCGACGAGCTTCTTGACGTTGTAGGAGACGTTCGAGCCGAGATAGTAGCCCCGCGTGCGCAGCTCGCTCGCCGTCAGCTCCTTGTCGCCGATGTTGTAGAGGAGCAGCGCCTGGACGCTGTTCACGTCGTCGCGGCCGCGCCGCTCGAACTCGTCCTTGATGACGTCGAGGAGCCGGCGGTGGAGCCGCTCGACGAGGTGGAGCGCGTCGAGGTAGCGCGTCTTGACGACCGGCTCGTG
>CAXUHE010000288.1:0-4349 GCA_964250725.1 uncultured Enterovirga sp. | reverse complement strand
ACGGCGTCCGCGAGTGCGGGATCGCTCTCGCGGCGGTCCTTGAAGGTGAGCGCGACGGCCTGCGGACCGGCGTCGATCCGGGCGATCCCGGCCGCCCGGCACAGGCGGCGCAGCCGCGCGAGCGACATGAGCGAGGTCACGGGCGCCGGCACCGGCCCGAACCGGTCCTCCAGCTCGTCGAGCAGCGTCTCCTCGCGCTCCGACCCGCGGGCGATGCGCGCGTAGAGGTTCAGCCGCACCTCGTCCTCGGGCACGTAGTCGGCGGGGAGCCGGCCGGCGAGCCCGATATGGAGCTCGGGCGACCAGTCCTCGTCCGGTCTCTCGCCCCGCGCGGCCACGAGCGCCCGCTCCAGGAGGCGGCGGTAGAGTCCCGCGCCGATCAGCTTGACGTGGCCGGCTTGGCTTTCGCCGAGGAGATCGCCGCCGCCGCGCTGGTCGAGATCCTCCGCGCTGATCGCGAAGCCGGCGCCCAGCCGGTCGTGGTTCTCCAGCGTCGCGAGGCGCTTCTTCGTCTCCTCCGAGAGCTCGTGCTCGGGATCGGCCATCAGGTAGGCCGAGCCGCGGACGCGTCCGCGCCCGACCCGTCCGCGGAGCTGGTGGAGCTGGCCGAGGCCGAACCGGTCCGGACGCCAGATCAGGATGGTGTTCGCGCGCGGCACGTCGAGGCCGCTCTCGATGATGTTCGTGGCGAGCAGCACGTCGCCCTCGCCGTCCGCGAAACGCACCATCGTGTCGTCGATCTCGGCCGCCGGCAGCTTGCCGTGCGCGACGAAGACCCCGAGCTCCGGCACGAGCCGGCGCAGCCGCTCCGCCATCGGGGCGATGTCCTCGACCTGCGGGCAGACGACGAAGCTCTGCCCACGCCGGCCGCGCTCGCGGAGAAGCGCGGTGCGGACCGTCACGTCGTCGAAGGGCAGCACGAAGGTGCGCACCGGCTGCCGCTCGGCGGGTGGCGTCGTCAGCACGCTCACCTCCTGCAACCCGGCCAGCGCAGATTGCAGGGTCCGGGGAATCGGCGTCGCGGTCAGCGTCAGCACGTGCGCGTCGGCCCCGAGCGCGCGCAGCTTCGCCTTGTCGGCCGCCCCGAAATGCTGCTCCTCGTCGATGATCAGGAGCCCCAGATCCTTGAACGCGACGCCTTTCGCGGCGAGCGCGTGCGTCCCGATCACGATGCGGATGCGCCCGTCCGCAAGACCGTCGCGGACCTCGCGCGCCTCGGCCGGCTTCACGAGGCGGGACAGGTGTCCGATCTCGATGCCGAGATCGGCGAAGCGACGCTGGAAGGTCTGCAGGTGCTGCCGCACGAGGACGGTCGTCGGCGCGACGAGCGCCACCTGCCGCCCCGCGAGAGCGGCCGCCGCGGCGGCGCGCAGCGCGAGCTCCGTCTTGCCGAAGCCGACATCGCCGCAGACGAGGCGGTCCATCGCGCGGCCGGAGGCGAGGTCGGCCAGGATGTCGTCGATCGCGGCGTGCTGGTCCGGCGTCTCCGCGAAGGGGAAGCGCGCGACGAACCGCTCGTAGCCCCGGCGCTCCGGCACGAGCTTCGGGGCGCGGACGGCGTGCCGTTCAGCTGAGAGCCGGGCGAGCTCCCGCGCGGCCTTGGTCAGCTCGGCCTCGACCTTGGCGCGCCGCTTCGGCCACGAATCACCGTCGAGCTTGTCCGGCGAGACGGCCGTGCCGGCGGCGCCGTAGCGCCACACGAGGTCGACCTCGTCGGACGGGACCATCAGCTTCGCGTCGCCCGCATATTCGAGGCGGATGAGGTCGCGCGCACCCTCGGGGCCGGCCTCGATCGTCTCCAGCCCGCGCAGGATCCCGACCCCGTGATCGAGATGGATCACCGTGTCGCCGAGGTGGAACGCCTCCTCGCCGAAGACCGGCAGGGCGGCCCGCTCCGCTCCGCCCCCGGCGCGGCTGCCCATGAGGTCGGCCGCCGCCACGACGGTCACGCCCTCCTCCGGCATGACGAAGCCGCGCTCGAACGGCGCGGCGAGCGCCAGCAGCGCGCCCTGTTCCGCGGCCAGCACGGCATTCCAATCGTCGACCGGGACGACCTGTCCCGTCCTGGCGCGGACCGCCCGGCGCGACAGCTCGGCGAGGTCGCGCTCGCCACCGGCCGCCAGCACGACCCGGCGTCGCGCCTCCACCTCGCCCTTGACGAACCGGGCGAGCGCCTCGGCGGGCTTCGCGGCGAGCGCGAAATTCGGCACCCCGGGCGCATCCTCCGGGCCGTCGGTCCACCGCGTCACGGAATGGTCCGCGAGCCGCCGGTCGCGCTCCTCGCGGTCGAGATAGAGCCGCTCCGGCCGCGGCGGGTGCACCTTGCCGCCGCCGAGCCGGACCCGGCTCTCGTAGGCGTCGCGGACCTGCTCCAGGAAGGAGTCGGCGCGGTCCCCGGCCCGCGGCTCGACCAGGAACGCCGCCCCGGGCAGGTAGTCGAACAGCGTCTCGAGACCGGGCACGATGTCGGGCAGGCGGTGCTCCAGCCCGGCTTCGGCCAAATCGGGCGCCACCAGATCGGGCGCCGCCTCGCCCTCGGGCAGGACGGCCTCGGAGGCAGGCCCGAGCGCCAGCGTGTCGAACCGATCGGACGTGCGCTGGCTCGCGGCGTCGAACGACGCCATGCCGGTGATGCGGCCGTCCTCGTGCTCGATCCGCACCGGCCGCCGGTAGCCGGCCGGGAAGATGTCGATCACCTGGCCGCGGACCGCGAACTCGCCCGCCTCGTCGACGCGCTCGTCCTCGCGGTAGCCGATCCGCCGCAGGCCGGTCGGCAGCGCCGCGAGATCGAGGCGCGTGCCCACCTCCCAGCGCAGCGTCACGCCCTCCCAGAACGACCGCGGCGGGACGCGCTGGAGCAGCGCCTCCGATGTCGCGATCACGAGGCGTGGCCGCGTCGTCGGTCGCGCCAAGGCCGTCAGTGCGGTGGTGCGCAGCCCCATGACCAGGCGCGACGGCGAGGTCCGGTCGTAGGGGAAGCTGTCCCACGGCGGCAGCGTGACAGTCTCGATCTCCGGCGCCAGACGCCAGACGAGTTGCGCAAGGCGCTCGACCCGGCCCGCGCTCGCCGCCACATGGACGATCCCGGCCGGCCCGGCTTCCCGCGCGAGCGTCATGAGACGTACACAGAGCCGCCCGTCGGGCCGCGGAACGGCGCTTTCGGCGTGATCCGCCGGGTCTTTTCGGCGCCGTGTGGCTGGCATACGCGACTCGTGAGCAAGGGGGCCGGGGCCACAAACGGGGGCTCTCCACGATGGTTCCTGACCGGATGCCGGGTGCCTTCACCGTGTCGTGAGCGGCGGCTTCCAAGCCGGGCGGGATGGGCGTAAGTACCTTCTCCGTCCGAGGCCGCGGACGACGCGTACCGGGCCGACCACCAGCGAGCCGCGACCCCGTGTCCGTCACGAGTTCTCCCGTATCGATGTCGACCGCGCCCCTCCCATGCACGCCCGGAGCGCAGCCTTGACGGGAAAGCTCCGGGTCGGGATCGTCGGCGTCGGGAACTGTGCGTCGTCCTTCGTCCAGGGCCTGACCTATTACCGCGACGCGAGCTCGAACGAGCCGGTGCCGGGGCTGATGAACGTCTCGCTCGGCGGCTACCACGTCTCCGACATCGAGATCTCGGCCGCCTTCGACGTCTCGTCGCACAAGGTCGGCCGCGACGTCGCGGAGGCGATCGGCGCGAGCCCGAACAACACGCAGGTGTTCGCGCACGTCGCGCCCATCGGCGTCACGGTCGAGCGCGGGCCGACGCTCGACGGGATCGGGCGCTACGTGCGCGACGACGTGCCGGAGGCCGACGCCCAGCCCGTCGACGTCGCGGCCCACCTGCGCCGGTCCGGCACCGACATCGTGGTGTCCTACCTGCCCGTCGGCTCGCAGAAGGCGACCGAATACTACGCCGAGCAGGCGCTGGCGGCCGGCTGCGGCTTCGTGAACTGCATACCCGTCTTCATCGCGTCCGATCCCGCATGGCGGCGGCGCTTCGAGGCGAAGAACCTCCCGATCGTCGGCGACGACATCAAGAGCCAGGTCGGCGCGACCATCGTGCACCGCATGCTGGCGAACCTGTTCCGCGAGCGCGGCGTACGTCTCGACCGGACCTACCAGCTCAATTTCGGCGGCAATTCCGACTTCCAGAACATGCTGGAGCGCGACCGCCTCGAATCGAAGAAGATCTCCAAGACCCAGGCCGTCACGAGCCAGCTCGACATCCCGCTTCCCGCCACCGACGTCCATGTGGGCCCGAGCGATTACGTGCCGTGGCTGAAGGACCGGAAATGGGCCCATATCCGGCTGGAGGGCACGACGTTCGGGGGCGTGCCGCTGAACCTCGAGGTGAAGCTCGA
>CAXUHE010000287.1:0-4361 GCA_964250725.1 uncultured Enterovirga sp. | reverse complement strand
GTCGTCGCGGCATATTTGTTGGGTGCGGTGAACGCATAGACGGCGGCGGCCGCGAGGGTGCCGGCAAGGCAGATGGCCAGCGCGAGGCGACGCCGCCGGACAGCGACCTCGTGGGGGCGTTCCGCAGGCTCGTCATCCAGCGCACGCAGGTCAATGGCGGCTTCTTCTGCCGCGAGGGCGTCACCATGGCGGTCGGCGAGGCGGCGGACCGGATCGAGAGCGTCGAGCCGCTGCTGCACTTCTACGCCGTCGCGGACCGGACGGACGCCGCGGCGGACGACATCTACGGGCGGCCGCAACCCGCGGAATGACGCCCCGCACGGTCGTGATCACGGGGGCGTCGCGCGGGATCGGCGCGGCGCTCGCGGAGGCGCTGGCCGAGCCGGGGACGCTCCTCGCGCTCGTCGCGCGGGACGCCCGGCGGCTGGAGACCGTCGCGGTCGCCTGCCGCTCGCGGGGCGCCGAGACCGAGATCATCCTCGCCGACATCCGCGACCGGGACGCGATGCGCGACGTCCTCGTGCGGCTCGACGCGCGCCACCCGGTCGACCTCGTGGTGGCGAATGCCGGCGTCGCGCTGCCGACCGGCGACGACCAGGAGGTCGAGCGCGCGAGCTACGGCGAGGTCGAGGTCAACCTCGTGGGCACGCTGAACACGGTCCTGCCCCTGGTCCCGCCGATGTCGGCGCGCGGCCGGGGGCAGATCGCGCTGGTCAGCTCGCTCGCGGCCTTCTCGCCCCTGCCGGATTCGCCAGGCTATTGCGGCACCAAGGCGGCGCTCCTCGCCTACGGGCTCTCGATGCGCGAGCGCCTCCGGCCGCGCGGCGTCCGGGTCAACGTGATCTGCCCGGGCTACGTCTTCACCGCGATGGGCGGGCGCTACAGCGGCTGGCGTCCGCTCGAGATGTCGCCCGCGCGCGCCGCGTCCCGCATCGTCGCCGGCCTCGCGCGGGACAAGCCCGTGATCGCCTTCCCGCGGAGCCTCGCGATGGTCGCGCGCCTCTCGACCTTCGTGCCGGAGCGCGTGATGCGGCTCGGTCTCGCGGGGTTCCGGTTCAGGATCGACGAGCGCTAGACGAGAACCTTGATCGCCTCGTCCAGGGCGTCCTGCCAGGGCCGCGGGCGGATGCCGTACGCGGCCTCGATCTTGGCGGTCGCGAGACGCGAGTTGCCGGGCCGGCGGGCCGGCGTCGGGTACTCCGCCGTGGTGATCGAGCGCACGCGTGCCGACGGGCCGCCCCGCGCCGCGGAGGCCGCGAAGATCGCGGTCGCGAAGCCGCTCCAGGTCGCCTCCCCGGCATTCGCGAAATGGTACGTGCCGGCACGCGCGTCGGGCCGGGCGATCAGCGCGCGCGTCACGGTCGCGACCGCGCCCGCGAGGTCGCCCGCGAAGGTCGGGCAGCCGTGCTGGTCGGACACGACCGACACCTCGTCGCGCTCGGCCCCGAGGCGCAGCATCGTCTTCAGGAAGTTCGCACGGTGCGGGCCGACCACCCAGGCGGTGCGGATGATGGCGTGGCGCGGGTTCGCGGTCCGGACCGCCTGCTCGCCGCCCTCCTTCGACGCACCGTAGACGCCGAGCGGCGCGACGGGATCGTCCTCCAGGTAGAAGCCTTGCCTGTCGCCCGCGAACACGTAATCGGTCGAGATCTGCACGATCGGGATGCCGGCGCGCGCGGTCGCGGCCGCCAGGATCGCGGGCGCGAGCGCGTTGACGCGCCACGCCGTCGCGACGTCGCTCTCCGCCTTGTCGACGGCCGTGTAGGCGCCGGACGAGATCACCGCGGCCCAGGGCCGCTCGTCGAGGATCCGCTCGACCGAGGCCGCGTCCGCGAGGTCCAGCGCGTCGCGGCCCGGCGCATGGATCGTCGCGCCCTCGCCCCAGTCTTGCCGCCGGAGTTCGATCCCGACCTGACCCGCGCCGCCCGTGAGAAGGATGTCCATCGGGACTACGTCTTCAACCCAAGCCTCTGGCCGGCATAAGCCTGGATATCCCGCCACCAGGTCTCGTTGTCGAGATACCAGCGTACGGTCTTCGCGATGCCGGTCTCGAAGGTCTCGGCCGGCTCCCAGCCGAGCTCGCGCTTCAGCTTCGTGGCGTCGATCGCGTAGCGCAGGTCGTGGCCGGGGCGGTCCGCCACGAAGCCGATCTGCTCGGCGTAGGGTCGGCCGTCGGCGCGCGGCCGGGCCTCGTCGAGCAGGCGGCAGATCGTGCGCACGACGTCGAGGTTCGTGCGCTCGGAGTTCCCCCCGACATTGTAGGTCTCGCCGGGCGTGCCCGCCTCGAACACGCGCCGGATCGCGCGGGCATGGTCCTCGACGAAGAGCCAGTCGCGCACGTTCTGGCCTTGCCCGTAGACGGGCAGGGTCTCGCCCGCCAAGGCCTTCAGGATCATCAGCGGGATCAGCTTCTCGGGGAAGTGGTAGGGCCCGTAATTGTTCGAGCAGTTCGTCACCAGCGTGGGCAGGCCGTAGGTGTGGTGCCACGCGCGCACGATGTGGTCGGAGCCCGCCTTGGAGGCCGAGTAGGGCGAACGCGGGTCGTAGGGCGTCGTCTCGGTGAAGAAGCCCTCCGGCCCCAGCGACCCGAACACCTCGTCCGTCGAGACGTGGTGGAAGCGGAACGCCGCCTTACGGTCGGCCGGCAGCGCCTGCCAGTGCGCGGTCGCGGCCCGCAGAAGCCGGTAGGTCCCGACGATGTTCGTCTCGATGAAGGCGTCCGGCCCGTCGATGGAGCGGTCCACATGGCTCTCGGCCGCGAGGTGCACGATCGTGTCGGGGTCGAACTCGCGCAGGACGGCCGCGACCCTGTCGCCGTCGCAGATGTCGGCCTGCACGAAGCCGTAGCGCGGGTCGTCCGCCACCTCCGCGACCGTCGTCGGGCTGCCCGCGTAGGTCAGCTTGTCGAGGTTGAGGACCTCGTGGCTGCTCTCGCGCACGAGGAGCCGAACGAGGGCGGAACCGATGAAGCCGGCGCCGCCGGTGACGAGGATGCGCAACGTATCAGTCCAGCAAGGTCAGTCGAGATGCTCGGCGAGCGGCTCGCCGTCATACGCGAAGGGGCTGTCGAACTCGGACAAGGGCGGCAGGGCGGTATCCTTGGACGACAGGACGAGCCGATCGCCCGGGATCGGCCACGTGATCCCGATCTGCGGGTCGTCGAACCGGATGCCGCCGTCGCAATCCGGCGCGTAGTAGTCCGAGACCTTGTAGGCGACTTGGGCGTCCGGCTCCAGCGTCAGGAAGGCATGCGCGAAGCCGACCGGCACGTAGAGCTGCCAGCCGTTCTCGGCGGTGAGCTCGGCCGAGAGCCATCGCCCATAGGTCGGCGAGCCGCGCCGGACGTCGACCGCGTAATCCATGATGCGCCCCACGAGGCAGCGCACCAGCTTCGCCTGCGCGTGCGGCGGCGTCTGGAAGTGCATCCCTCTCAGGGTCCCGACCGGACGCGACAGGGAGTGGTTGTCCTGCACGAATTCCTCGGGGAACCCCGCCTGCGCGGCGGCCGTCCGCTTGTAGGTCTCGGAGAACCAGCCGCGCTCGTCCGCGAACCGGCGGGGCTTGATGAGGGTGACGCGCGCCATCGATCGATCCTCGCTCAATGCCGGACCGTCCGGCCTAATGCCGGACCGCGACCGCGAGCCGCTTGAGATAGGCGCCGTAATCGTTCTTCAGCCCGGCCGCGATCGCCAGCATCTCGTCGGTCGTGATGTAGCCCGAGCGCCAGGCGACCTCCTCGGGGCAGGCGATCTTCAGCCCCTGCCGGTGCTCGATCGCGCGCACGAAGGCGGAGGCCTCGTGCATCGCCTCGACCGTCCCGGTGTCGAGCCAGGCCGTGCCGCGCGGCAGGATCTCCACCTTGAGGCGGCGCTGTTCGAGGTAATGCGCGTTCACGCTCGTGATCTCGTACTCGCCGCGCGCCGAGGGCCGCACCGCCTTCGCGATCTCCACCACCTCCGCATCGTAGAAGTAGAGCCCCGTCACCGCGAGGTCGCTCTTCGGCCGGGCCGGCTTCTCCTCGATCGAGATCGCGGTACCCTCCGCGTCGACCTCCACGACCCCGAAGGCGCGCGCATCCGCCACCGGGTAGGCGAAGACGACCGCCCCCGTGTCGATCGAGGCCGCGTTCTCGAGCTGCGCCGTCAGGCCCGCGCCGTAGAACACGTTGTCCCCGAGAGCCAGCGCGCACGGCTCGCCCGCCACGAACGCCTCCCCGATCACGAAGGCCTGCGCGAGCCCGTTCGGCTCCGCCTGCTCGGCATAGTCGATCGCGATGCCCCACCGCGAGCCGTCGCCCAGCAGGTGCCGGTAGAGCGGCAGGTGCAGCGGCGTCGAGATCAGCAGGATCTCCCGGATGCCCG
>CAXUHE010000286.1:0-4373 GCA_964250725.1 uncultured Enterovirga sp. | reverse complement strand
CCACGCGGCCGTTCTCGTGGATCGCGGAGCACTCGATCGATTTCTGGCTGACCTCGGAGGACCTGCCCCGGCCGGAGAACCGGATCTTCTACCAGGACGGGCAGGTCCATCTCGACCTCCAGGAGACCAACATGGAGGCGCATCGGCGGCTGCGCGAGAAACTCCGCTCGATGTGCGACAGCCTCCACATCAACCCGCACCTCCTCAACCGCTCGCTCTATCTCGGCAAGAACACGCCGATCGGCGGCACCGCGCACCAGGCCGGCACCATGCGGTTCGGCCCCGACCCCGCGCGCGACGTGCTCGACCTCGACTGCAAGGCGCACGGGATCGACAACCTCTACGTCACGGATGCGAGCTTCTTCCCGTCGATCGGCGCGGTGAACCCGACGCTCACCATCGTGGCGAACGCACTGCGGGTCGCGGACGTCGTGGCGGCGCGGCTCTCGTCATGAGCGGCGCGCCCGCGATGCCCTACTGGCACGTCTACGTGGATGCGGACGGCGTGAGCCGGCAGGCGCGGTGCGAGCTCACCGCCTTCGAGCTGAAGGGCATCGGCCCGGACGTCCAGCCGCAATGGAACGACAGGATGGAGCCGAGCGGCGCCGGCGTCACCTTCACGGTGCTGCCGGCCGGCTGGATCGGCGAGTGGCATGAGAACCCGAAGCCGCAATGGATCGCGATCCTCTCCGGCCGCTGGTTCGTCGAGACGATGGACGGCACGCGGGTCGAGATGGGGCCGGGCGAGCTCATGATGGGCGAGGACCAGGGCACGAAGGGCCAGAAGGGGCACCGCTCCGGCACGATCGGGCACGAGCCCTGCACCATGATCGTGACCGGCCTCGACATCGCGCCGACCGTTGCCCGGCCGGGACGGTTCAGGTAGCGCGGATCGCGCGCCGCACCGAACCGGATCAAGATTGCTTGAGCGTCGGTCCGACACGGGGCATCGGGTGCCTGTATCGTCTAGGCACGGCGCGTCCCTCCCACTTCGGCTCACGATGACGACCACTCTCCGCCGCGCCATCTTCGCGACGCCCAGTGCGCTCCTCGCCGCCGCCCTCGCGTGGCTCGCAGTCCTGACCGTCCTGCGGGGCGAGCGCACGCTCCTCGACTGGACGCTGTGCGCCCTGTTCGTGACCGTGATGACGTGGGAGAGCCTCGTGATCGTGCTGGGGTTCTGGATCTGGGGCCGGGGCGCGGCCGGCCTCTCCGACCTCGAGCGGCGCGCGCGCGAGCTCGCGCCCCTCGCGACCGGCGCGAGCCGCACCGCGATCGTGATCCCGATCTTCGACGAGGACGTCGAGGCCGTCTTCGCGGGCGTCGCGATCATGCGCCGCTCGCTCGCGCGCCTCGGCGCCAGCGACGACATCGACCTGCACGTGCTCAGCGACACCGTCGACCCCGCGACCGCGGAGGCCGAGCGGCGGGCGGTGGCCGCGATGCAGGCCGTCCCGTGCGGACCGAGGGTCGTCTATCGCCGCCGGACCGACAATGCCGGGCGCAAGGCCGGCAACGTCGCGGAGTTCCTGGAGCGGACGCGCGGCGCCTACGACTTCATGCTCGTGCTCGACGCCGACAGCCTGATGTCCGGGACGGCCATGCGCAAGCTCATCCGCCTCATGGAGGAGAACGAGCGCGTCGCGCTGATCCAGACGATCAGCTACGCGGCGAACCGCATGACGCTGTTCGCCCGCGTGCAGCAATTCGCGGTCCGGCTCTACGCGCCCCTCTCGCTGAAGGGGCTCGCCTTCTGGCAGGGCGCGGACGGGCTCTATTACGGCCACAATGCCATCATCCGCTGCGCGCCGTTCCTGGAGCACGCGCGGCTGCCCGTCCTGCCCGGGCGCCCGCCGCTCGGCGGCGAGATCCTCTGCCACGACGTCGTCGAGGCGGCCCTGCTGCGGCGTGCGGGCTGGGAGGTGAGGGTCGTCCAGAACATCGAGGACACCTGGGAGGAGATGCCGACGAACGTCGTCGACCTCCTCGGCCGCGAGCGCCGCTGGTGCCAGGGCAACCTCCAGCACATCCGCGTCCTCCCCATGATCGGCCTGACGGCCGGGAGCCGGACCCATATCGCGATGGGCATTCTCAGCTATCTCGTGGGGCCGCTCTGGTGGGCCTTCGTGGTGCTGGGCGCGTGCCGGGCGCTCGCCGACGCGGACGGCCAGGATATGGGCGTCCTCGCCTACGGGGCGACGGAGCACGGCCCCGTCGCGCATGCCCTGTTCTGGACCAGCCTCGCGACGCTGCTCCTGCCGCGCAGCCTGAACTTCTGCCGCGCGCTGCTCGGGGCGGCGGAGCGGCGCGGGTTCGGCGGCGGGCCGCGCCTCCTCGCGAGCGCGGTCCTGGAGCAGGTCTTCTCCATCCTGCTGACCCCGCTCCTCTCTCTCGTGACGGCGCGGTTCACCGCGCAGACCTTCCTCGGGACGGTGGTGCCGTGGAATTCGCAGTCGCGAGCCGACCGCGACGTCGGCTGGGCCGAGGCCTTCCGGGTGTCGCGCGGGAGCTTCGCGCTCGGCCTGTTCCTCCTCGCGGTCGCCGCCTGGACCGGCGGATGGTACGCGCTCCTCCAGGTTCCGGTCGTGCTCGGCCTCGTCTGCGGCTCGCCGCTGATCGTGTGGTCGAGCCGCAAGAGCTTCGGCGAGGCGGCGTTCCGGTGGGGGCTGTTCCTCACGCCGGACGAGACCCGGCCAGCGGTGGAGATCGGCGAGCTGCGGGCCGATGCCTCGCCGCCAAGGCTCGAAGCCGCGGAGTGACCCGCCGCTTCACGGCCCGGAACGGGACACGCCCGGAACGGGACACGGTGGCGATGATTGAACGGACCCGAGCCGAGGACCCGACGGATGTTCAGACCAGCACGTGAGATCGCGAACGCCACCGTGGTGATCACCGGCGCGTCGAGCGGGATCGGGAGGGCCGCCGCCCTCGCGTTCGCGCGTCGCGGAGCGAACGTCGTCCTGGCCGCACGGCGGGCCGACCTCCTGGACGAGGTCGCGCGCGAGTGTCACGACCTCGGCGGTCGAGCCCTCGTGTGCCCGACCGACGTCACGGATGTCGAGGCGGTGCGCCAACTCGCGGCGGCGGCCGAGGCCGAGTTCGGCGGCATCGAGGTATGGATCAACAATGCGGGCGTCGGCGTGTTCGGGCCCTACCAGGATGCCGACATCGCGCTTCACCGCCGCACGATCGAGGTCAACCTCATGGGCGCGATGCACGGCGCCTGGGCCGTGCTGCCGATCTTCAAGCGGCAGCGCCGCGGCGTGCTCATCAGCACGAACTCGCTCGGCGGCTGGGCGCCGACGCCCTTCGCGGCCGCCTACACGGCGAGCAAGTTCGGGCTGCGCGGCTTCACCGCGAGCCTGCGGCAGGAACTCGCGGCGCACGAGGACATCCACGTCTGCGCGGTGTTCCCCGCCATGGTGGACACGCCGGGCTTCGTGCACGGCGCCAACATGTCGGGCCGCACGCTGGACCCGGGCCCGCTGCTGTACCGGTCGGAGGACGTGGCGGACGCGATGGTCGGCCTCGCCCGGCACCCGCGCGGCGAGGTGGCGGTCGGCTGGCCGGCCCGCGCCGGGCAGATCGCCTACAACCTGTCGCCGCGCACGACCGAGATGGTGATCGGCGCCGTCATGCGCCGGCTGGTCTCCCGCGCGGGCGCCGCGCCCCGGCAGGAGGGCGCGATGCTGGCGCCGATCCCGGAGGGACGCGGCACGAGCGGTGGCTGGCTCGACCGCAAGGGGTTGCCGCCGGCAGGGCGGATCGGCACGGGGCTCGCGATCGGCCTCGCGGCGCTGGGCCTTGCGGCCGGCCTCGCGGTCGCCTCGAGACGCAAGGCATAAGCTGTCGTCCGGGTTGATCGTCCGGACGACCCCGTGGCATAGCGCGCAGGTCGGAGACCGGACGCTATGCGCGGCATCATACTCGGGGCACTGCTCTCCTGCGCGGCGGCCCTGCCCGCGGCGGCTCAGAGCACGTTCATTCCCCCGATGTTCGACGGATCGACGAGCCTGACCCAGATGAACGGGTCATCGAGTTCCAGCGCGTCGGGTCGTTCACCGGTCGAGGCAGCAATGGATGCGCGCCGGGCCAAGCCGACCCGGACCGTCACGGATGCCGACCGACGGAGTGGATCGTCAGGGAGGCGCCCGATCCGAACCGCATCGTCAGCTATAGCGGCAACTCGGCGTTCGAGACGTCCACCCGGCGGTAGCGTCCGCGAACACGGCCGCGCTAACCATTCGTTCAACATGTTCTTGGCGTCGTGATGCCCGGCGGGGTACGTTCACGCCATGGCCCGCTGCGGGGGAGTGGATACCCCGGAGCCTGCAAAGCTCCTCAGCTCTGGTTCAAATCCAGGGGCGGGCCTC